>JBDNFN010000030.1:0-4904 GCA_041689795.1 Fuerstiella sp. | reverse complement strand
TGCTGACGTACCGTAATCACAACACTCGCCGCCCTACCTGACATATGAGACCTCCATGACTCAATAAAAAAATACGCCACGAAGAAGTCTGCGGCAAACCCAACACTCACGCCAGATTAATTCGCGGATCGACATCTAGGGCGATTGCGGATGCGTACAGTCCTTTAGATGCTGATAAAACTCCCGCACTATGGCTGCCGGGGCTGATCATTGTGGCGATTTCCCTGGCTTGAACTGCCTCCGCCGTGTTTATTACGCCTTTGCCAAGCAGTAAGCGGACCGTCCTTTACGATGCCAACCCATTTACAGCCTATCGATTGGCCATTCGGAAAATGTCTGAATCGCCTCTGCTATTGGTGGCGCTTGCCAGCGGTTACTTCTGTTTTTTGGCGGGCATTGCACTGTTGATCCTTCCGGAATACTCATGTTTGCTGGCACAGTACAACGTCACTCGAGCAGAAGTGAGTGTCATCTGGGAGTGCTGGGGATTGCCATCGGACTTGGTAGCGGCGTGGCGGGCTTTGTGTCGGAACTTCAGAATTCGCCCCATCCTGATTTCGGTGGGTGCTGCGGGACTGACCCTGTTTTTGCCTTATGGGGCGCTGTTCCGCCAATAGTTCCGGATATGTCACCGATGTGGCGCGTGTTGTTCATTTCGCATTCCGGCCTGATCCTGGGCGCGGGGTTTTCGGCCGGCTTCTATATCATTCCGTTACAGGCTTTGTTGCAGCAGCTAGCCCCGGAAGCTGAACGAGGTTGCTTTCTGGGAACGGCCAACGCCATCTCATTCATGTTTCTGACAGGGTCCGCTGTGTTGTACTCTGTGATTCGTCCGGTGTTTGCCGAGCCGGAAAAAATCTTCCTTGTCTGCGCAGGCCTGATGGCTGCAGGCATTGTTTATTTTCTGATGCGTGTGCGGACGGGCGGACTTACGTTCGTCGCAGTCTCCAGTGGTTAGTAAAGGTTATTGGAGTTCAGCATCGCTTTAAACTCTGCGAGCCTACTGTTAGCAGCTTGTTTGAAATGGAAACAGGTTCTTAACGAGTTCCAAGTGTACATCGTCGCCAGAATTGCGATGATCAGGAGTGCGAAGCAAACAAATGATCTGATCTGTCAAAACACCTTACGAACTTGCACCGACGAGACATCAGAAATGCTAAGACGCACGCAAAAAACTGCGCAACGCCGCCGCGGATTTACACTCATTGAGTTACTTGTGGTTATCTCGATCATTGCGGTGTTGATGTCGCTGATATTGCCCGCAATTCAGAATGCTCGATCCGCGGCGCGACGGGTTCAATGTTTAAATCGAGTACGTCAGATCGGACTCGGGCTGCACGCCTTTGCTTCGAAGAATAAGAATGCACAGTTCCCGTCCTATGGAACATGGGGCGACATTCATGACAATTCCGGTATTTGGCTGAACACCAATACCACAGGCAGGAAGCTGCGAAATTGGGTCGTTGACATTCTTTCCGAGCTCGATCGCCGGGATCTTTTTGATCGGTGGGATTTTGATCGGGACCACGATTCGACATTTGCGGGGCCATCCGGGTATTCGAATGCACAGCTAATTGAAGAATTCAAGTTGAACATTCTCGTTTGCCCGAGTGACGAATCGGGAGACCAGCCAGGTGCATTAAGCTACGTCGTAAACGCCGGGTATGCCAATATCGACGGTTCGTTGAGCGCGGCATCGGGATGGGCGGGCAGCAGCAACCTGCATCGCGACAACGATCCGGATCTTGATTTAAACGTCAATGGCACGACAAACGACGACGAAGACAAACTCATGTTTCATCGCAGCGGTGTGATGTGGGGCATGGCGGTTGATCGCAACGGCGACGACCGCCCGACAGCCTATCCCAACCGCAGTCAAACGCTGAATAGTATTTATGACGGAACTGGAAATACAATCCTGCTAAGCGAAAACACAAACGCCGCATCCAGTCAGTTCTGGGGAGACCCGAGCGCAAGGTATTGCACGTTTGTGTATCCACTGAACCCGAATCCGACCAGTCTAGGCCTGACCGCCACCGACTATTTCGCGACTGCTCCGTTGGATCCGGCTCATGATTATGCTCGGATTAATGGGTCCGGTGCAGGTCCGGAAGGAGAACGTCCGTTTCCGAATTCGGGCCATTCCGGCGGTGTCAACGTCGTCATGTGCGATGGTTCTGCTCTATTTTTGAGCGATCAGGTGGATCTACAGGTGTACTCGCGGTTAGTCACTCCATCCGGTGGAAAGTCACTTCCAACATCGCAGCCCCAGGATATTCTGAGTTCGAACGATTTTTGACGCTTCCTACTTCGCAGAAGGTACATTGACTCAAAGTCCGTGGCTATGGGGCAGGCTTCTACCGGACGATGGACAGCAGCGTCCGATGGCACACGGGCCGGTCTTATCGTTCAGAGATGTTTTGACGGAATTGTGTGGGCGTCATGCCGGTTTCGCGTTTGAAGACTGCGGCCATATATTCTGCGTGGTCGAAGCCGGATCGTTGAGCGATTTGCTGAATTGACAACGTGGTTTCGTTTAGCAAAGTCTTGATGCGTTCGATGCGAACTCGAGTAATTTCCTCGTGTGGTGTTCGACCAACCAGTTGCAGAAAGCGATGCTCAAGTGCTCGTCGCGAAAGAGGCACCAGCGGCAGGATGTCTGTGACTCGGATTTTGGACGTCGCGTTTCGGCGAATGTAACTTAGTGCTCGAGCGATGTCCGGGTCATCGATGGCAAGCGTGTCGGTGGATTCGCGAGTTCTTACGCCGAGCGGTTGAGTAATCAGTGGGTGCTGCGTGGAAATGGATTCTCCGTTCATCATGCGATCCAGTAACTCAGCCGCTTCATAGCCGGTTTGCTGAGTGTCGGGGATGATGCTGGATAGACTTGGCTCGCTCAATTCACAGATCAACCGATCATCGTCAACCCCCAAAACAGAAATCTCTTCGGGCACAGATATTTCAAGTTCGCGACAAAGATCGAGTACCTGTTGTGCCTGAAAGTCGTAGCACGCCATGATGGCAACCGGGCGAGGCAACTGCCGCAGCCAACCAGCGATGCGTTGTTTCTCAACGTCCCAACTGAACTCTGCGTCATAGCGTGGGGTTACCTGGTGTTCGTAGGAAAGGCAGTCGGCCGCAGCGGCAATTCGTCGAAAATGAGCCCATCTCGCAGACGACCATGCAAAGCCGGGATCACCGCAATAGGCGAGATGCCGAAAGCCACGTTCAGTAAAGTGTTCCACTGCCAGGCGAGCGATGGCTTCGTCGTCGGTATCGGCCCAGGGAATTCCCTTCAGATGGCGAGCCGCGCTTAGGTCGACAATCGGTAGACCGAACTTCCGCAGGTTCTGCCCGATTGCATCCGTTTCGATTCTCGCGATAATGCCATCGCCTTTCCATGTCTTCAGCCACACGGGCGGCGCCGCGCCGCGTTCCTGTTCAGTCAGGTGAATCGACCAGTTAGCGTGGTGCTTAGCGTACGAATTGATACCTTCCAGCAAGCCACGGCAATATCCGTTGGATGTTTCAATCAACAACGCTACCGATCGCCGAGTCATCTTTGGCTTTCCCTGTTTTGGTCGGGGTTGATATGTGAAATATCTATGATCGAATGCGCGAAGTCTACTGGCAATTATCGGCCCAAAACGCAGAATACAATCTTGAACTTCGCGGTTCGGCGAAAACTACGTCGTCAGTCGCGTTAGTTTCTGACAGAAGCAGGCCATCAGGCGCGTCTGCTTAGTTTGTGAAAACATTCCGATCATACAAGGTAGTTGCAAGCATGTCCGCGTTTCCAGAAGTCAGTCGCGTAAAGTACGAAGGCCCAGAATCCGACAATCCGCTGGCGTTTCGCTGGTACAATCCGGAAGAAGTTGTGGCCGGAAAAACCATGAAGGAACATCTGCGATTTACCGTTGTTTACTGGCACACTTTTCGCGGAACCGGCAGCGATCCATTCGGCGGTGCAACGATGCATCGTCCATGGGATGATGGCAGCGAATCTGTAGAAAACGCCTGTAACCGAGCTCGCGCGGCATTCGAATTCTTCGAAAAGCTGGACGCTCCGTTCTATGCGTTTCATGACCGTGACGTTGCTCCCGAAGGTGCGACTCTGTCTGAATCAAATGCCAATCTTGACGCTGTGGCCAAGGTTCTGAAAGAAGAGCAGCAGCGGACCGGAGTGAAGCTGCTGTGGGGCACAGCAAACATGTTCAGCAATCCTCGATACATGCACGGTGCTGCCACCACGTGTAACGTAGAAGCATTCGCTTTCGCGGCGGCTCAGGTAAAGAAGGCTATGGAAGTCACCAAAGAACTTGGTGGTGAAAACTATGTGTTCTGGGGCGGCCGCGAAGGTTATCAGTGTCTGTACAACACCGACATGAAACGCGAGCTTGATAATCTTGGTCGCTTTTTCCACATGGCGGTGGACTACGCGAAAGAGATCGGTTTTACCGGGCAGTTTTTGATTGAACCGAAGCCCAAAGAACCAACCAAGCATCAATATGATTCCGATGCTGCAGCCTGCCTTAACTTTTTGCGAAGTTATGGTCTGACAGATCATTTCAAGCTGAACATCGAAACCAATCACGCGACACTGGCTGGCCATGAAATGATGCATGAGCTTGAATACGCCGGATTGCAGGGTGGGCTGGGTTCAATCGATGCCAATACGGGTGACCTGTTGCTGGGCTGGGATACAGACCAGTTCGCAACCAACTACTATCTGACGACTCAGATCATGCTGGTGCTGTTGAAGTACGGTTTGGGTACAGGCGGAGTTAACTTTGACGCCAAGGTTCGTCGTGAAAGCTTTGAACCGATTGATTTATTTTACGCTCACATTGGTAGCATGGACGCGTTTGCCCGAGGCCTTAAAGCTGCCGCCGCTATTATTGACG
>JBDNFN010000029.1:0-9645 GCA_041689795.1 Fuerstiella sp. | reverse complement strand
GTTGCCACCACCGCCGTTGCCACCACCGCCGTTGCCACCACCGCCATTGCCACCACCGCCGTTGCCGTATCCATTGCCACCACCACCATTGCCACCACCGCCGTTGCCACCACCGCCGTTGCCGCCACCGAATCCATCTCCACCGCCAGCGTTGTTAGCATTGCCGTTGTTGTTGGCGTTGTTATTTGTATTGTCTACGTTGTTATTGTTGGTTGCGTTTCCGCCGAAGCCGTCGCCGCGTTCCGCATTCGCATTCGCATTCGCATTCGCATTCGCATTCGCGTTTCCAGTTCCAGTTCCACCTGTGCCGCTTCCACCATTCCCGTTGGCTGTGCCGCCGGTGCCCGTCCCAGTTCCGCCGTTACCATTGGCTGTATTTGTGCCACCAAATCCATCGCCGCCAGTGGCAGTTCCGCCTGCTCCGCCATTGCCATTTGCAGTGCCGCCCGTTGTATCGCCAACTGTACCGTTACCGCTGGCATCTGATGTTCCGCCTGTACCGCCGTTTGCTGTTGTGTCGCCGACTGTACCGCCAACTCCACCAGCACCACCGTTTGCCGTTGTGTTGCCGACGGTGCCACCGATTCCGCCTGCACCGCCAAGGCCGCCCGCACCGCCCTGAGCTGTCACATCGCCGGTTGTAACATTGACCGTGACGTCTCCACCGGCTCCCGTCGGGGGAACAGATGGAGTCGTCGTTGTGGTGCCGCCGCCATTATTGTTGTTGTTGGCGTTATTGTTGTTTGCAAGCAGTCCGCCCAACAGGCCCAACATTCCAAGGCCACCGAAACCACCACCACCGCCGCCACCACTAAATCCGCCACCGCCTCCAAAGCCGCCACCGTATCCGCCGACGGGGCCACCCGTTGTTCCCTGACCGTATCCTCCGGAAGCGATCTGTGGGCCGCATACAGGAATCAACGCGTCACCGGCATAGATGGCTCCGGCTGGGATGCCGCGTCCATCATAGAAGCCATCTTCGTTTGGAAGAACGCTCAATTTGTCGTCGTTCAACAATAGTGCATCGCTTTCCAGCAGCAGAGCGCCAGGTGCAACATTGCCGTCAACAATCACGTCGTAATCCGAAGCGATGTTTGCGCAAGCTGTTGTATCGCCGTCCCAGACAATTGAAATTACTCCGTTTGCGTCGCATGCACACTGTCCCTGCACGGTTGTGGCACCGCTCCAGGCAAACGGCAATACCTGCATGGCCATTGGATAGCCAGGAATGGCTGCTCCGGCCACGTGTGATGCGATTGTCTGGCAGCAAGCCGAAGTAGGCTGAGCATAGACGAATCTTGAATCATGGCGAATCCCCTGAGCCCACGTTGGAGTCGCGGAGGTTACCACCATGAGTCCAAAGACCGAAGCGTTTTTCAGAAGACCTGAGAGTTTACGTTTTAACATAAGGAGATGCCTCACTACGTGGAAGATATCCGAGTTCGAAAAATTTGTTTGGCTGTGATGAAGGGCTGGCGTTGGGCTCAGTTCATCTGGCCTCTGTGGACATCACATCAATACGCTGCGGTCAGAATTTACGGATCGGGCGACTTCTCTCCAGGGCTTTTCTTTCAAGTCGATTCCGTTTACCCACATTGCCTAACCGGTAGTCAGGCTGTAACGATTGTATCGATTTCCCGTTTCATAAACGGGTCACAGAAGCTGCGTCAGCCGCAGATTCCGCAGCTGAAAATGGTTGAACGAGGATTTTCGACAAGGAATCTGCCTTACGGAGGCAATGTGCGAGGTAGCATTTTTGCAGCATTGCGCCCATTTCCCGGTGAACGTGAAGAGGGGTTCCGATGTCGGCCTACAAGTAGTCGGTCTGTAAATGCTGAAATGCTGAAATGCGATGGTCACATTCAAAGACGGTGCCATGCAGTTATTTACAGGCTTTGTTTTCGCAGGGGCGAAAGCGAATACGTTTCACCGCAAGCGCAATCGAAGCTGAATGACATGGAACCAAAGTCGATTCTTAAATCACATGAAGTCAACGAATGGATCTGCCAGGACTGGAAGTCTCGAGCCGTGTGGACTGTTGCTTTCTGCGCCGCCCTGTGGATTTTGTTCTATGACCTGTTGACAGCGTTCGTGAATCGCTGGTCCAACGAGCCTCAGTATTCGCACGGCTTTGCGATACCGATAATGGCCGTGTGGCTTGGATGGTATTTAAGTGACAGAATCACGGTTGGCGTTGCCCAATCAAGTAAGTGGTCGCTGCTTTGTATAGCAGCCGGCATTGTGTTGCACGTACTGTCGGTCTACTTGTTTGTTGAAATTGGCGATTGCATTGCACTGTTGCTGTGCATCACGGGCACAATACTTTTGATCTGGGGACGACGTCTGGTAGTTGGCGTCTGGCCTGCGATTATGTTCCTGATGTTCATGTTTCCGCTGCCGTTTCGAGTTGAGCGAATGCTGTCCGGACCTCTTCAGTTATTTGGTGCGGAAGAAGCGGCCTATTACATTCAAACGTGTGGTATTCCGGCTGTTGCCAAGGGCAGCATGATTCTGATGGGCGACCACAAACTGGGTGTGGCGGAAGCGTGCAGTGGCATGCGAATGCTTACAGTGTTTGTCGCAATTTCGGCAGCTACTATGATCGTCTGCAAACGGACCATCTGGGAAAAGACAATCATTCTTTTTAGTTCAGTGCCAATTGCACTGATCTGTAACATCGCAAGAATCGTCGCCACAGCGCTGGCACATCACCTGTTCGGTCAAAAGATGGCCGATCTTGTTTTTCATGATCTCAGCGGCTGGTTAATGATGCCATCTGCAATGCTGCTTCTGTACCTGGAACTGAAACTTCTGGATTGGCTGTTTGTGCCTTCAGCGAACACGGAAGAAAAGCTCAGAACCGTAAGAACTGCGGGACTGCCGGGTGTTCTGCCGATCGCACAATCGCATTGATAAGAGAAGCTGTTGAGGCGTCTCAGACCGTAGATAGCGTCGTCAGTTCCGCTACAACGGCAATACTGAATCACATTTCATAAACAGAAGATGTTCACCGTGATGGAAACCAAAATTAGTCGACGCGACATGACTCTGATGGGGGCAGGCATTGCGGTTCTGTTGGTCGGGAAATTCGCCGACAGTGCAGTAAATGGCTTTGCCGCAGAAGATTCCAATGCTTTAAATGCGGCCGTGCAACATGTTGCCAGTGTTCCGGAATCGATCGGAAACTGGACTTCAACTTCCAGCACTCTGTCCGAGCGGGAAATAGAAGTCGCCGGCATTGAAGGCTACATACGACGAGAATACCGGAACGCAAAAACGGGGTATCGAATCAATTTAACATTGCTGTGCGGCCACTCCGGCCCCATGTCCGTGCATCCTCCGACGGCATGTTTTGAAGGCGTTGGCTATACACTGATTTCAGGTCCCACAATCACCACCGTTAAACACGATACAGCGTTGCCTGGCCAGATGAACAAGTCTTCGTTCCGACAGGGAAACGCATCCGTTCCGGAAATTGTGCGAGTCTTCTGGGGCTGGGGTGCGGATGGCGGATGGAGTGCTCCTGCTAATCCCAGGTTCAGTTTTCGCGGCCAGCCTTTTCTGTACAAGTTGTATGTGACGGACAGCTGGCTGGAAGATACCGGACGGACTCCGTTGCCTCAGATTGAATCATTTCTTGAAGACGCAATGCCAGTCATTTGTGCGGCATTGGGCGGTTAATTTCAGTTCGCCTGCGGCTCTTCATCCTTTGAAACAACAGTGATTAAAGTAATCGAGATACTCCATGGCTCACTCACCGAACAACAGCGAATCAGAACCACGTCGCGTTCTTAATTTGAAGGCTTTTGCGATTCTGGTCGGAGGAGGAACTCTGATAGCCATCGGCATTGGTCAGCTGCATGGTTCGCAGGTTGCTCGAACAAGCGAATATCTGAAAGCAACGGCAACAATCGCTTTTGAAGACCACGAGTTTAATCGCGCGTTCGACCTGTACGAACAGTACATGACGTTGAATCCAAACGATACTAAAGTCGAAGAACGCATTTCGGAAATTCTGGAAGACCACGGCAATAGCGCCAAGGCCCTACAGCGAGCATTTCAGATTAACGAACGGTTGTTGCTGACGAATAAGTCACGCGACGACATTCGCATGCGGCAGATTCGAATCGCCGACAGACTGGGCCGCTATTCCGACGCCGCCATTCACCTGAAACATATGCGAGAACAGCGATCTGATCTTTCAGACGTTTGGCATTTTAGTGGAATCGTTGCCAAAGACACGGGTGCCTTCGAAGATGCAATGACCTTCTTTACTAACGCGGTTGCTCTGGAAAACCCGGCTCCGGAAGCCTTTCAGTATCTCGCCGACCTGAAGACTTCAGAGGCTAAGGAGCCGGTTGAAGCTGAAAAGCTGCTGGACCGTATGATTTCGCAGCAGGACTTCGCCAGGACTCGGCAGATTCGAGCTCAATGGTTGCTCTCGCAGGAACGACCGGCAGAGGCACTTCCCGACCTGTGGGCGGCTGTCAGCGAACAAAGCGACGACGTAAAAACGAATGCGTTGCTACTGAAATCAATTCGACAGGCGGCGGCGAACAATCGAGACTTTGATTTCCACGCTCAATACAAACGGTACATTTCGCACATTAATTCGGTGCTCGAAGGGAATACAGATCAACCTCGTTTGCGGCTGTACCTGTCGTCTGCACTGTGGGCCAGCGGACAGCGCGAACTCGCCATTAACAATCTGCGAACCGGAATTTCTCAGGACCCGCGTCAGTTTGAAATGTATGAAGTGCTGGTTGACTATTTAGTCAGTGATCGACGCTACGAAGAAGCTCAACTGCTGTTCGACCAGATTCCGGAACGCGTAGTGTCTCGTGGACGGCGAGAATTCATGCGTGGGCGCTTACTGATGTCTCAAAAGAAATGGCAGGAAGCGATTGACGCGTTTGATATGGCGGTCGGATTTGCTCATGACGATACCAGCATTGCCTCGCGCGCCAGAGTCTGTCTGGCGCTCTGTCGCCGCGAATCAGGCGACAACGTGGCAGCCATGGATGCCTATCGAATGATCATTCTATCAAATCCAGACTACGAAGGTGGCCGTTTGGGAATGGCGTCGGCCTATCTGCGAGCCGAACAGATTCCCATGGCAATTGCTGAATACCGACAGTTGCTGCATGTTGACGGAGTGCCCGAATTTCTTGCCAACTTAATGATCAAATATAATCTTGGACTCCCGGCTCGACAGCGAAACTGGACCGAAGTGACCGAGTTATTGAAAGATGAAAATCCAGTAATCACGGATCCGGTACAGCGCGGTTTGCTACAGGCAGATCTATTGTTTGCGGAAGGTTTTCCGGCTCAGGCCATGGACCATCTGGACCGCGCCGCTAGACGTATGCCCGATCGCCCTGAGATCGAACGAGCTCGCCAGCGACTTTCAAATGTCCATGGTAACAAGCTGGAACAACGTGTTCTTGAGGTGCTGGCCGAAGATCCACGAAACACAGAAGGACACATCAGTATGCTGCGTCTGCAGCTTGCGCGGCATGATACAGCTGGCATGACAATCTGGCTTAAGAATCTATTGAGCGGAGAATCATATCCTCAGCTGGGGGCCGCTGAACGATTGCGAATTGTGGCTGAGACGGCCACAGCTGTGGCTGACGCCGAACTGGTGACTCGCGGACAAAGCACGCAGCTTCGTGTGTTGCAGGATCAGGTGGCGAATACATGGAGGCAGTTGTCCAGTGAGGGCCCCGAGTACCTTCTTCGATATGTTCGTTTTGTCGGAGTTCACCAGTCTGCGAAGAATGCAATTACTGTTGCAGAATGGGTAAAAGCGAATGCTGACGTGCCAACTCAGGCAGCTTGCTGGGTGGAATGCCTGAAAGCCGATGTGACAGACTCTGAAGTGCAGACAAAGGTTACCGACGAACTTGTCGCGTTGATTCGCAAGGATCCGGGCGACATGAGTCTAAGGCTCACATATGCCGAGAGTCGCATTTTACTGCAGCAATACGCTGACGCCGAAACGTTGCTGACGCAAATTGTAAAATTCGATCCGCAGAACGGTCGAGGATTTGAACGATTGGCCTGGTTGGCCGCGTTGGTCCAGAATAACACCGCGAATGCACTTGCACTGTCCGAACAGGCGTCGGCTCTGTTCCCGGGCGATCCGGACGTTCGAAGCGTGCGAGGCCTAGCACTGGTCGAAGCGGGCCAGTTGGAAGCCGGACTCGAAGTATTAACGTCGATTCCTCAGCAGGAACGCACAATGGCGGCTCAAGTCTTCGAAGCTCGAGCACTCATGCTGGCTGGCCGAACCGCTGCGGCAAAAGATCTAGTTCTGGAACTGAGCCAGGAAAAGTCAGTCGCCCAGTTGGATCCGGCTGAAATCCGGCTGTTGACAAGACTACAACAGGATTTGCACGTGCAACCGCGTCACAATGGTCAGCAAACGCACTCACAGGCACCTCCCGGCAACTCAACGTAAGCAACGGACTCAGGTCGAATGTTCGTCGCATTTGCATCGATACCTACCAGCACTCTCGTTGTTGCAGCTGACTTCAACATTTCCCATCGTTCGACGCAACCGCGCGTTGAGAAAGTGGCCCCCCATCAAGCGGCATGATATCTCCGCGGGCATTGCGCTACTCAGCTGATTTTTCTGCAAAGGCCTGAATCAGCGGCGCAAATGTCTTTCGAAATCCGCCGCCAGTGACTGAACCTGCCAGCACCATTGATGTTGAATTGTCGGCATCAGACCACTGCCCACCCTGTATTTCGCAATCATCGATCAGATAACCTTTTCGACGTTTGACCACGACATCCGGAGTGGACGTCCAGACGGGCGAAGCCGAATCCATCGTTAATAGAACAGATCGAATGGCCGAATCGTGAGTATTGCACGCGGTGTCACTTGCAGACTTCTTGCTGCCAATAATGACGATCAACAGAGAGTCAGGTAACTCGTTCAGTACGTTACCAACCAACTGAGACACGCCACCGTAACCGCCCGAAAGTCGTTCGTAGTCGTTAAGCTGCTGCATGATCAATTGCGCCATCGCAGGTTCAATTCGTCCGATTCGGCAGTCCGCTGTTTTTCTTTGGTCAAGACAGCGAGAAAACGCCGCGTCCAGAATAGCCCGACCGTCCTGCTGTGAACGCCGAAAATAGGCGGCTGTTTCCAATAGCAACGCCACAATGTTAACACTGGTCTGTTTGCTGATAATGCAGCTATCGGACAGGCACGTCAGAAACAGATCGGTCATTTCCGCATCGGGGTCCAGATTTGGCGGCTCAAATCGATCTTCGCCCGCCCGCATGTTCAAAGCCTTCAGCAGGTTGTCACGTTGCTCAAAAGGAACATGCGTCATCAACACACTGTGTTCGAGTATTGAAGTCGCCTCCGTGGCAGAAACAGCAGCCACTGAAGTCAGAAATCCGTGTACCGCAACAATTGCACATTCGGCCTGTGATTCGACAGAACCCTCGCCCTGAGATGCTCCCAGTTTAAGCTTCATGTCCAGTCGAGATTCGACGTCTTCCTGCCACGTCAGACGGTCCTGTTCATTCACGCCATGCAGATGAGAATGAAAAAAGTTTTCCAATTGAGCAGCAATGCTTTCACGATCCTTGCGTGTCAAGACAGATGGATCACTAAGACGAGTGCCAGCCGCTTTCTTCCCCGCCAGACATCGGTACAGATAGATTCGGTCGTACTCACTTCTAAGCGGAAGTTGAGTAATCTGCTGCAGCCCACGACTTAACGATTCTCGCGACATTGGGAACCGTTTTAGCAGTTCGGTGAGTTCCGTACCGTACACCCACGCCGGATCGCGTTGCCGAAAGCCGGGACCATAGATATTCGCAGCTTCCACGCCGACAACCGTGACAATATCGTGCAGCACAGCCACTGTTTGCCGGTCGACAATGTTTTCAACGACTTTCTGAGCACCACGGCGGCCAACTTCTGTTGCCAGCCACCACGCGCCAAGCGAAACGGGATTCGCACCGGCAGCGAAGCGGCCAAAGTACGCGCCGCGACTAAGATGCTTGATCCACGGCGCCGCTTGTTTATAAGCACCATAACCCTGCACGGCCTTGCGAACGTAGCCGTACATTTCGTTGACGTTATAACTCTTCACGTCCAGCGGCAGTTGTTCCAACAGCACCAGGGAATGCAGGCAGATGCGGCTGGCAGCCCTGGCAAGTTGCTCAAAGCTGGTTTCTAACAGTGGATTGTTGCTGCCCGGTGAATAGATCTTCGCTACCTGTCTCACAAGGTTTAAAGCGTCTTCGCGAACCTTGGCGACGTTGAAGGTTCCATCCAGAGTGTATTCGTTCCGACCAATTCGCTCGTACACGAGTTCCGCCTCTTTTTCCAGCAGTTCATGAACGCGACGATCCTGTTCGGACAATCGAATTTCTTCGTCAATGTCTTGTAATGATACATGCTCGTTGACGGGGTACTCGCTGAATTCCTGAAAGCGAGCCGACTGTTCTGCCAGAGAACGGTGCCTTTCATTCAAGCGGTGACTTTGCTGCTGAAGCTCTTCGGCTCGTGCAAGCTGCCATGCTTCAAACTCTGCTCGCCGATGTTCGAGTTCTGCAAGGTCGGGATGAATGAGCGTATCTGCTTCTTTCGCAGCACGAAAAAACAACACACTTGATTGAGCCAGCACCGCACCTAGACAAGCGGCCCATGTCGCTGCCGAGGTTGGCAGCCCACCGGACAGGCAGGCCAGAATGACAATTATCGATCCCAGAGTGACAGCCAGCAGCGGCTTCCAGTTTTGTTTTAAATACATTCGCGTTTCCCAACGATTAATTCAGACTCCGCAAAGCGTAGGTGACCGTTCGCTGGAACAACAGTTTACCGAGTAGAATTTTTGGTTATCGAACTAATCGAGTGCATTCCAGTGACGACTCGGCGCTTCATAGAACAGACTGACATTAAACGATCAGGCAGTGCATTCAACGTATGTCCCTGCGGCACGTCTGATTCGATCCTGAATGATCACCGTTGGACCTGCCGAAGCTGCATCGCGGAACCGGGCGCGTCAGACCGGTGACGTCTGATGTAAATTATCGAGGTTTTTTCTTCCGAGAAATTCGTCGACGCGCCAGACCTGATCGCCGTTGAATTCCAGACTGAGTTCTCGCTAAATGCTGCGGACTAGCTGATAATGCCATATAGGTTTGGTGTCTGCATCGCCTTCGTGCTGAGCGGCTTCTATGCGAACCAGAATCTCTGAATCCGTTGCGTGGTCGCCAACTAATGCAAACACGGCGCCGTCAAACTTCGTCGGTGGACTTCGGTATCGGTACAGTGGTTGTGGCAGCAGGCGGAGGATAGCGGCATGTGCATCGTCGCGCGTCCACCGCCTGCGCCGGAGGCGGGAACGCAAAAAGGAACGCAAAAAGGAACGCAAAAAGGAACGAACGGGAACGCAAAAAGGGGACATTGTACTTTAACTGTGTTGAGAACGCAAAAAGGGGACATTGTACTTTAACTGTGTTGCGAGCCTTGTTGTCGTGATGGAATGCCACGCACAGCCCGAGCATCGCAAGGCGGTTTTGTTTACCACGTTCTTAATCGCGGTAACGGTCGCAATGATGTTTTTTACAAGCCGGATGACTTCCTCGCTTTCGTCAAACTGATGCGAGAGGCAC
>JBDNFN010000028.1:0-6014 GCA_041689795.1 Fuerstiella sp. | reverse complement strand
ACGTCGGCTACTACAATTTCGAACGCCGACACTCAGGCATCGAATACTGCTCGCCGAATCAGTTTGAACAGATCATCAATCTCCACAAATAAGAGAATGAACTGTCCCTGAAACTGTCACCACCTCAAGGAACTTATTAACTAACAGTGGAGATCTTCTCGGATGATTCGATGCCTTGATCGTGGCAACTCCGCCAGCACAGGCAGAGAAATTTGTCTCTCACGCGGCTAAGATTGCTTCCGTTACGAGCGGCGTTTTGATGTCGTCGTGCTGGACGGTAATGCTGGCTTTCGAGGACAGTATCGACTTCCCCGCCGACGGGGCGATTGTTTACGATTCTTCATTGTCGTGGATCGATCGAAACAGCAGCAAGTCAGGCCGAAGGAATTCGAAGGACTGCTGGCTGATTCAGGCCAGTGCCGAATGGTGGGCAGAGCACCTTGAGGAATCAAGAGAATTCTTGACGTCGCGGTTGTCCAGTGAGTTCCACCGGGTCGTTGGCTGCACTGAAGCACTGCCCATTGATCATGCAGCGCATCGATGGAGGTACGCGATCCGAACTGCACCTCTCGATGCAGGCTGTCTCTTCGATGAAGAATTCAACGTTGGTCTTTGTGGCGATTGGTGCTTTGGCAAACGTATCGAGGCCGCATTTTTAATGCGGCGTTGCCGCTGGGATCGAGTAATGAAGGTGACCTCGTTCGCTGATTAGATATCGATTTGCTGGGACGGAATCCGTTCCAGCCTGACATGACCGTGGCGACCAGCGCACCTTATCAATCACGCGGCTCCGGTAAAATGACAATCACAACGATGCCAATAGATGCGAACACTGCAAAGATCAGCGACGGCCCGAGTGCGAAGGCAGTGATATAGATCGAAAAGCCAACAGCGACCATCACCACTGATACGGCCTTGGCTTTGACATCACGCCGCACGCCTCTCTTGACCTGCCAATCAACAAGAATCGGCCCAAACAGCGCCGACTTCAGCAACTTTTCGTTAAGGGTTGGGTACGAACGAACCAGAAAGTAACTTGTCAGCATTAGAAACGGCGTTGTTGGTGGCCCCGGAAGGATCACACCCGCGGCTGCCAACGCAAAAAAACACGCGGCCAAGAATAGAAACAGAACTCGTTTCCACACTGAAACTTTCATGGAGTTGAATGAGTCACGTGCATCACCGGCGATGGTTCTATGCGGAGACTGAAGAACGACCAAGTCGTCGTTTTGCATTGGTGGCGTCGAATCAGACTCTAAATCGAAAGTCAGGTCGATAGTTCGTCTGGGCTGCGCGACTGCCGCACTCGGTGATGCAGTAATTTTGACGTTTCCCATTCCATCAGTAGCCGCGTCAACGCCTGACGAATCATAAATGTGAGCAGCCAAGTCAGCTCATTCCTTGTTTAAGCGGTCGCTTTCAGCTTCAACAACTTATCACATCGATCGTGGTCATCTTGAAACTGCTGCATTGAAGATGGGGAAAGAAGATCCAAATCGTACGTCGGAAACATACGGCGAAGCATTCTGGCGGACTCTGGGCTTTCAAGAACCTGAGGAAGGCAATCCTGAATCACCTGCAGCATTAATGCGACGGAAACTGAGGCACCGGGAGACGCTCCAAGAAGTGCGGCGATGGTCTTGTCTTTGTCCGTGACAATTTCTGTTCCATAATGCACGATGCCAGCTTCACCGTCGGTACGCTTAATCGCCTGAACGCGAATGCCTGCGCCCATCAACCGCCAATCCTTCTTAGCGGCGTTCGGATAGAACGAACGAAGCAGATGCATTCGACGGTCCATGCTTTGCAGGCCCTGCTGAATCAGATATTTCACCAAAGGCAGGTTGTGAAGTCCTACTTTCAGCAGTGATACAATGTTGTCAGGCCGTATTGAGAACGGCAAATCTGTGATTTTCCCGGCGTCTTTCAGAAAGCGAGTTGTCCATGCGGCAAACGGTCCAAACAAGAGGGCCTTTTTGCCATCGATCACTCGTGTGTCCAGGTGCGGCACCGCCATCGTCGGCGCTTCGCCTTGCGCCTGACCATAAACTTTGGCCTGATGCTGAGCCACAATTTTCGGGTCATCGCAGACCAGCCATTGCCCTCCAATCGGAAAGCCTCCGAAGCCTTTGCTCTCAGGAATACCGGATTTTTGCAACAGAGGCAGACTGCCGCCACCCGCTCCGATAAAGACGAACCGGGCGGAATCTTCTCGCACTTTGTTCCGTAGACGATCCCTCACGCGAATGTTCCAGCCGTTGGAACCTTGCTGAATTCCCATGACTCGATGGCTGGAGGCGACCCCGCAACCATCCTGAGCCGCCAGCCAGTGGATCAGCTTTCGGGAAAGAGATCCAAAGTTCACGTCGGTACCGTCATCCATTCGCGTTGCAGCGATGGGTTCATCATTACGCCCGGTGATCAACAACGGAGCCCAGCTACTGACTTCATCTTTGTCTGTGGAGAATTCCATTTGGCGGAAGAAGTGATGAGCCGACATGGCCGCGTGACGATCTCGTAGAAATTCTAGCTGAGATGCCCCATGAACGAAGCTGATGTGGGGCACCGGATTGATGAAATCCCGTGGCGAATCAATCATTCCTTCTGATACGGCGAAGGCCCAGAATTGCCGTGACTTTTCAAACTGGTCGTAAATCGCAATCGCGTTGGAAACATCGACAGCGCCGTCTTGATTTCGGTTCGGCGTGTAGCTCAATTCACAGATGCCGGCATGCCCCGTACCCGCGTTGTTCCAGGCGTTCGAACTTTCCTGAGCCAGTTCCGCAGAGACCTCGTACACCTGAATCTTGAGATCGGGACGCAGGCATTTTAGCATCGCGCCAAGATTGGCCGACATAATGCCACTACCGATCAAAATTACGTCCGGTTTATCGATGTACATGGACCAAATTATCCTTATGCAGCACAATCTCTCAGCGAAGTCCACGCGGCGAAGAATGAGAAGGATTTGGATCCTGCTGCTTTATAGACCGTTCATCCAACACTTCCAGACGTTAGAAGGTCTCGAGTCAAGTACCTACGGTCACAACAACTCGGTCGTTTTCCAGAATCGCTCCCAGCGATTTCTAAGAAACGGAATCTGCAATCTGATCATGATCGCGGTCTGTCGCTTCAGCAGCCTCTGGTGGACTGAGGTCTTGCGCAGCTAAACAACCTCTGGCTGGCGGTTCCGCTGAACCTGTTGTGCTAATGCTAAATAGTTCGGTCTGTCAGACGCGTGATCGTGCCTGAATCCTCCGAGAATCTGCCCGCGGTGATACAGGTATAGGCCGGGCATTTGAAAACTGTTCCCACTCACAACGCCGCTACCGTGACCGTGTAAGACGCCTGCGATGAAACCGCGAATCCAGACGCGAAGACCGAACAATTGCGAGAATCCGCCAAGATCAAGTCCAAATTGACGGTACAGTCGACCTTCTGGATCTGAAAAACGAGGCAGATCCTGCAGACCATATTGCTCGAAAAATTTGTCATCGTCTTCAGACTCTCCTCCCAGATGCACGATGACGATTCCTGTTCCGGTCTCTTCGATCTGTTTCCGCTGTTTTGAAATGTCGGAAAGAGCTTCTCGGCAAAATGTACATCCGGCATGACGCAGAAACAGCACGAGTTGTGGCGATTGATTCGCCAAATCATTCAGGTATTCGCCGGTGTTTGCTTGTATGTCACGAAGCGGATCATCCGACTCCGGCAGGTCATAAGCCGACCCGACGGCGTGGTAATAAAGCACAGTCCGCCAGAGGATTACGGCGAACGGAATCCACCAGATCAGGTCACTTGTCAGAATTATCCAGCCCATACGGGCCGGCAGTGAGCCGCTGGCCACAGCGACGATAAATCCGATCGGGCCGAATACTTTTCCCAGCAGTCCAACAAGCGTGATTGCCCAGTGTCGATAGGGATCATACGACGCGATGATGTATCCCACGCCGTAAACGCCGACAATCATTCCGATGCACTGCCAGAGCTGTGAAACAACAGGCGTCGTCGTGATCCCAGCGAAAGTCAGCATCGTACTCGGTGCAAGTGTACACAGCATGCCCCACAACAGGTTATACAGACCGGCCGCGAAGAGCGTCTGCCTCATCCACGGTTGGGCATCGTAGTGACTATTCATTGGTGAACTCCGAAGACGCAGTTTAGAACTACTTTGTAAAAATGGATTCGAACGGCTGCGCAACGTCCGCCAGTTTCTCAAGGGCGGACAACTGCAGTTGTCGAACCCGTTCCTTGCTCAATCCCAACTGGGCGGCAAGTTCCCTCAGCGTGCTGGTTTGTTCGGACTCATTGAGTCCAAATCGCGCGCGAATGATGATTCGCTCGCGTTCGTCCAGCACATCGTCCAGCCGTTCCAGTACTGCTTGAGCAGCGATAAGCACATCGGCTGCCGAGGGCCCAATGTCATCTGACGAGTCACAGGCAAGGGCCTCAACAGCGTCGGTGGCCACTTTTTCTCGTGATTTTCGTTTTGATGCCCGATCAACGAAGCGATACAGATGTCGCTGAATTGCGTGAGTTGCGTACGTGCTGAATCGATAGCCCCGGGAAAAGTCAAATTTGTCGATTGCATTCAGAAGAATTCCGTTTGATTCGCTGACAAATTCATCAAAGTCGTCCGGTCCTGAGGAAAGCTTTCGAGCAATGGACATAACCAATCGCATGTTTGCACGAGCGATGTCTTCCCGGGTTTCCTGTGCTCCCTGTAAAAGCCGTTCAATTTCATTAATTGTTTTCTTTGGACGTTTTCCTGTGAGTGTGGACTGAATAGCGTTCGCTCGAAATCGAAGAAAATTCAAGCGTTTGAAAAGAAACTGCTCGCCTTCGAAAGTGAGTATCCGGCTTTCTTCGATTGCCTGAACGAATGTCGCAGCGGCTTCGCTGCGGTCCACCGGTGCGCGACGTCCCTCCTCTGCAGCATACAGCTCGATGTCTACTGCTTCGAAATCCAGCTCGCTCGTGGAGTCAAAATCTTCGTTCGGGATGAACTTGATTTCATGATTGTTCAAGCGACGTTGCCTTTCATTAACACAGGAACGCCCGTGACGAAGTTGTAGGCAGCTGTACCGAGTTGGCCAGCAGAGACTCAACAAGTCCGGATAAACACAAACCAAGGTTGCAAAACGCCGCGTCTACCGCCGGAATGGCCAACTTCGGACGGCCCGTCCGACACCCGAGCGATATGTTACAGATAAATTCGGAGACGTTGGAGCGAATTGCTGTTATTGGCTCCGGAATTCATACGCTCACGTGTGCTCATCTGTTTTCATCGATTCATTATGTGACTGTGTTAAAAGCCGTTTCGTTGCCTTCGCAATCATCCAAACCATCCCTTGCCGCCAACGAGATCAGCAGCCCGGTGGCAACGCGTAGTCCTTCACGGTCCAGATGAACACCGGAACATCCCTCGCGAATTAGTTCACATGCTTGATTTGGTACTTTTCCATGTACCGCTTCACGCGGAATTTGCGGGCAGTGTTTTCACTTGTCATGTCGTAAACCTTGCCGAATATCTCTCGCTCCGGCACCCAGGCACGGTCGTAGCGGCCGAAAACCAGATGATTCCGGAAGACGAATTCGGGTTGCGACCGTCGAACGCCTATTTGTTGTTCAGCTCAGACAAGGGGGGGGAAGGTGTCAGTGTGTGCCGGGATAAAACCGGTTTCGAATAAAGAATGAAAGTATTTTACGAGGCAAGTTTAACCAACTACTTCGGCCTTCAACGGAGGGGCGAATTGGGTAACCGGTCTGTCTTGAGCGTCCGTGCGAAGGATAACGCAGGCCAGCCATTGAACTCCCCCCCATTTTGCATGAACAAGGCACGGCTAACGCGCACTCTGGGATCTCTTGGCAAGAGGGTTGACTTGCGCTGCGGGCTTGTTTCGGCGATGATGTCTGGCTCGAGTTTTGAGTCTCCCACACGTCTTGTATCAAGCCACTGCCATGCCCCCAAGTATTCAGGATGTTGATTCTCTGCTGGAACAATTTCAGGCGTT
>JBDNFN010000027.1:0-3260 GCA_041689795.1 Fuerstiella sp. | reverse complement strand
TTACCGGGCCGATCGTTGAAAGCTGGCCGCCGCCGGGCCATCGCCTGCTCTACGGCGACGCCCCACTGGTGCCAGCAGTGGACGTCGCGAAAACGGCGTTGGTTCCTAACTCGATCTTGCGTCCAGTACGTGGCTACAGCGTATTGAGCAATCCGGTGACCGTTCAGCCTACCGAGAAAGATCTTGCAGAACTCGCCAAAGCACAGCTTGCCACATTCATAGCTCGCGCATTTAGACATCCCGTGTCTAACGATGAAGTGCTCGCGTACTTTGCACTCACCAAGGCAAAGCTCGACAAGGGTGAGTGTTTCGAAGTCGCCATGAACGCGGCACACCGGGCCGTGTTATGTGCTCCCGACTTTCTCTTTCTGGTTCAGGGCAAACCGGTCCTTGATGACTTCGAGCTGGCTTCGCGACTTTCCTATTTCCTTTGGAGAACCTGCCCGGACGACACTCTGCGGGAAGTTGCCAGCCGCGGCGAGCTGTCAAAGCCGGATGTCCTCCGTCGCGAAGCGGATCGTTTGATTTCATCGCCACGCTTCGACGCGTTCGTCAACGATTTCCTCGACCATTGGCTGAACCTCCGCGAGATTGAAGCGACAACTCCGGATCGTGACCTGTTTCCCGAGTATTTCACGAGCCACGGCGACGGCACGCAGGATGGTCTATTGCATGACTCGATCGTGAAGGAAACGCGGGCGTTTGTCCGTGATCTGATCGATGGTAATCGCGGAGTCGAAAACCTCGTCAATTCGCGGGTCGCGTTTCTCAACCAGCGTTTGGCCGAGCACTACGATCTGCCACCAATCAAAGGGGCGACCCTGCGCCGCGTGACGTTGCCCGCCGATAGTGTGCGTGGCGGGCTGCTGACTCAGGCAAGCGTCCTCAAGGTCACGGCCAACGGCGCGAACACGTCCCCAGTAGTTCGCGGCGTTTGGTTACTGGAGAGAGTTCTGGGCACGCCGGTTCCTCCACCTCCGCCGAACGCCGGTTCGATCGAGCCCGACACGCGAGGCGCGACGACCATTCGCGAACAGCTGGCAAAACACAAGAACAACGAATCCTGCGCGGGTTGCCATCGCAAGATTGATCCCCCCGGTTTCGCGCTGGAAGCATTCGATCCGATCGGCCGCTACCGCGACTTTTACCGAACGACAGAAACCGGCGAGAAGCTGGACGATCAGCGAGTCTTCTATGGCGCGCACTACGGACACGTGAAGTATCTGAAAGGAGCGGCTGTCGATTCTCGTTCGACACTGCCCGACCAGACAAGCGTCTCCGACATTCGTGAGTACCGGGCTCTGTTGGCACAGCAGCCCGAGTTAATCGCCCGAAACCTAGTAATAAAGCTGGCGACCTTCGCCACCGGCAAGCACATCGAACCAGGCGATCTGCTTGCTGTGGACCAGATCGTGACACGCACCCGGAATGAGCAGTACGCGATGAGGTCGCTGATTCACCAGGTTGTCCAAAGCGAGTTGTTCCGAAACAAGTAAGGCGAGCGGCAGATAAGACCTGACCGTACGACGGACTTCCAAGTCCGTGGAAAGACGCGACGGACAAAGATGTCCGTCGTACAGCAGGAAAATGTTTATCCGCTCTAAGAGACGAGCCAACAAAAAGGAATACCCAAACCATGCACACACCGATTCAACGCCGCACATTCCTTCGCACTTCCGGCGTCGCCATTGCGCTGCCGTTTCTCGAGTCCATGAATCGTGCGATTGCCGCGCCGGATGCAACCACTCAATCGCCCAAACGCATGGTCTGCATGGGTGTGCCGTTCGGCTTCGATCCGCCGATGTTCGTACCGACGACAACAGGCAGCGACTACCCGGTGCCTCCACACCTGCATGCACTGGCGGAGTGGCGAAATGATTTCACCGTGATCAGCGGACTGAGCCACCCAAACACAGGCGGCGGCGGTCATAAAGCCGAAGCCGTGATGCTCACCGGCGCTCCTTACCCCGACTACTCCTACAATCTGAAGAACACAATCTCCGTCGATCAGGCGTTCGCAGCCCATGTGCGAGGTCAGACGCGCTACAGCAGCTTTGTACTGACCACCTATAACGGCACGCTGTCCTCTACCAGCAACGGCGTTGCAATTCCCGCTGTGGACCGACCGTCCCACATCTTCAAGCAACTGTTCCTCGCCACGACTCCGCAACAGGCTGAAGAAGAACTGCGGCGAATCGACGAAGGCCGCAGCATGCTGGATGTGGTGAGCGATCAGGCGAAACGACTCAACGCCCGAATCAGTCAGTCGGATCGGGCTCGCGTCGATGAATACTTCTCGTCGGTTCGTGACGTCGAGAAGCAATTGCAGATGGCGCGCGAATGGGTGAACCGCCCGAAACCCGACCCCATGGGAAATCCGCCAGCAGACATCAGCGACAACTCGCTGCAACAGAAAAAGCTGGAATTAATGGTCGACCTGATTCACTTGGCGCTGGTCACGGATTCCACTCGCGCGGTGACCATCAAGACGTTCGGCATGCATCACGACCTGTCGCATCACGGCAAGGAGTCAAAGAAGCTGGCCGACTGCCAGGCCGTCGAAAAGCAACTGCTTCAGGCCTACGGATCCTTGCTGCGGAAACTGAAAACAGCACAGGAAGGCGGCCGGAGCCTGCTCGACAGCACCATGGTTCTGATGACCAGCAACCTCCGCGACGGTAATACCCACTGGACTCACGACCTGCCGGTGTTGCTGGCTGGCGGCGGCTTTCGTCACGGCCAGCATCTCGCGTTCAACCAGCCTTACGTGCAGGATTTGGTCGCAGCGGAACAGCAATCCAAACCGTCCAATCCACTGAAGAAGACCGCCCCTCAAATGGGAGTCAACCAGACGCCGCTGTGCAATCTCTTCACGTCGATGCTGCAGCAGTCCGGGGTGGAAATCAGCCGCTTCAGTTCCGCCTCTGGAACACTCAGCGGACTCGAAGCGACCACGTAATACCTCACGTATCGGCAACATCTTGCCGCCGTTTAACTGGAGCGCAAAAGGGGACATTGTACTTTTCCTTAAAGTAGAATGTCCCCTTATTCTCTTCTGATGGGTGTTTGTGGGCTTAGCTGGCAAGTGGCACTTTCACTGATTGCTGCCGTTGGGATCTTCTGAAGTTCCGTAGATTTAGTGGGCGCGGGTTAAGGTTATTTGAGACAGGCATTTTGTCTCGGAAAAATGTTGTGTGAGGATTTGCCTTCGTCGGAGCCGGTCGTCGTTCACTCACTTGCTGCCGTGAATGATGGCCGGC
>JBDNFN010000026.1:0-12085 GCA_041689795.1 Fuerstiella sp. | reverse complement strand
CCGACTTCAAAAAGCTCCCGCTGTTCAGTACAGCTGTGTCTTCGGCATCGATCCGCCTCCCGTGCGTGTTAAGTGATGATTCTAAAACCACTTATACGCACGCCGACGCTTTTCCGTTGCGGCGCGGTGCGCAATTCACGCTAGCCGCCCTTGGCTAGGTTTGTGCCAAGTTCATTCGACGAATTCAACCCCTTGCCGCCCCTTGGAACCCGTTGACGCTCAACGATCGTTGACTGCCAGCGGCTGCACGTTAACTCAGGCTAAATACGATGCGTGTCGGTTCAGTGACCGGGAATTGCTGCAAATCTAACAAGTCTCCGAAACCTCAATCGAAAATGGTCGGCTATTATTGTGATTGCTGCAATTCAGAATAGCGGTGTCACACACAAATTCGGACGGCGTCGTCGTCGCTGTTTAGTTACCGAAGCCCAGAACGCCGAGCCAGCGACGGCCTTTGGTTCCGGATTCAGCCACAGCGTCCGCGCGACCTCCAATCTGTCCGTCAGGACTGATCGTGAAGCCCATGATTCTGGCGTTGGATTCGAGTTTGCGTCGAGTTTCTTCCAGGTGTGACAGCTGGCGTGACACTCGAGCACGCTCCAGAGAAAGTTCCAATTCGCCCAATCGCACCTGTTGGTCAAGCGCCTTTAAACTCAGGTCTACTTTAGCTGTCATTTCCTCGGGAAGGCTGCCCTTGAGTTCACGCAACTGCACGGCGTTGAGTGTCTGACGTGATCGAAACTTCCTTTGTAGCTGACCAACCAGCATGGATATTACTCGTTCCTGATCAAGTAGAGCTGCGCGAAGCTGTGCTTCATCCATTCCTGAGGTATCAGGCGGCGTGTAGCTTTCACAAACCACGTAGTCATCTTCCGGTTCGATAGCATCTCTGACAACAGCCACTTCCGGCAAAGCAGCGGCCTGAGGCGTTCCGAATCCGCTGGGTGTTTTGCTATCACTGTTTTCGAGTAAAAATGCGTTTCTGATTTGGTCCCATGTGGAAGCGTCAGTCTTTACAACTTTGGTTTCCTGAGGCGGCCGTTCGGGGTTGTCAAAGTGTTGGGCCAAAAGATCACGGGGCGGCGGTGTGGGCTCGAAGCCATCAGACTTGCTTTTTGTGGCAAGGGTCTGCTGAAATTCCTGGATAGAAATGGCAATGGCGGTAATGGCGTCGTTCTGTTTGCTGAGGGCGTCACCAACGCGAGAAATCAACGACTCATTTTTTTCATCTATTTCAGTCCGGCAGCCGCTCAGATGTTTTTCCAGCAACTGCTCCAGCTTGGCGGACGCATCAGCGTCGCTGGAAGTTTCCGCTTGCAGATCAGTCAAAGCTGCGATTCGGGAATGCAGTTCGTCAATCCGGCTGATTATTCGATCTGCAGCATTTGCTGCAGAATTTTTAGAATTGGTACCTCGCTGCTTTGAATAGACGACCGCTTGTGCATTCGTATTGGGAATCAAAACGTCAGCTGATTCTTGTTTTGAGGCTGTTTTTTTCATGATTCTGAAAGGATTCTACTGAGGTGCGTGCCAACGTGGCGAGCGGCCGATATGGGAAACACCGCTCGGGTTGCACCTTCAGCTTACGTCATCTTTAAATCGGAATTGGTCTGGGCCAACTTAGCGGCTAGCATTCAAGAATGCCTACTTACCGTTTATGTCATGTGTAACGATTATTCACCCACAGACTGAACCCGATGATTCCTGTTCCGGCTTAGACTCTGCTGAAGGGCTAATTGTGAGAAAATTGATTCTTAGGTCACCTGCACTGCAAGAGGGATACCGTGAATTACTGCCGGTGGATCTGCCAGTTGTGTTGGGCCGCAGTCGGCATGCAGACATTACAATTGATGACGAACTGCTCAGTCGAAAACATTCCCAAATTTCCCTGAACGCTCTGGATCAATTCGAAATTCGTGACCTTGAATCGACAAATCTTACGATTGTGAACGAACACGATATCCAGTTTCACGTACTAAGAACCGGAGACCGTATTTTGTTGGGGGACACAGAAATTGAAGTAGAAGTGGAAACGCCCGAAGGTTCAGTTAGTGAAAGAAGTGAGCAAACGACTCGCGACCTGACAGCACTTCCTCGAAACTCTGACAAAACTCTTGACAATTAGCGTTTTGATACATTTCAAAACGCCTAATCCCCAATTCTTTTCCTGCAGATTGTCGCTAAAAGTCAACAGCGTCCGTTTGGAAATTCGATGGTTGCCGTCTGGGCGTTGACAGGCCGCAGTCAGCGGGCGACAACCTCAGAGCGTTACCAAATATCAGGTGCAGTACACGCTGGCCGGCAATCTGAAACGGAAGAATTCGTATCGGGCAGTTTTTTAATTCTGTGTCAGAATTTCCCAGCAGCAAGGCTTCTCACTGTCTACTATTTGCTGCGGTTGAATGAGTTTTCGTCGACGAATGCCTGTGGGCAAACTAGAATGTGCCAACAGACATTATCCCTCCTGCCGATCAGGTTATCAGCAGGCCAGTTTCCGACTGGCTCGCGTTGATTGGTTAATTCCCGCCATTGTTTCTCTTCCTTCCGACCAGAATAAGTCGCTTTTAGCCATGTCCACTGACGGTTCACCAATCATCCGGCGTCTTTTGCACTTCCTAACTGAAGCAACCTTTGGCCTGTCAGTTATGTGTACAGCTTTGTGGAATCCATGTGCCTCGGCCGATGAACGCGAGGACCAATTTGAACGCCAGATCAGGCCCTTGCTGATCGAAAAATGCGTTGCATGCCACGGTCCGGAAAAGCAGGAAGGCGGCTTGAGACTCGATTCACGAGAACAGCTTCTTACTGGAACAGACGATGTTCCGGCTCTGGTGAACCTAAAGGATGTCGGTGCCAGCCGCCTGTTGCAGGTGATTCAATATTCTGAAGATGATACTCAGATGCCGCCCAAGGAAAAGCTGACGGATGGTCAGATCGCCGCCGTCCGTCAATGGATTGAGGCGGGGGCATTCTGGCCGGAAAACCAAGAATTCGGTAAGGCCAACCCCGTTAATAAAGATGGGTGGCGTTCGCATTGGGCCTTTCAGCCAATTTCCGATCCGCCACGACCTGATATTGGCGACGCCAACTGCCATTTAATAGACGCGTTTGTTCGTTACCGCCTGCGTGAAGAAAACATTCAGCCGTCTCCATTGGCGAGCGGTCGGACACTCGCAAGACGCCTGTCGTATGCCATTGCCGGCCTGCCTCCAAAGTCTGAAGACCTTGCTGCCGTAGAGTCGCTGGGCGATTCTGCCGCAACCACAACGTGGATCAACGAATACATTGATCGGCTGCTGGCATCGCCTCGGTTTGGCGAACGCTGGGCAAGATACTGGCTGGATATTTCTCGGTATGCAGACACCAAAGGCTACGTCTTTACTGAAGATCGCGAATATAAAGATGCATGGCGTTATCGAGAATGGGTGATCCGTGTTCTCAACGATGATATGCCATACGATGAATTCCTAAAGCGACAGATTGCCGCCGATCAGATGCCAGGTTCTGACGACCCGGCTCAGCTTGCCGCCATGGGTTTCTTCACTCTGGGACGTCGTTTTCTGAACAACAATCAGGATATCATCGACGACCGGATTGACGTGCTGTCTCGTGGCACGATGGGCCTGACCGTTACATGTGCCAGGTGCCACGACCACAAGTTCGATCCGATTCCAACGGCAGACTACTACTCGCTGTACGGTGTCTTCGATTCTTCACATGAACCCAAGGACGAGCCGTCGACGCTGCGACTTGTTGACCACGACAAGCCGCGGGAACCTGTAATCTTTGTTCGAGGCAGTGCAGGTAATCGTGGCCCACGCGTGACGCGTCATTTTCTGACTGCGTTGTCGAAGGCAGAACCGCAGCCGTTTTTAAAAGGTAGCGGTCGATTGGAACTCGCTGAAAAAATCGCCAACGCAGATAATCCACTGACAGCTCGAGTGGCTGTAAATCGGATCTGGATGAGACTTTTCGGGAAAGGGCTTGTTGATTCTCCCAGCGATTTTGGAGTTCGCACCGGGCCTCCATCGCACCCTGAACTGCTCGATCATTTAACAACATGGTTTATTCGAAACAATTGGTCGCAGAAGGCATTGATTCGTTATATCGTGCTGTCGCATACGTGGCAGCAAAGCAGCGATCCTCGCCCGGAAATTGCTGCGTTTGATCCCGAAAACCGTCTGCTTGCCAGAATGCCTCTGCGACGACTGGACTTCGAAGCTTTTCGGGATTCCCTACTGGCTGTTTCCGGCAAACTGGATTCCACCGTCGGAGGAACATCAGCAGACATAACATCAACACCATTCACGTTCAGAAGAACCATTTACGCCAGAATTGACCGACAAAACCTTCCAAATCTTTTCCGGACTTTTGATTTTGCCAGCCCCGACAATCACGCGGCTCAGAGATACGAAACCACGGTTCCACAACAGGCCCTGTTTCAGCTGAACAACCCGTTTGTGATGTCGCTGGCCGAAACACTGGCTAGCATCGCCGAGGCATCATCTCATGGAAACACAGCACAGGCTGCCAGAAATCTATTCGTGAAGATCCTGCAACGGGAACCGACCGCCAGTGAGACGGCATTCAGCGCCGAGTTTCTAAAAGCGGCGAACGATCTGGTTCCAACTGGAAATCGAAGTGTTGGCTGGGCCTATTTATGGGGCGAACTGAACACCGCAAAAACCGAACTTGTGAAGACGGAACCGTTACCTGTGTTTCACGAGAATCGTTGGAGCGGTGGTGAAAAAATGCCCGACGAACAGCTCGGCTGGTGCATGTTAAACAAAGAAGGCGGACACACGGGACATGATCTGCGACATTGTCCTGTACGACGGTGGACGGCCGACCGTGATTGTTCTGTTCGAGTAACCAGTACAGTCGAACACAGCAACGAAAACGGCGACGGAGTTTTTGCGCACGTTTTGCAGGCTGGTAAGTCTCTCGGATCCGTGCAGGTTCACAACCAAAACAAGCCTCTGGCGACTGCCATTGTGCAGCTGAAAAATGGTGAACATATTGACTTTGTCGCCGACTGCGGAGCAAACGAAAGTCACGACAGTTTTCGCTGGAAAGTTCGCATCGAACAGTCCGTGAACGGTCAGCGGGTTCGAGGCTGGAATTCAGAAAAAGAGTTTTCCGGTGGTCCGACAGAAACGCGTCTTGGCGCCCTTCAGCAGCTTGCTCAGACAATCCTGCTAACCAACGAATTCATGTTTGTCGACTGATTTTGATTTCAAAGGAACGCTTCCATGCAGGATCCATCTTCTGCACAACCTCAAGGAATTCCGTCATACGGAATTCCTAATATTGCCGTTAGCCGTCGAGACATGCTATCGCGATGCGGAATGGGCATTGGTGCTTTGGCGTTGGCCGACATCATGGCGTCCAATTCAGCGATAGCTGACACTGGCGGCAATCCGTTGCTACCGAAGGGCGGGCAGTTTCCAGCCAAAGCCAAACGAGTCATTCACCTGTTCATGAATGGCGGACCATCACAGGTTGATACGTTCGATCCAAAACCCGCTCTGCATAAGTACGCCGGCCAGGTAATTCCCGGTGGTAATCCAAAGACAGAACGTCCGACGGGTGCAGCATTTCCGTCGCCGTTTCGATTTCGAAAGTACGGTGAAAGCGGAATTGAAGTCAGTGATCTGTTTCCACATGTTGCCGAAAGTATCGACGATATTGCCGTCATTCGTTCGATGCACGCGAATGTCCCCAATCACGAACCATCGCTGCTGCTGATGAATTGCGGCGAAGCACGACTGGTGCGTCCAAGTCTCGGATCATGGTTGTCGTACGGCTTGGGGACGGACAACCAGAACCTGCCGGCATTTGTCGCGATGTGTCCCGGGGGATACCCAATTCAGGAATCGCAAAACTGGCAGGCAGGATTTCTTCCGGGCATCTATCAAGGCACGTATATTGACACCAAGAATACTCAAATTGAAAAGCTGATCGAAGATATCCGCAACAATCGAATTCAGCCGGATCAGCAGTCACTGCAGCTGGATCTGTTGAGGCAGTTAAACAATCGACACCTGGAATCTCACACTGGCGATTCACAACTTGAATCACGCATTCAGTCGTTTGAACTTGCCTTCCGAATGCAGACTGAAGCCGCTGAAGCATTCGACATCAATCGTGAGCCTCAGCATATTCGGGAGATGTATGGCGATGGTCTGCAGGCACGGCAAATTTTGATCGCACGACGACTAGTGGAACGCGGCGTTCGTTACGTCCAGATCTGGCACGGTGCCGGTCAGCCGTGGGATAATCATGATGACATTGAAGTGAATCACCGTCGCTTGGCTCGAGAATGTGATCAGGCGATTGGGGCCTTGCTGAAAGATCTCAAGCAACGAGGAATGCTGGAAGACACTCTGGTGATATGGGGCGGAGAATTCGGTCGCACACCAGTCGTGGAAATGCCCAAAGAAGGGGCCAACGCTGGGAAAATTAACGGTCGAGACCACAATCACTGGGGTTTCAGTATATGGATGGCGGGTGGCGGAGTGCGGGGCGGTTATGTGCACGGAGCCACGGACGAATTTGGCTTCCGCGCTGTCGAGAACAAGGTGCATGTGCACGACCTGCATGCCACAATCTTAAAATTGATGGGCTTCGACCACGAGAAATTCACCTATCACTATGCCGGGCGGGAATTCCGATTAACCGACGTGCATGGAAATGTCATTGAAGAGCTTATCGCCTGAAAATGCCCTGCGGATCATTCACACAGCCGATCCCGCTGAGAACCGTTTCGCTTCCGTTGTAGACCCGAACGCCAGCAAATTACCGAGCTAAGCTTGATTACCAGTTGTTAGAGACGCATTTTCGGCGAAGAAATCCACAAGCGAGCCCGGAATTGGCCGATCAGTCCAGGAGATAGCTGAATTTGTCCCTGCCGATTTCGGTTTAACTTCGAAAGCGTTTTGCGGGACTGTGATTATCGCACTATATTTCCGGTTTTGTCCGGTTTTCCGGTTTGTCCGGGTCGACTGAAAATTTGCCAACAGGTGGAATCCCCGCGAAATGTGGCGTCGAGTACTAAAGTTATCCATGAGTCCGCGAGTATTGCTGAGAAGCGTGCGGGCACTGGATGATTGTCCGCACTCAATTGCTTTAGGAACCAGCATTGGCATCTTTGTTGGCCTGACTCCATCCGTCGGAATTCAGACAATTCTGATTCTCGCGATCGTATTTCTGACGCGGCCGTTTTTCTATTTTAACGGCACGGCCGCGATGGCCTCGACATATATCTCTAACCCATTAACGATGGCTCCTTTGTACTATTTTTGGTACCGACTGGGAGCATGGTTTTTTCCGGGCTACTCGGCGGATGTTAATTTCACACCATTGCTGCAGTTTGAAGGGCTGTCAGGCTGGTGGAATGCAACCTGCGGACTCGCCGTACAGGTTGGCCTTCCAATGCTGACCGGAGCCTTGCTGACGGCACCAATCGGTGCCGCAATCGCGTATCCACTGACGCATCTGCTGGTCAGATGGTTCCAAAATCACGACCATTCGCAGCCGCCCGTCGGCGGACTAAAAGATATCCCAGAAGATGTCCCAAATGAAGTTCCGGGCGATACTGAAACAAAAGCTAACGTCTCAGAGTCTCAGTCGACAACCACCCAAAAAGACGTTGATGGTACAGACGAAAGTTCATCGGCGGCACAAGTAAACACTGTCGCACTTGCTCGATAATACGTCCGCCTGACGCCTCAAATTGGAAGTCGTCTGACTGGCCTTCCACAAAATGGAAGCATCGTAGAGCTTCTCGAAGCTACCCACGTGGCGGATTGTGTTGACATAGTGCTTCAGCCACGCACCAACTTTGGAACTGCTCAGCGAGCACGCTCAGACACTGGCAATTTCCCGAGTCTACCAGTCATCAGTAATCGCAATCCAGCAGAAATATTCTTCGCTGAGGCAAACATTTACATGACGCACCTTGCCGTTGATCGAATAGTAGCCGACAGCGCTCAAGCTCAAGCTCAGTCACTGAGCCCTGCGTTTTGCAAGATCCTGAAGAATGAGAGACTGTGCATCGATTCATTCGTCCCGAAACATCATTCAGCGTTGTAAGAAAGGGAAGTCTGACGTGTGATACGGAAGTTTGTTTTGGGCAGACTTGTATTATTGACAGCCAGTAATATACGTCGCGAAGCCGCTTGTTCGAGTCGGGTCGGCTGCGAGTCAAAGACAAGGATCATCGGCAATGACGCTACCGACGAGAATGATCGCGCTGTTCCGATACACAAAAAACTGGATAATGGAATTCATCTGCGATGATTGAGATCATCTCAACTAAACCCGCGCGAAGAAGTAGCTAACGGGTTGGACGGGTGCCACTCACGGATGTCGGCCTACTGCATTTGTGTTGCCTGTCAGGCGAGTACTTTTGTGGCGATGATATTTCCGCATTTCAGGCCAGCTTCTAAATCGGTGATACTCTGCAAAGTCGTCGCGGCGATCTGTTGCAGTGCGTCCTTCGTAAAGAAGCCCTGATGTCCTGTGATAAAGACGTTTGGAAAGGTTTGCAGGCGAGCGAACACGTCGTCTTCGATAACGGTACTGGACAGGTCTTCAAAAAACAGGTCTGCTTCTTCTTCGTAAACATCGATCCCCAGCGATCCTACGTGGCCCGACTTCAGCCCTCGAATTACGGCTTGAGTATCGATAATTGCGCCGCGACTGGTATTGATTAGCATTACACCAGGTTTCATTTGATCGATTGCTCGGTCGTTGATCAAATGGCGCGTCAAAGGAACCAGTGGGCAGTGCAGCGTGACGATGTCCGCTGCAGCCAGCAACTCCGATGTCTTAACGTAGCCAACTCCGATGGCTTCACACCGGGGACTCGGTATCAGATCTGAGGCAATTACTTTGCAGCCGAAGCCATTCGCAATACGGCACACGCTCTCGCCGATGCGTCCTGTGCCAATTACTCCCAGAGTGCGCCCGAACAGATCGAAACCAAGCAAACCATCCAGACGGAAATCGCCTTCGCGAACTCGATTGTACGCTTTGTGAAGCTGACGATTGAGGGACAGAATCAGCAAAACGTGTGTTCAGCGACGGCATGCGGAGAATAGGTGGGCACGCAAACAACCGTGACATTGAACTCCTTCGCCGCAATCAGATCGACGTTATTAAAACCGGCGCATCGCAACGCCACAATTTTCAAACCGGCATCGGACAGTTCCGACAGTACCTTTCGATCGACAATGTCGTTTACAAACACACAAATCACTTCGAAGCCCTTTGCCAGAGCCATGGTGTCGACCGTTAGCCTTGGTTTGTGAAAAACCAGTTCATGCTTTGAACCGGCTTCTTCAAAAAAGCGGCGGTCGTATTTTTTTTGTGCTAAAAAATGCGATTTGCATGTTCTGTCCCTGATAGTTTCGTTTGTAGCCGGACGCCGCCTTCGTCAGTCTGCAGATAATTTATGTTAACGGACGGTAACACACACGGTCGGCATTTGCCTGGCCAATTCAAGGCTAACTTTATCTGAAAATGTTCGACGCCCACAGTGAGTAACTCTCGCATATCCTGCAAAACGCCTGCTGTTGAAACGTCTGACAACAACGGGCGATGCAGCAATTCACAGCGAATATGATGTTCTGAAATACACTATTCCGCATCATGTTTTCGCAGCACAAGCACAGGCGTTTCAGCATGTCGGATTACTCGTTCCGTTGTCGAGCCCAATACCATCCGGTGCAGCCCGTGTCGTCCGTTTGAAGGCCTAACAATCAGATCGGCATTCTTCTCAAAAGCGTATTTGGCAATCATCGTCCCTGCATCACCCGTCACAACATGGGCTTGCAGAGCACTCTATCCGTGCTCTGCAAGAAAACGTTCAAGATACTCCTGTCGATTGTTACGGCGATCTTTGTCCGAAGCAAATTGTTCGCCCATCAGAATTGCGTCGTTCAACGTCGGCACAACGCTCAGCACGTCTATGTTTGTACGGTCATCGGCTACTTCCAAAGCGGTTTCGATGGCGTGTGTCGTTGATTGAGAAAAGTCGACGGCACGACGACGTGTTTGCGAGGAAACCAGTGTTCGGCGATGGCCAGCATTGAACTGTTGTTCGTCATTGACTCACGACGCAACTCCAGTACCGAACATTCGCAAAATGCGTTCCGCGACTGACCCCCCAAACAGAATTCGTTTTATGCCATGATGGCCGTGAGACGGAACGACAATCAGCTTGCAGCCGATCTGTTTCGCCAGCTTACAAACCTCAGTCCCTGGGTCACCGGTTCGGACTTCCAGTTTTACATTGCCAAAGTCGTTGTCTTTGGCCCATGTAAGCAAATGATCCATTTGTTGCTGATCGTTGCGTTCGGGAAGCGCGTTCGCCCCCATGTGTGAGCTGGCACAATCAAATCATAGTCGTGAGTCACAAACACAACGATCACATCCAGATCGGATTCCGCGATTGACTTAGCCACAAACACAGCCTGCATTGATGACCGCGAAAAATCGACCGGAACAATGACAGGCTTGCGATGGAAGTGGGCCACTATTCAGCTCCGGTTTGGCACTGATTCTTGGAAATGTCAGCTTTAATTCAGTCGGTGGAAGACTCATGAGAAAGGCATGCCGTATGCCAATCGCACGCATTGCGCCGTGTATTGACAACATGGCGGAATGGCGAGGGATTCGTTTCTATTCAAACCTTCGATGATTAAAGCTCAACTGTGCTAATGTACTCACGAATGCCGCAGTGTGTGCGATCCCGCACTGGCAGTCAGCAACACTGCATCGAAACAATCGATCTCAGAACAGTGTTCTGGAAGCGGTCCGAAAACTGTTCCGGCAAGCATTCCTAATTCAGGTACGATGCGTGAGCCAGTGAACTTTGCATTGGCTGGAATCACTTATTCATGCCGCGTGCTTGTGAAATTTCGTTTTTTTTAGACCGCCGCCAGTGACGTCAGTTTTGATAAATGTCAGAGCGGCTCAGAAAGTTGATCATCCGACGCATTCCTTGGACTGAAACGTGTTCGGGCATTTTTAGTTTTGAAACGTGGCACAGAAGCTGCCTTTCACGCAGTTTCACGGTCACCACAACGATGAGTCTCCTTTTAGCTCGCTAAGTATCAGGCCTGCAGGGCTATGACGCAGTTTCAACATGTCAGCCACAACGACTGGTGTCAGAGCGATGGTTCGCCGTCTCTTCTGGGAATCACCTGGCTACCGAATGAAGACGCCTGGAACTTTGCGGTGTACTCGAAGCACGCGGAAAAGATTGAGCTGCTTTTTTACTGCGACGACAGCCTGTCGGATTCGGTGTATTCCTATAGGTTCGACCTATATCACAATAAGTCCGGACCAGTGTGGCACTGTCGCATCGCACTCGAAAAGCTTCAGCAGGCGACTTACTATGCTTATCGCATTGATGGTCCCGCACCGACCCGGGATTTTAATCTGCACCAGTTTGATGCAGAGAAACGGCTACTGGATCCATACTCTAAGAACGTGTTTTTCCCTCCGGACATCGACGGACAGGCGGCCATGCTTCCGGGAAGCAACGAAGGCAGGGCTGCGTTGTCCATGCTGCAGCCTGCGGTCTGTGAATTTGACTGGCAGGACGATTGCATTGTTCGCCACGGCGCGGATTTGATTATTTACGAATTGCACATTCGTGGTTTCACGGCTCGGGACAGTTCCTGCGTCGCTGCAGAACAACGCGGGACGTTTCTGGGAGTGATCGACCGAATCCCCTACCTGCTTGATCTGGGAATTACCGCCGTCGAGTTGATGCCCGTGTTTCAGTTTGATCCTCAAGCCGGAGACTACTGGGGCTATATGCCATTGAACTTTTTTGCACCTCATTATCGGTACGCCGTCGATCCTCGGCAATGTGTTCAAGAGATTGAATTTCGTCAGATGGTCAAGGCCCTGCATCAGGCTAACATCGAAGTGATTTTGGATGTCGTGTACAACCACACGTGCGAAGGCGATCACAATCGGCCAACATACAGCTTTAAGGGCAGCCCTTTGAAGGTGAGTTTTTAGGTGTTTCTTCTGGCGAGTAGCTTTGCCGTGGCGACGTGTTGTCCGT
>JBDNFN010000025.1:0-3155 GCA_041689795.1 Fuerstiella sp. | reverse complement strand
TTAGCTGTATCTTTCGTTTGAGCTACGGCGGTCACACTGAAGGTTGTCACCCCAGTCAACATGCTCAGGCCAACAAACACGGCGGAACGAAACTTCATCATCAGAGTTCTCTCCAAAACAATTGAGTGCGAGATCCGCAAACAGGCAACAGAATCAACAACGTAATAGAGACCATTGGGCCGCTGCCAACAACCGAACACCATTTGAGGCTCACGCGGAATCAGATTTCAATCTGCTCCGTTTTAAGAATGGCAGCGAACGCGTTACGCAATCACTGGATGTTTACCCGCCGGTGCCGCGTGCGATTGGGGCACTGGCGTAATTGCCTTCAAAAAAATGAGTCTCCCTGGATTGGAGCTTTGTTGGGGATTCGAAAACGCGGTTGGTAGTTTGAAGTCTGTCCATCAACGGCCGATCTATTGTGCGAAGGGCCATTTTATTCATAGAACGCAGCGGCTCGATAGTTCAGAAAGTGCAAAGAATCGCTTGTTTATATGACCATTCGGTCCCTGAATGCAGCAAGAACTCATCCGCAAACTCATCGCGATCGGAAAGGCTTTGTCGATACAGTTTGCCAGAACTTCGCGACTGGCGTTAAGCGGTGGCAATGTTACAGGCAATGGCCATACAGGCTGAAAATTCCCCGATGTCTATTGATGCAGCGTGGTAGCTTTCGGTGGCTTTCCAGAACAGGCATCATGATCAACAACAAGATGAAACGAAAGTTGCGGGACGTTGCTAAATACGTTATCGAGGCGGTTATTCGATGAAAATCCTGATACATATCACTGCGACCATCACTCTGCTCGCTCTGGCCTGCGTGATTGCAGAGGCTGACTGCAACTGCGGAGCCAATGATGTGGCTGACGCGACCGGGGTGGGAGTACCGGTCGTTCCGTTTGGATCGGCGAGTCCATGGGCAGCTTTAAACTTCGTCACGTCGAACCATGTGTTTGCCAGCGGTACTAACAACATGGCTATTCACGAACCGCATCCGATGCAGGCCGATGGACGTCGATACCCAATCTATCCCTCAGGCACAGAAGTCTTTAATGAAGCTAGTCTAGTTCCGCAGGTACCCGGCACGCTCGGGCAAACCTATCAGCGCAGAACGCACCCCGTTCCTGAAGATAAGCATCCTCGAATCGCCATGCTGGCTGTGCGCGACCGAGGATCCGTGAGTCATCTGTCTGTTCAAAGAATGAGCGGATTCAGAATAAAAGACGATGTCTGGCTTTACGAAACGGACAGGCCATTGACTTTATGGACAGAAAACATCGTTCGTATTGAAGCTCGGCAGGAAGCCGAAGACGTGGAGCCGTACAAAACGATGTTTGTACGACTGATACCCGGCCGCATTGTCTATCTGGATTTTCACTAATGCAGAATCATTCGCTGTTTGACGGAGGGTGACGAGTTTACTTTCTGTCCCTCGCTAATCGTCATTGAAGCATCGTTGTTCTGGAAATCGTTTACTTGTCAGGGCCAAACGAAGTTATCTAATCACCCTTCCTTATCGGAGAATTCGCCTATGGTATTCCGTTAATGTGATAGGCCCACAAACACTAAAGTAGCAGGTAACAATTGTGACGAGTCAGCAGCGTAGCTGGCCCGATTTCAGGAAGTTGCTCCAACACTGACTCATAAAACACAGCACGCGGTAGTCTGATGATTCGGAGCCAACCGGGTGTTTTTTTGGGCTCATCGTCACGGCCCAATGCATCGGTCGGAAAAAGATCAGTACAAAATCTGATTTTTGGAGAAGCATTACAAACGAAACGGCTTAATTTTAGCTAACTCGCGAATTAGGCTGGGATTTCGTTGTCTGAACACGGGATTCCAGCTTGCAAAACATGCGGATGAACTGGATAATCCGCGACCGATTGCCGCCGTAGCTCAGTTGGCAGAGCGATGCTTTCGTAAAGCATAGGTCAAGAGTTCGAATCTCTTCGGTGGCTTGCTTTTTTATTGACGAAATGGTTTTCGGTAGACATAGTAAACTCCAGACGACACCCGTTGGCCTTTCTTGTCGTCATACTTAGAGTTTTCCATGTCGAACGAAAAGCCCACGAAACCGCACCCTGACTTCCCTCTCTTTGCTTACAACAATGGGCAGTGGTGCAAGAAGATCAGAGGCAAGCAACGCTACTTCGGTGCTTGGGTAGACCCGGATGCCGCAGTCCAGTGTACCTGAAACAACGAGACTATCTGTACGCAGGTGAAACGCCCCGAGAGGAAGGAATCACCGTCGCTGATGTCTTTGAGCAGTTCTATGCATGGAAGTCCTCGCTCACCGCGCTTGGGGAACTTAAGCCGGTTACGCTCAAAGATTACGACGTCACCTGCACCCAGTTGACGAGGGCTTTAGGCAAGCACGCTCTGATATCTCTTCGACCTCAGCACTTTGAGCGTTACCGGACAGCACTGGCCAAGACATGGACGACGCCCATCACCCTCGGCGTCGCCATTCAACGGACACGCACGATCTTCAAATGGGCTTACGATATGGAGCTTATCGATAAGCCCATTCAGTACGGTCAGGGATTCAACAAGCCGAATCGAAAAACGGTGCGACAGCACCAGCAGAATTCGGAGGCGAGGCAGCCATTTACAACCGTGAAGCTCCACAAATTGTTCATCGGGGCCAGTTCGCGGATGCAAACGTTTATGCTCCTCGGATTGAATTGTGCGTTTGGAAACACAGATGTCTCCGAATTCAATCACGGGCATTTGAAACACGGCGAGACAGTCGTTGACTATCCCCGCCCGAAAACTGATATTTCCAGAACGTCCGTCCTGTGGGACGTAACAAAGCAGATGATTCCTAAATGTCAGCGAGCGCTTAAAACCTGCCAGTGATGTGCGGGTTAAACCCGGCCACTGAGGGGTTGGGTATGTTGATCGATTTCAGCACTCGAGGTGCTGGGAGAGGTCAGCATGTTGAACCGGCTCTCAATGCCGACTCAACAATCCATCGCAACTCTGCACCGCTCGGGTCCTTCCAACAGGGAAATTGTTTGTCTTTTGAGCATTGACCGCGGCGCAGTGAATAACCAGGTGCGGCTGATCCGGGCCGAATCGCAGGCTTTGAAAGAGACAGATTCGGGGTCTGATGAAATTCAAAACCGGCCAAACCCGCGCACCGGGTCTGAGGC
>JBDNFN010000024.1:0-5429 GCA_041689795.1 Fuerstiella sp. | reverse complement strand
AGTCACCCAGCAGATGTTGGCGATTGATGTTGACGCGTGGGTCTTCTAACGCCTGAAATTGTTCCAGCAGAGAATCAACATCCTGAATACTTGGGGGCATGGCAGTGGCTTGATACAAGACGTTTGGGAGACCCAAAACTCGAGCCAGACATCATCGCCGAAACAAGCCCGCAGCGCAAGTCAACCCCGATTGCCAAGAGCTCCCAGAGTGCGCGTTAGCCGTGGGAACCAGGTAGATGGAAAACCACGCCTGAACTGTTGCGGGTTTCAGGTTAAGGTGTTGCAGCAGAAACTTGTCGTACAGCGCGCTGCAGGATCCCAGCAGGGTTGCCAGAATCATGAAACTCACCCAGCGGTTGCGATGAAAGTGAATGCCTTCCTTCCTGCCAAGCAGCGAAAAGGCGTAGAAGGACGCCAGAATAATTGCCACGCCCAGCCACTGTGGCGGATTTGGCCGTTCGTGCATGAACGAAACTGCAATCAGGATGGTCCAGAATGGACTGCTCGCTCGAATCGGCGCCGCAATTGACAGAGGCAAATACTTCAAGGCGAACAATGCAAAGATCCACGAACATCCCACCAACGCGGATTTTGCTAAAAGTAGTCCGTGGACTCTCCAGTCAATTTCGTCCACAACCAAACTGTCGAACGGTATCCAGTCACAAGCCACACGCGAAAGTACTATCGCCGGACCCCAGACACAGGCTCCCGTTAACACGTTGAAGAATAAGACAGGCGCTACAGCATTGCCTCGGACGGCCGCTTTTTTTGCGATGTCGTAAAGCCCAAGAAAAATAGCCGAGCACAAGCTGAGAATCATCCAGTTCATGCGCGGGAGTTTAGTTCATGTTTGGCAACAGCAAAGTACGTTGCCGGATAATAACCTGCTGAACTGCACTTCAGCGGGTGGCTGTTTAGGGGGCTTACGGCGGTTCATGTCCGGCCGGGCTTGCTAAAACAAAGCTCATCTGGCGAAAATTGATGTTCGCCGCCACGGGCTGGCCAGATACGCTGCTGGGCTTAATGTTTGCTTTCGGGCACTGAATGCACAGGCTGTCTTCAAGTGTCTTGGCATTCTCAGTCTTTGGAAGGTCGGAAGCGCAAAGGAACGCTGTCGGCCTGAGGTTGAATCAACGGGCGACATTAATCAAAATAGAATCCGGGTCGTCGCATCCTCGGGCTGTGACGCCATTAAACACATTGTACACCCTCAGCGGTTTTCCTATGTCGATCGAGCAAGCCGAACTACTAAAGCGTGAATTGACGGACAAGTGGGTCGTCGTGGCCGATGAAGTGCCCGAACTTCGACGGTTTCAGTCGCTGACCGGTGTCGTCAAAACGGTCAATATGAACTGTCGAGCCTTAGTCGAATTTGACGGTGTGGAAGATATTAGCTGGTATGACATCGATCCTCAGTTTCTGACCGTCGTCGATGGGCCTCGACCTAAAGTTGTCAAAGAAGAAAAGGCGGCTCCTGCTGCGGAAAAGAAGGCTAATCCTAAGGCTAAGGTTGCTGGCGCCAATCCATTGGATATGATCCGCGCTGGTAGCAGTTCCAAGCCTGCAGCCGGAAGAAGTCCACTTGATGCAATACGTGCTGGTGCGTCCAAGCCGGCGGCCGCTGGTGGATCTCCGCTGGACAAAATTCGAGCTCAGGCTGCACCCGCCGCCGAAGCAGTCGCGGAACCCAAGGCTGTCGCCAACGAAGTAGCTGAGGCGGTTAAGCCAGTTGAAAAGAAGCCTGCACCGACTGGTTCTCCACTCGACCAAATCCGATCTCAGGGCGGCTTCAAAGGCTGAGTTATTGCGCGGGAAACAAATCTCCTGACGTTCCATTCATAGTTTTGAATCAAAGTCGGCGGCAAACACAGCGGTCGTTCCCTCGACTGTCGAACTTCGTCAACCACTTTGCAACACAACCGGAAACCGGTGGTCCGGTTTGCAAAATCTCTGCAACCTGGCTTCAAAAACGTCATTGCATTGATGGCATGGCTGCTGAAATCAATACAACACCCCGGTCGACGTCGTCCGGGGTGTTGATCGTTTGTCACTCTTGTGTTAGAGCGGATCACAATGAAAACGGTTTGGATCGAATGTGCAACGGGGATTAGTGGTGACATGACATTGGCGGCTTTGATCGACGCTGGTGTCGATCGTGACGCAATTCAGGCGGCCATCGCTTCCCTTAACCTTCCGGATGTTAGTTTGCGGATCGAAACCGTCATTAAGAATGGTTTCCGATCAACGCACGTGCTGGTCGATCATCCCGAGCAGCACGTGCATCGCCACTTTACGGACATCTGCAAAATTCTGGAAGCTTCTGCGTTAACTGAAACGCAAAAGAGTCTAGCGAAGCAGTTGTTTCTTGTCGTTGCAGAATCAGAAGCTCGAGTACACGGATCAACCGTCGAGAAAGTTCATTTTCATGAAGTGGGAGCCGTAGATTCGATTGTGGATATTGTCGGAGCAGCAGTTGGGTTTGACCTGCTGGCAGCCGATCGCATTGTCTGTAACTACATTCCGACAGGGCGAGGCTTCGTGCATATCGATCACGGGATCTGCCCGATCCCTGCTCCGGGAACGGCGGAGATCCTGAAGGGCATTCCTCTGGCGGACGTTCCGATAGAAGCAGAACTGACAACTCCAACCGGTGCTGCCATTGTAAAGACGCTGGCCGATAGCTTTGGCCCGATGCCTGCCATGACGATCGAAGCGATCGGTTATGGCGCCGGAACGATGACGTTTCCTGAAAGGGCAAACGTATTGCGGCTGTTTATTGGCACAGCAGTCACCCAGCCTCATTCTGAATTTGTGACGATGCTGGAAACAAACCTCGATGACGTTTCAGGCGAAGTAATTGGGCACACACGGCAGTTGCTGGTGAATGCTGGAGCTCTGGATGTCTACGCGACGCCGATCCAAATGAAAAAAGATCGCCCGGGGACAATCCTCAGCGTCATTTGCCGACCGTGCAATATTGACCGGTTGGAGCAGATCATCTTTTCTGAAACCGGCACATTGGGCATTCGTAGAACCAACGTGGAACGCAGTATCCAGCATCGTGACATCACGAAAGTTTCGACGCCGTGGGGGCCCATTTCCGGTAAACGATCGTGGAGAACAGGAAGCAGGCCAATGTTTGCTCCGGAATTTGAAGATTGTGCAGCAACGGCAAAAATTCACGGTATTCCGTTGCGCGATGTCTATCGGGCCGCAGAATCAGCCTTCCTGCAATCTGACGAATCGGGCACACTTGCAGTTCCTACCGCGTCCGGAACGTCAGAACCGGACGGTCACCATCATGACCATTCACATGATCATGATTCACACACACACGACCACGACAGTCATTCGCACGATCATGATCACCGCCATGATCACGATCACTAACTAACTAACTGCCTGATGACTGTTGCCATTCGAACAGATTGATGCACGGATGCACAATGCTGACGAACTAACGCTAAGCACGGAAACCGTCCTTAATGCTGACGGAAGCACGTTGCCGCTTGATCATCAAACGCTCGGGCGACTTGAAGCGTTCTACAGCCGGAAAATTCAGGAACACCAATTAATCCTCCTGCAATTGCGTCAGAAGTCTGCGTCCGAAACATCTGAAGTCCAACACTTCGAAACCACGCAATTGCATTCGGGGCCAGATTATGTTGTTCGCCCAGCGCGAGCCGCGTAAAAGCCAGTCATGGTATCTCACTGAAATTCGGCAAAGCACGGGCGACTTGGTCGCATCAGCGTTGATGCCGTCGCCTCGAAAATCCCGTGCGTGTCTGCATTGCCAGAACGCTGGAAATTGCTGTCTTGTCCGCAATGGCTGGACTGTAAGTTCCACGCTACCACCGTCGGCACCCCAAAAAAACATCTGAAGTCGTCGCGACAAGCGCAAACCGAACATGTCGCGTCTGCGAACGTGGTGTGAATTTCGGCCGGAACTTGTCCCTAGGCGAAAATTCGAATTAGCTGTCCGGAATTCTTTCACAGTCCCCAGAATCAGGCGCAACACTAAGTGTCAATGACCCAAGGGAACCATTGACACTCGCGTTTTGTTTACTGAACAGCACTTAGCTCAAGGTCTTTTTCTTCAAAGCAGCAAGACGTGACTTAGTACGGTCTGCCACGTTTGAATGAATCAGGTTCTTTGCCGCAGACTGATCAAGACACTTAACGAGCAGAGAAAACTGCTTGTCAGCTTCCTCTTGAGTCGTACCAGCGGTCAAAAGGGTTCGGAAACCCTTGATCTTGTTACGTAGGGCTGAACGCTGTTGACGATTTCGAAGTCGTCTAGCTGTACTTTGCTTGAGATACTTTTTCGCAGCGGCAATATTTGGCATGAATCGGTGATCGTTAGGGATCGACGTGGGTTCGGCCGGGAAACACTAACACCCGGACCTGAATGCAATATCTTGCGGAAGTTAATGATCCTCCGTCTTAATTTCCAGCCAGATCGGCTGAATGCGAGCAAAACTCGATCGAATAACTTCGGACGGGCCAATATTCGGGGCTGTGGACCCCCAAAGCGTTTAATTTCAAGACGACTGAAGTCGTGGATGCGTGTGCGCGAAGTTCCGGGTTACTGCCAGAATCCTGAATATTGCCCACAACTTAGTCTATCTTAGTACTTTTGTTGTAGCCAGGTTGAGCAGCGTAAGAACGTTTGAATCACTTGGGTTCGGCTCATTAGCATGGCAGAATGTGGGTTCTGCAAATTCGCTTCAATACTCAGCCCCAAGTCCATTCTTATGTTTCGTCAGTCTTTGCCTGTGTTGACTTGTCTGCTTAAGTACGGATTGGTCGTGGCGGCGGATCGACCGAACATTGTCGTCATTCTTTCCGACGATCAGTAACATGACGCGAAGTTGAACGTTGAAATCGTTGCCGAATCGGCGTTAGGCCCGTAATTTGAGCGAACAGTGAATCCCTTGCGATCCTGTCAAATTGCGGTCATTTCATCGTACCTCACTTCACCTTACTACATGTTCTATCGGCAGGGCGGAGTAGGAGATTCCGCGTTCGAAGCAGCCAAGAGTGACCCTAGATGTGGATCCGCTAAATGGCAGTGGATGAAGTGAGTTGTTTTTCGCATTTGTTGTTGTTTGCCTGGTGTGCCGTGTCAAGATCAATCTCAGTTCGTGAGGGGCCGTCCCGTGAATGTCCAGCGGTAGGGTTTGGCTGGGCTGTTGGAAATTTGGAATAGCCGTTCTTTGTAGTTCACATGGGAAATGCTGCGCTAGTTCTGTAGAGCGAGTCGGCGTTTCGAGAGGAAGGTTTGCCTTAGGTGCTGCTTGACCCAGTGCTTTACGTTTTTGCCGGGGACGGAGACCAACGCATCGTAGATTGTATCGGGAGTCAGTTTCTCCACGAGCGCACCGAAGGCCGGAAGCAGACTCGTAAAACCACTTTTGTCGAAATCACCT
>JBDNFN010000023.1:0-7162 GCA_041689795.1 Fuerstiella sp. | reverse complement strand
GTTCAACAGTCGCATCCAGTCGATCAAATCAGCCGCCCGAGGCTTTCGCAACTTCAACAACTATCGCACACGCATCCTCTTCTATTGCGGCAAGCTCAATCTCATGCCTGACAACTGCCACTAAAGTAACTGAAGAACCATTTAAAAGGTGCAGCCGAAATGATTAAACAGTTTCTGGATTCAGGAGACCATTCAGTTCATGACGAGTTTCAGGAATGGCGTGCGAAGCATCAAGCGGCCGTCTTTTTGAACTTAGAAACTAAGACCAGCGCACGGCTTCACGGTACCCGGTGTCAGCATCTGGGAAGCGGACCGCCTTATTTTTGTCTGTCCGACAATTACGGTTCATAGACGACAAAAGCCAAGGTCGTTGGCGAAGAAACGGAACTCCTGCACTGGGCAGGCAGCACTGGGCAGGCAGCACTGGGCAAGCAGCGTGCTGGATTGCCAGCACTGTCTCCGCTCCAAACTTATTCACCACAGCGTAACCGAGAAGGCGACACACAAAGTGCTTGGCGGTGAAGATGCTGAAAGTGAACTGCGTGAAGCGACCTTGAAAGGAAAAGATTCACCGAATTGGGTCTGCACTCAACAGGTCAGGAAAGGTGATCGAATCCTGATCTATTTCTACCAACCCACCTACGCCATCGTCGCGGCCGGCCATCGCCGGCCGTGATGGCCGGGAAACAGCTTCTGGAAGGACAGAGACTCGTCTAACCGAAATCCGCTGGCTGGCTGAACCGATTTCTCTGGAGGAAATTCGAGACGCCTTCCCAACTTGGCGATGGACTGCAAATTGTGCATCACGTCCCAAACTGGCCACTCACATCGCCGAACTATGGTGGCAGTTGACGCTGAAGAAACGGGCCGAACCCGATATGGCGCACCATGTGGCGCAGAAGACATGCGAAATGACGACAAACCCGAGGAAATTGGCGCCCCACAGAAAGCGCCACTTCTCGCAAAACATGAAAAAACCCCGAAAACACTAGGTTTTTCGGGGTTTCAGGTAGCGGTGGAGGGATTCGAACCCCCGACACGCGGATTATGATTCCGCTGCTCTAACCAACTGAGCTACACCGCCAAATTTGCTTTGCCGCGGGTTTTAGACATTCTTTGAATCGCTGTCTATGCCCTTGGCAAATGCTTCCTGTAGTTTGTTGGCAGGAAACATCGATCGAGCTTCTCTGAAAGCTCGTTCGGCCGCGAAACATACCTTCTGAGCTTCCTCGTTGCACATACACTCGTCAATTGGCTGGAAATTTTTGACGAAAACCCTGAATGAACCTCTGGTTTGCCAAAACCGACAGTTTGTAGGACCGCATTGTCGCTCGCTGCTGAAAAATTCGGTGCTTCCAGAACTTGCCCGGACTTTCGGACACTTGTACCAACCGGCATGTTCGCCCCCGCTTCGCCTGTTGTCTTATTGAAGCCGTTTGCTGCAGAGCATCCACGCATCTTTGCCCCGGTGTAGACAACGGCGGACGCTCGAAAGCAATCGCGGACGTTCAACATGTATGGCTGACTGCCACGAAGCCAATTCCGAATCAGGGAATCAGAAAGATAAGGCCGACCGTGGCGGCGGCCTGCATCGCAGTGCCATGCAGATTTGGCTGAGGGACATAGGCGTCCCAGCCAAACTGAGAACCAGTTGGGCAATCACCCAGCGATCTGACGCAGCTGTGTGGTGGATTGGATGCCATCATATAAGGAATTACGGGCATTCGGCCAAAGAAGCGGCCGATCGACACAAATTCAGTGAACAGTCCATGATGATGGCCACAACGTTCCAGATTGGCGTCTTCAAAGTACAGCGGGTTAAACCAGATTGGATGAAGATTTCGCCGTGGAATGTGAATTCCAAGTGACGGGTACAGATCCTGAATCGGATCGGAGATTGGTCGGAACCTGTAAGATTGATCCTTGGGCTCAGCTAAATCTTCACCACTTAGCGATACGGATCGTGTGGCGGCAGCCAAATTCACACTAACAACAGGCCGCAACAGTTCGGTGTAAAAACTGGCATCCTGCAAACTGCTGTCAATTGTCTCGGCATTTTCCTTAGCGGAAAAAGTCGGTTCTGCGCTGGTTTGATGATCGCTGTCAGTCCCTGCCGGCGGTACAAGAGTCACGGGCAAAGGTGCATCGGACTGATTTTTCGTGTCCACAATTGCTGCCGTTAATCTTGCATTCGAACTAGGTGTCCGGTCTGTTTTCGTGACTGGGATCGGCTTTTGATCTATTGAGCGAGCAGCCTGAAGTCGCTGCGGCAACCGCGATGCAATGGAGATTCCCGCCGAGATGTCCTGAAAGCTGATTTGCCCGGAAATCGCAGAGGGAATCGAATTGGCAACGGAGTTAGAATGGGCGACAAGCGGTGGCGCTGCGATGTCGGCTTCCTGTCCGGATACTGGTGAAACCAAAACCATCAACGCAAGCCACAAAATATCAAATTTGTTCGGGCGGTATAGACAATTGAACCAACGCATTGAAATCGTCCCTGAAAAAGCAGATGCAGTTTGTTTCATCGGAATCTCTACTTAGGGTTTGTTAGAACCGATGACTTCGTACGTTCAACCTGCACAGCAACAATATTCGTTATACGTGGCACTCTGTCCACGAGTTGTGAAGTAGTCCGACTTTAACGGTTGGTCTGTGTGGGGTTTTGGGTAGTCAATGTCGATGAGTGAAGCGATACGGGTAAGTGTTTGTGATTGGGTGACGCGGATTGCAGAAACGTGGCAATCTTTTCATGTCTGCCGCTGCTTGCTATCTCTGGAAAGATGCAGCTGAGTCTATGTCGCTAAAGAATTTTCTAAGTGGCCTACGAAAACGCATTTCCGATCGTCGTGCGGCAATCGCACCACGTTCTGCGGGGAAGCTGCGCATTATCAAACTGGAAGACCGCAAGCTGCTGGATGCAGGATTCTCAGTGATTGGCAGCGTGTTGACACTGGACGGCTTTGACGGTGGCGACACCCTGACAATGGAAGGCGGCCAAGACAACGGATCCGCCAGTTTCAGTCTGCAGAATAACATCTGGCATGTCGCCGACCTTGCCGCACCGTTTACGCTGTCAGGGGATTCGAAGACGTTAACTCTGACGGACATGACGGGTGTCAACGGGTTTAAGGTCGACGCTGCAGCTGCGCCTTTAGCGAACGTCAATTCTGGCGGGACGGGCGTGCAGATCAGTTCGCTCGAAATCTCCGGCGGCGGAAACGTCACACTAAATGGAGCCGCCAGCGACTTTGACACCGTCTCCGTGGATGCCGACTCACTGACGCTGTTTGATATCGACAGTGTTGAATTTAACAACCTTTCCATCACGCTGGACGCCTCCATTGAGTCAGACGCCGGCGATATCACAGACGCCGGCGGAACCATAATTGGTGTCGGCGGCACCGCCACATTCGACGCGATAAATATTACGCTGGGAGACGACGCGGGCGATACGACCCACTTCGGATCTCTGACGGTCATCAGCAGCGTTGACGCCACGATCACGGAAGACAGCGATACTGAGTTTTCCGGAAGCAGCTCTATTGGAGGTGATTTAACACTCGCCAGTAGTGGAGATATCACCGACGACGCCGATGCGGACCTGAGCGTGACGGGGAATGCAAGCCTGACAGCCGACAATGTTGTCAACGATGCGGCCATCACTCTGGGCGATCAGTCTAATAATGATCTCAATTTTGGCAGTCTGACGGTCAAAAGCGATACCGACATTCTGATTACAGAAGACGGCGCGACTGAGTTTTCCGGTAGCAGCGTTGTTGGCGGCGAGCTGACTCTCACGAGCAGCGGCAGCATCACCGACGCCGTCGGAGCCACGTTGAATATCACCGGTGCAACCTTGTTTGTCACTCACAACAACGCAGGGTCAGCCATCCTACTGGACAGCACGACGTCTGAATTTGGAGACCTGACGGCTCGAACGCTTGATGATTCCGGAGCGGCTTTGGTCGCTTCCGCGATTTCTATCGCGGAAAATGCGGCGATGTCCGCGGTTCTGATCGAAACGGGTGCTGGTTTCACTGGATCAGTGGCGCTATCAACGACGTGGGGAGATCTGACGATCGGCGCCGGGGGCGTTTCGGCAATCGGCGGAACTGTGACGCTGTCAGCGTCTGTCGGTGCGATCCACAATGGAGCCGCGGCTGGAGCGACCGTGACTGCCGCCACCGTCGCCCTGACCGCGGGCACTGGCATGGGTGCGACAAATGCCATTTCCACCAGTGCGGACAACGTCACTTTTGCCAACGCCAGCGGTAACGTCCGTATTACCGAAGCGAATGCCGCAACGTTTTCCGGCACCAACGCGGGCACTGGCACGACGACGCTGGTTACTACGGCGGGCGACCTGATGGTCGGTGCGGCGGACATCAGCACAAATGGCGGTGCTGTCACGCTGAATGTTCAGCAGGCCGGTGCGGGCGTGATTTCTGCAGCAGGCTCCAATGTGTCGACTAATAACACGGTCGCCGCAGGAGCCGACGTCACGATTATTGCCGACAACCTGCAGCTTGGAGGCAACCTGAATGCGGGCACGAGCGGTACGGTCATGCTGTTAACTCAGACGGCGGGCGACGCAATCGACCTCGGAGCCACGGTCGATACGACGGCAAATACTCTGGAACTGTCGGACGCGGAACTGGACCGCGTCACGGCAGGAACGCTCAATATTGGTGATATCAACGCCGGCGGAATCACGTTTAGCGCCGACATCACACGTCCGACCGACACGAATGTCGTTCTGATAACGGGAATCGACAAAGAGATTTCGTTCGGCATATTTTCACTGAACGCCGGCAGCGGCGGTGACGTGACAATCACCACCAGCGGTACGGGTGCGATCACAACAGCAGACAACATCGGAACTGACGTCACCGCTGACGTTGTGTCGTTATCATCCGGCTCGGGCGGCATTGCCACTACGTCAAACAGTCTTCGTCTGGCCGCGGCGGCTGTCGTCGCGAATGCCAGCGACGCCAACATCAACCTGTTTGAAACGGACACCATCGCGATTGCGGCGGGAGGTATCGATGCAGGCACCGGAACGATCAATCTGACCGGCGGAACCTTCGTCTTAGGCGGTTCGAATCGCATTTCTGACAGTTCCAAAATGAACGTCGCCGGAGGAGCAACGCTTGATCTGGACACCCACTCCGACACGATTACTCAGCTCATTCTGACAAACGGAACTGTCGACGGTAGTGGCAGCGCGACTCTCACCGGAACCAGTCTCTTTGACGTCCGCCACGGAGCTGTCAGTGCGATTTTGGCCGGAAATGCCGGGCTGACGAAAACGTCTACAGATACAGTCACGCTTTCCGGTAACAATTCCTATACCGGAGCCACCGCCATCAATGGCGGCAGACTGCTGGTGGATGGCTCGACAGCGGCCGCCAGCAATGTGACTGTCAATAGTGGAGCTATATTGGGTGGCACGGGAACCATCGGTGGTGACGTAGCAGTTGCCGCCGACGGCAACATCACGGGCGGCGATGTCGGCACGGTGGGTACTCTGACCGTGGGCAGCCTGTCTCTGGATAACAGCACGTATCTGGCTGACATCATCGGTGATGTGTCCGACACCATCGTCAGCGCTGGCACGATCGACCTAAAGGCCAGCATGCCAGGTATTCTGAATGTGAATGCTACCGGCACAACCACAGCGGGAACAACTTTTACGCTGATTCGGAATACGGCGTCTACAACAGCTTTGTCGAATCCGATGCTCAGCGATGGCACGGCAGCTATCGTCGACGCCGGAGCAACAACGATAAATGGAGTGGCGGCTCAGTATTCCTACTTTGGCGGTCCGGGCGGCAATGATCTGACTGTGTCCACCAGCGGCGTGCTTGCGATCACAGGCACGGCCAACGCTGACAACATGACTCTGCAGCAGGTAGACATTGGTGGTGTCGACTATCTGCAGGTACTGATTGGCGCGTCCATCGCCAATCAGCGAGTACTTTCCACCGTGACCGATGTATCAATCATCGGCGGAGACGGAAATGACACATTGACAGTGGACTATTCCACTGGAGGAATTTTCGAAAGGAACATTGCCTTCACTGGAGGCGATCCAACTTCCGGCTCCGGAGACAGCCTGATCATCAACGGCGGCACGTTTACTTCCGCAACTTATAACATGACGGGCACGGGAGCCGGCAATATTGAATTTGTCGGAGTCAGCGGCAGTCCGACCATCAGCTTCACGGGGCTGGAACCTGTTACCGTCACATCGTCGCTGACATCGGTCATCATCAACGTGGATAGCCTGCACGTTGGTACCGGCACAAATACAGTTGAAGTGTTGAACAGCGGCACGGCCGGGATGACGACCGTGACCGCTTCGGCTACTGGGGCGGCCTTTGAAAGCATCACCTTCAGCAATCCGACCGATCTGTTGGAAATCAACGGCGAAGACAACGGCGGCGTGGATGACGCGGATCAGATCACGGTCACCAGCCTCGGATCCGGATTCTCCAGTGGGCTATCCATCGACGGTCAGGGTGGAATTGACACCGTCAACCTGAATGCCGCCAGTCTGTCAGTGGCCACTTTATCACTGACGGCGGAAACAATGGCCCAGACGCAGGCGGTTGCCGTATCTGGTATCACAACGCTTAACGATCAGGGCTCGGGAAACACGATCGACCTGTCGAACGCCGGTAACAATTTTGGTACCGTTCAGACGACTGCGTCCGGCGAGGTGACACTGCGAGACAGCGACGGCATTGTTCTGGGAGCGTCGACGATTGGCGGTCCTTTGAATGTGACTGCTACAAGCGGGAATATTACCGACACCGGAGAAGTGAATGTCACCGGAGACGCCAGCTTCACCACCAGCCAGAGCGATGCCGACATCGACCTTGGATCACTGGCTGTGACCGGAACGATTGCTCTGACCACCAACGGAACAACGGGCGACGCATCGATCGTCAATACAGTCGGAATCGACTTTAACGAGACGAGTGTAAGCGGCGCGTTGAGTGCCACTGCATCTACGGGCAACATTACTCAAAGCGGAGCCATCACAGGCGGTGCGGCAGCCACGTTCATCGCCGACGGGGACGACATCATTCTGAATGCCGGCAGCAACGACTTCAACAGTGTCGCCCTCACGGCTGACACGGCGTCCGTCACTGAC
>JBDNFN010000022.1:0-19076 GCA_041689795.1 Fuerstiella sp. | reverse complement strand
CCGTTCCGAATCCGTCAAACGAACGATATACTTCTTCTCACTCATCACAAAACCCTCCGTGGATTTAATTTGGTTCTGTGGATGAGCGCCGATTTTTCAATTCGACGCAACCCTAGTTTTCATCCCTGACAATGCACTAGATGCAGATTGCAGAATACTCAGCGAGTTCTGATACGGAATTCGCTTGAGCCCACTGCAAATCGGCAAACTCGAACGCCGGAGTTGCGTTCCCGTCGTTACGACACCAACAAAAGCAATCGTGTTTTAGACAGACTGCTGGCCTGGACCGACGCGTTCTGCCTCGTCAACGCTGCGTGCCAATGCCGGACACGTAATTCTGTAGGTTGCTGTAGAAGCCATGCGAAAACTGCTCAGGCGAACTTGCCAACACAAGCACGACGTGCGAGCGAATTTTGCAGTGGCTGGATGCACTTGTTCGCGTTGCGGGCTTAAAAATTTGCGACTACAGGACTCTCTAGTATTCGTTGTCTTCAGAAACTTCTTCGACAATCGAAAACGTCGACTTGGCAACCTGGCGAATTGTCTGGTTGTTTCGTTCGTCTGTTAGCTTTCTTAATGCATCAACGAACGACATCACACCCAGATCTCCGTCGATCCGGCAACGAACGGCGACCGCATTTTGCTCGGCTTCTTTGGGGCCGACAACCAGCATGTAGGGAATCAGGTCCATCTGAGCATCGCGGATTTTTGCCTGCAGCTTAGCACTTTGAAGATCCGTTGTGACACGAAAGCCGGACTGCCGCAGACGCATGGCAACATCTTTCGCATAGTCATCAGACTTTTCGCTAAGCGGCAGCACGCGGATCTGTTCCGGGGCCAGCCACAACGGAAACGCTCCAGCAAAGTGCTCGATCAGCATACCGACAAATCGTTCCATAGAACCAAAGGGAGCTCGATGAATCATCACTGGCTGATGCTGTTTGTTGTCGCTGCCCGTGTATTCCAGCTCAAAACGTGCGGGTAGATTGTAGTCCAGCTGGACAGTTCCCAGTTGCCATTCACGGCCAAGGCAGTCTCGCACCATGAAGTCTGCTTTCGGTCCGTAGAACGCAGCTTCTCCCGGCATTTCAATAAAGTCGAGTCCGGCTTCTTTCAGTACTTTTCGCAGCGTGTCCTGAGCGTTTTGCCAGAGTTCGTCGCTGCCGACATACTTGTCTGAATGTGGATCCTTCGTCGACAACTGAACACGATAGTCGTCCAGACCGACCGCTTCCAGGACGTACTTTACCAGGCCCAGAGTGTCTTTGAATTCCTGTTCGACCTGTTCCGGCGTACAGAACAAATGAGCATCGTCCTGAGTCAGACCGCGGACCCGCAGCATGCCGTTCAGTTCCCCGGATTGTTCGTGACGATAGACCGTACCGAATTCAGCCAGACGAACTGGCAGGTCTCGATAACTTCGCGGAATTGCTTTGTACATCTGAGCGTGATGAGGACAGTTCATGGGCTTAAGCAGATAACGTTCCTGCTGTTTTTCCCACTTGCGAAGTACGGCTCGCTTTTCATCTGCGGAGCCTGCCAAAGGAAAGTTTTCGCCACTGAAACCGAGTACCATGGCGGCGTCGAGTAGTTTCTTTTCTTCGTCAACAGTTGGCGGCTGTACGCTGTCTTCATCCGGGTCAAGGCAGCGAATCCAATAGTCAACAAGCTGACCGGCCGAATGTCCAAACAGCGGCGCAAACTGCGAATCTCGATAATACGGGAAGTGGCCGCTGGTTTCGTATAGTTCGACTCGTCCGATGTGCGGCGAGTAAACTGGTTGGTATCCCCGCCGAGTTAACTCTGTCTTGATAAAATCTTCAAGCGTCGCTCGAATTGTGGCACCCTTCGGCAGCCACAGGCAAAGCCCCTGTCCAACATCGGGATTGATCGTAAACAGTTGCAGGCGACTGCCGAGTACTCGATGGTCACGTTTTTTGGCTTCTTCGATTTGCTCGAGATATGCGGCCAGTGCTTTCTTGTCGAAGAAAGCAGTGCCGTAGACCCGCTGCAAAGAGCGATTGGAAACATCGCCTTTCCAGTGTGAACCGGCGACGTTGAGGATCTTGAATGCCTTGGCCATGCCGGCATTTGGAATGTGTGGGCCTCGGCACAGGTCGACAAACTCGCCCTGTCGGTAGAAGCTAAGTGATTCGTGATCGGCTAGGCCTGAACGAATGTGCTCGACCTTCAATTCCTGATTCAGGTCAGCGCAGAACTGAATGGCTTCGTCGCGTTTCATTGTGAAGCGTTCGAACGGTTCTGCCTGCTTCACGATCTTCTTCATTTCCGCTTCGATCTTCGGAAAATCGTCCTCGCTGATCGGAGTGGCCAGATCGAAATCGTAGTAGAAAGTGTTCCCTTTCACCGGGCCGAATGCCAAGCCAACGCCTTCGTAAAGGCGCATGATGGCTCGGGCCATAATATGAGCACAACTGTGGCGCATAACGGCCGCCGCATCGGCATCTCGAGTCGTCAGTAATTGCAGAGGAATCGGTCGCAGGTCGGTGAGTTCGGAAAGCGGTCGCATGGCATCAACCGTTGTTCCATCAATGACGGCCGCTGCGGTGGCTCGAGCCAACCCTTCGCTAATGCCCGTCGCGACATCCAAAGCCGTCGCGTTATCCTGGTGTTGAACAATAGTGCCGTCAGGCAGCTGTACCTCGATCATTTTTACGTAGTTCGATTCGTCAAGACTCTACAAACAATTCGTGGCCGCAACAAAAGGCCCCGAAAAAAATCGTCGTTGGCTGCGGATTTATAGCTGTTGCAAATGATTGAAGCAATGTCCTGACCGCGGGGTTACAGCGGCAGTTTCCTTCGACGGCGGCAATTCCAGACACAAAATGCCATGCCACTGAAGGTGATTATCCCTATCGATCGCGGCTCCGGGACGCTGGCTGCCACAATCTTCATTGTGAAACCACCAAAATCGGCCGTGTCGGTGACATTTGTCGCGGCTGAAGTAGGCTCCGGGACTTAGCTGACTTAACAGTAGTCCGCTGACTGGTGCGCTTCCGCTGATGTCGTTGAGCAAATCAAAGGTGAAGCGGTTTTCTATGCTTGTCAGTAAAGAATTGCTGTCAATTTTGATGTCTGACCCGCCAGAGCCTGATGCGGTAAATATAATCTTGTCGTGAAAATTTACGTACGGCGATGATGTGGCCGTCTTTCCCAACATGGTCAGTGGAAAGTCGAGCATGAAAGTAGCCGACACTGAAAACGGCGACCCCGAAAATTATTGAAGTTCAATATAGCCCGAGGGTGACCTCTTGCTCCGGTGTCCACCGTTCCAGATCCTGACCAAATCCAGACACGCCCGATCCCGATTGGCTCAAGGTCGAGGATAATTTCACTCATAACAGTGGCAGTTAACAGAACGAATACGCACAAAGCCTAAAACACTAGTCTCATGAGAAAGTCTGCTCTCGACAAAGTCGATAGACTAAAACTGTTGAAAAGCTGCAGGTATTCCCCACCTCAGGCATCCTCGTTTTGTGCGGTTCTTAAGCAAATGTCGCATTGGGTATTTTGTGTAGGAATTCATAAACATTTGGCCCTTGGCAAATTTTCACGGTCCTAGGCTTGCCTCTTTAGTAACCGTCGCTGGAATGTAACCGTCGCTGGACGGTTACTGTCGCTGGAATGTAGGCGTCACTCCCGAAATTCACATAGTTAGCAGAAGGTATTGGTCAACATGCTGAACACACGACGTTCTTTTTTAGCCTCTTCCGCGGGTTTGCTGGCAGTAGGCGTAGCGGGTCAGGTATCGGCGGCTTTCACGGCTGCAGCGGCAGCTCCGAAATTTAAGATTTCATTGGCCGAATGGTCGCTGCATAAGACTCTGCAAAGCGGCAAGCTCGACAATTTGGACTTTGCCGCGACGGCCAAGAAAGAATTTGGCATTGAAGGTATTGAATACGTTAATCAGTTTTTCAAAGACAAGGCCAACGACAAAGCGTATCTGGCTGAACTTAACAAGCGAGCGGCAGACAATGGTGTGACGCAGCTGCTGATTATGATTGACGGCGAAGGACAACTGGGAGCTGCTAAGCTTTCTGAGCGTTCCAAGGCCGTCGAAAACCACTACAAATGGATCGAAGCCGCCAAGGAACTTGGTTGCCATTCTATCCGAGTTAATGCTGGCAGTTCGGGTAGCTACGAAGATCAGATTCACCGAGCCGCAGATGGTTTGCGAGCACTTACCGAATTCGGTGCCAAGCACGACATCAACGTGATTGTTGAAAACCATGGTGGCCTTTCATCCAACGGCGAATGGCTATCGACTGTGATCAAAAAAGTCGATCATCCGCGTTGCGGCACTCTGCCAGACTTCGGCAACTTTGCGATCGACCGCAGCAAGGACGAATGGTACGACCGTTATCAGGGAACGAAAGAATTGATGCCGTTTGCGAAGGCAGTCAGCGCCAAAACGCACGACTTCGATGAATCCAAGCCATTCTTTACCGTCGATACGCGTTCCGGCAAAGAAACCGATTACGTGAAGATGCTGAAGATTGTTGCTGACGCTGGCTACGAAGGCTGGATTGGCATCGAATACGAAGGCAGCAAGCTGAACGAATTTGCCGGCATCAAAGCCAGCAAGGCTCTGCTGGAACGATCTATCGCCGAACTCGGCTAATCCGGCCGTGGATTTATTCTGGAAATGACAGATGCCCGGCTTGTCGAAAGCCGGGCATCTTTTTGTTGTACACCTGCAGCAGCGAAGGTTCACACCAAACCTGCCTGCCCGATCTCCCAAACAGAACCGTTCATGTAGGCTGTTGAGCGGTACACGGTTCATCAATGACATCACGCATCTATTTCGATAACAACGCGACCACAAGGATTCTGCCCGAAGTCGCCGACGTTATGGCGTCTGCCTGGCAAACGGCTTTTGCAAACCCTGGAAGTCAACACAGCTTTGGTCGTGATGCTCGACCTGTTTTGGAAGACAGTCGAGAAACCATTGCCGGAATTCTGGGAGCTGATCCCACTGAAGTGATCTTTACCAGTGGAGGCACTGAATCCATCAACTCGGCGGTTTACGGATTAACGCTGGGGCGAAAAGGCTGCATCGCTTTGACGGCTGGCGAACATCCCGCGACAACGGCAGCCTGCGAAAGAGCTCGGCAGGCAGGGCTTAAGCTGGTTTATCTGGACGTCGATGCGACCGGCTTGCTGAAGCCCGAACAGTTCGCGTCGCTGCCATGGGGTGAGTTAAAGCTGGTCACCGTAATTCTGGCTCACAACGAAACCGGCGTGGTTCAGGATCTGGCTGAGTTGTCGAATTTGTGCGAACAACACCGAGTGCCGCTGTTGATTGACGCCGTGCAGGCTGTGGGGAAAATTCCCGTCAACTTCCGAGAACTCAAGGCCACCGCTTTGGCATTTGGTGCTCATAAGTTCCATGGTCCTCGCGGTGTCGGTGGGTTGTTATTGCGTCGCGGAGTTCAGCTGCCTCCGTACCTGGAAGGCGGTTATCAGGAATCCGGACGACGAGCGGGTACAGAGCCTGTTCCATTGATTGCGGGAATGGCGAAAGCTCTGGAAGTGTTCACCGCCGAACAGCAGCAGCGGATGCAATGTGTGCAGCATCTGCGAGACAGCCTGCAGAATCAGTTGCAGAAATTGTGTGCCCCTGCGATTGCGCACGGTGCCAATGCCGCTCGATTACCGAACACGCTAAGCATCGCTTTTCCCGGTGCTGATGGTGAAGCCATGCTGGTGAACTTTGATCTTGAGGGAATAGCGTGTTCTTTGGGCAGCACCTGCGCCAGTGGTTCTGCAGAGCCAGCTCCGTCTTTGCTGGCGATGGGCTGCTCGCCTGATGTCTGCAAAAGCTCAGTGCGTTTTTCGCTGAGTAGTCAGAACACGATCGAAGAAGTCGACCAGGCGGCTATGCGAATCGCATCTGTTGTTTCACGCCTTCGTAAAGTCTGAAATGTTTTGCTATTGGCGTCGTCTCTGCGTTTTGGCTACCAGCCAAGTTCGACTTCTTCATCAGCGTCGCCTTCGCCTGCCCAGTTGGTTGTCTGGGGTTTCAGCGGGCTGGTGAGTCCAACAGGCTTAGCATGGTGTCGGCATGCCAGCAGTACGCCTCGCTCTGGTTGGAATGTGCAACCTATCTGATAACCGCCTTCTGTGTTTAGTACCCAACGTGGATGAATTCCGATTTCGATTCCGGATTCCTGAAACATGACGTTGGCTGGATATTGTTGCTCCAGAGGAATTTGTTCCTGGCACAGAAAGCGGCAACCGTTTAACGAATAATCCAGCATTCTGCCGCGTACTTCAGTTGTATCGTTGATTTGTACAGCCAGCGGAAGGTCGACGGGAAAACGAACTTCGCTGCGGGGTTGATCATATGTCCACTGTTCAACGACTTCTCCCAGCGGATCAACTGTGAACAAAGCGACAACGTTTTCGCCATGAATAATTCCCGACCAGTGTACGATGCATTTCTGATGGCTCAGTATGCTCCATTCTTTGCTGTTCAGAGAAACTTCGACAACCTGTCCGTAGACTGGAATTGTGGTCAGGCAGGCCACGTCCAGCACAATGTCATGTTGTGAAACAGCTCGAACGCCGGCTCGGACAATTTTGCCGTTTGCAAGTTGCACTTCAGCGGCCAGTCCGGCAATGGTTGCACTCAGCAGGCGAGAATCCGGTGAAGGTTCGCCGGCGACGCGTTCGTGTGGCCATCTCCACGCAGAAGGCTTGACGATCGTTTGTTTAATTCGTCTGGCATAACGCGATACGATTGACTTCGTCATGGTTCTGGCCCTATCCAAAGAATAATAGTGTGCTTTGAAAACTAAAGGTGGTCGCATCGACGGCCGCCGTATTGCGAAAAAAAATTCGCACAGGAGCCTCCGGGTCGCTCAGCAGCAAAAGGCGTGACATCCCTGCTCTGCGGCCAACAGTTGTCGATTTTCCACTACACACTATGTTGCGTTTTTGCCACACGACGTCGCTTGCCGGAATTTGCTCACGACGGCGCAGGAGGTGCCGACCAATTTTCGGTTCTTAACGATTATCCCGTCGTCCGATTTGACAGCAGCAGAATCGTCGCGGGATCAGGCAGGCGTCAGGCAAACAGTTGGAGCGGAACGCACGTCCTGCTACATCCTGACGGACGATATTCTAACCGGTTTGCGGCAGGTCCAGCACATGAGCAAAGCGTTCGAGGACGATTGTCTTTAGAGCATGGAATTCCGCAGAATCGAAGTCACCTGTGCGGACCAGATCATGTGCCATACGTCGGGCAATCTGCAGAATGCGCAGGTCGCGGATCGGATTTGCGACGCGTAATGGCAACGCACCGCTTTGTCGCACGCCCAGCACATCGCCGGGGCCACGCAGTTCTGCGTCGCGTTCGGCCAGTTTGAAACCGTCGGAAGATTCTTCCATCGCGCTAAGTCGCTGATTGGCTTCCGGCGTTTCTGAATTTGATACCAGGAAACAATAGCCCTGATAGCTACCTCGACAGATTCGGCCTCGTAGCTGATGCAACTGAGCCAGTCCGAATCGTTCGGCCTGCTGAACAACCATCAACGTGGCGTTGGGTACGTTTACGCCAACTTCAATTACAGTGGTGCTGACAAGGATGTCGATTTCCTGAACGCGAAAACGATCCATCACGTCATGCCGCGTTTCACGATCCATCCGTCCATGCAGCAGGTCAACCTTCATTCCTGACAGTTCAGTTCGCTGCAGATTTCGGAATACTGTCTCAGCCGCCGCATCGTCATCTTCAGACTGCCCTTCGACTCGAGGACACACGACATACGCCTGGCGGCCTTTCGTGACGTTCTGGCGAATAAAGCCCCAGGCACGTTTTAGCTGATCTTCGGTTTGAATTCTGCTGGTGACGACCTTCTGTCTTCCGGGCGGCAGTTCGTGAATGGTAGAAACATCAAGATCTCCGAATCGCGTGAGGCACAAACTGCGAGGAATAGGAGTCGCCGTCATGACCAGCACGTGAGGTTGGCGTGGTGGAAAACTGTCGCTCGTGGAGTTTGCTTCATCGACCGCTCCAAAGGCCGCGCGCTGACGTACACCGAACCGATGCTGTTCGTCGATAATTGCCAGGGCAAGATTTCGGAACTTCACTGACTCCTGGATGACGGCCTGAGTGCCAACCACCAGTTGACAATCGCCTGACGCAATGTCGGCCAGCAATTGACGACGTTCGGCGACCGGCAGTCCTCCAACAAGAAAACCGCGTTTTACACGGCTATCGGCCAGTAACTCTTCAAACGTTTGCCAATGCTGCGTCGCCAGCACTTCCGTCGGAGCCATCAGTACGGCCTGGTGTCCAGCAGCCACAGCGGCCAGCATTGCGTAAACGGCGATCGCCGTTTTTCCGGCGCCAACATCGGCCTGCAGCAGACGGTGCATGGGCTGAGGTTTCGCCAGATCTACGGCGAGTTCCTTAACCACCTGATTTTGACCATTAGTGAAGCGAAATTCGAACAGCCGACGAATGCGAGCATCAATTTTTGCGGTAACGTCCACCGGATAAGATCGAGAATTTGTACCCCAAATGCGTCGGCGTAAAGCCAGTCCGAGTTGAAATTCGAACAGGTCGTCCAGAATAAGACGATCGCGTCCGGCTTCGAACAGCTTTGCCGACAGCGGTGCATGTAGCCACGTCATTGCCGTTTTTAATTCCGGCAGGCTGTGATGTTCTCGATAGTATTCGGGTAAAGGATCGACAACGTACTGAGCAAAATGTTCCAAAGCTGATTTTGTCATGCGGCGCATCTGGTCCATCTTGATGCCGTCCGTCAGAGCATATCTGGGCAGAACTCCGACGGTACCTTCGACATCTTCGTCGGTGTCTTCTTCTGCCAGCCAGTGAACTCGAGGGTTCCCGAATTCCCATCGGCCGGATTTGCGGCTCGGCTTTCCGCTGAAGATGACGTGATCACCGTCCTGAAACTTTTTCAGCATCCACGGCTGATTAAACCAGGTGCCTCTTACAAACTGACTGTTGCAATCCAGCAGGATTCCAACAATTGTTCGTCCCTTTGTTAAATTGCGAATGTCTCGATCGACGACTCGACCATGTACCGACTGTTCAAGATCCTTTTCCAGTTTTTCAGCCGGTCGCAGATCGCTGAAGTCGTTCACGCTGTGAGGCATATGAAACAACAGGTCGAGAGCCGTGTTGATTCCCAGTTTTGCCAGCAACACAGCGCGCTGAGGTCCCACTTCGGGAACAAACTGGACGGGCGTTTCCAAAGGAGACTGGTTTAACGCGTTAGCGTCGTCAGCGATTTGATCAGACATGCGATACAGAGTACAGAAATCGACGGGCAAACATGCGACAGCAGAAACTACTGACACGAATGGAATCGTCTACTTTAGGCGCGGTGAGTAAGCTCGTCAATTCGCGACCAGCACGGAAGCACGCCAACTCAGTTTTCAATCTGCAGGTTTAGTGTCACGCAGGGTTTGTCAGTAAGTTTCGCATTTGCCGGAACTTGACTTGTTGGCGTTGAGTGTTCGCAGGACAAGAGCGTAGCTCTGTTTAAAAGCGATTCTCCGTGAGTACGAGTGTCTCTGAATTCAAAGCTCGCAACAAGAGGCGGTCCTGAAATTGGAAATTTACAGGCGCGCGGCGCGAGCAAGTAAGATCAGCCATTGGAAAAAACACTCACTCGCGTCGTGCCTGGATTCAGAAGTTAGCGGGAGCGGTTTTTGAACAGCTTACAGCAGGGTGTCTTTAGCAGGTTGACCGGCTACTGGGATTGCAAAAAAAAATACAGCCGTGTTGCAGCGGCTGAGGTTTCTAAAATGTATTGCGGTTTGAGTTGCCTGCTTACCATCTCCAGGTGGCGGTTCGCACTTTAAGTGGCACAAAGTTGTCATCGCCGGATTCGCGGAAGAAGATTTCTTGAGTCAGCGCGAACAGATTTACGGCCTTCATGAACACCTGATACATCGGATACAACGGCAGCACCAACAAAAGCTTCATATCGTGTAATGGCCGGTCGGAATAGAACAGCAGTGCCAGCACCTGCAACAGTTCGACGCATAATCCGCAGCAATAAAGCAACATCAGAATGTAGATGGAACTCGATGGGTAGACGATCAGCACCCAGATGCCGTACAGCCAAAACGTATAGACACAGATTACGTTAAAGAACCATCGTTCCAGCATCAGAACGAAATTCGACCAGCGAAAGTTTGCAGTGAATGGAATGCCCATATCGTTGTGTTTGCGACATTCGAAAGTGATCACGGTACGGTCCCAGCGACAGCGCTGCCAGAACAGGCGGACCCATGATGTCGGCACATTTGTATAACAATGTGCGTACGGAGCATTTTCTATCGAATAGCCTGCTTTGCGAAGCCGTAGAACAAGATCTCCGTCTTCTCCGGGGCCGACGTCCCATCCGCCGAGCTGCTTAAGAACGCTTGTTCGGAATGCTCCGAATGCCCCGGACACAATTCCCAGCACCCCCATTCGACCTCGCGTCATTCGGCTGATGAAAATGGTCTGACGGTATTCGTAAGCCTGCAACATTGCTGCAAGGCTGGAAAACGGATTCCATGCCAGTACCGTTGCAGATACTGCCGCAACTTTGCAGTCCTGAAGTGGCTGGACCAGTTCATAGATTGAACCTTCACCAAGTCTGGAATCGGCGTCAACGGTTACCAGCACTTCGCCGCTGGCGTGCGCCAACCCTATATTAAGTGCCGACGACTTGCCGCCACGATCCATTGATCTCAATACTGTGATCTGCGGTCGCCCTTCAGCGAACTCCATCGCGGCTTGGGCCATTCTGTCGGTTGAACCATCGTCCACAACAATCAGCTGCACGTTCGGATACCCGTTCAGCACCGACTGCATCGTTTGTTGAATTGTGTCGGCCTCGTTGTGCCCCGCAATTACTACGCTGACGCTGGGCTGATAGCCAAAGTCAATAACGCCAGGGCCGGGAAGACTTCTGGTCCATGTGTATTTGATAATGTCCCACAGCGCCATCGCCAAAACGCTGTAAGCGTATCGCGGAGCGTCAACCAGCAGCAGTCCTCCCAGAACCAGCAATAGTTCGTCCGGACGAAGGCTGCACACCCAGGAAGACCATTCAACTAACATGATATCACAGCACTCCGACAGTCCAGTTCAGATTTTTCTCCAGCAAACGTTGACTGGATTTTCATTGGATCAAACAGGGATTGGACTAAAAAAATGATCTTCCGCAAAGATAGGGGCGTTTGAGCCACCAATACTCAGTTCCACGTTATAGGCGCGGTTGCGACCTGCTTCTTTGGAGGCTTACAAAGCCTGGTCGGCGATGCTTACCAGATCTGCAGGATCTGAGATCTCCTGCAGGTTATGAGCGACAGTCGCACCAACCGAAATTATTGGAATCGGTCGTGGCGTCGATGGATCCGTCTGTAACGCCAGCACTGTTTCGCGGATGCGGCGGAGCACAATATCAATTTCGCCGGGGCGACATCCGCTGCAGACCACAGCAAATTCATCCCCGACAAAGCGAGTAACCATGTCGCAAGATCTCAGCGATGCTCTCAAAGCCTGGGCGACAACATGCAATGCAGAGTCGCCGGACGCATGACCGAATGTGTCGTTGATTTGCTTAAAGTGGTCTAGGTCTACCAGCAATGCAGATACGGAATGCTGCCAGCGTTCCGCTCGGTTGCAGTCGGCTTCCAGGTGATAGTCGAATGATGCTCGATTGGGCAGGTCGGTCACGGCGTCGCCCTGCGAATTCTCAACGGTTTGTTGAATTGACTTCCAGCTGATCAAAACATCGGTGTCGGTAATCACACCCAGCAGTTTTCCATTCAGTGAAACCTTGGTGTAGTCGTGCGATCCTTCGGGATCACTGAAAAACTCGCCGCTGGGCATTTCAATCCTGCCTTGCAACGCCGAGTCCGCCGGCATGTCCATCCGCCGTCGCATTTCAAACGGATTTGGACGAGTGATCTTTTGCAAAATGTCGGCTGCAGCCAAAACGCCGATTGGTTGCCCATCTTCGTCTTCGACAAAAAGATAGGGACGGCCACTTTCTGCCGTTCGCTGAAACACTTCCACAAGTCTCGTACTTGCCTTAACGCTGTAAAGGGAGCTTGGAACGTTTAGCCCTTCGTCAAAATGAGCGCTATGAAATTCCATGACTGACTATTCACCTAAGCGAAACGCTTAAAAAGAGAGAGGCTGGTATTGAATTGCAGGTGCCAAACATGAAACTATCGCGACAGCGCGGAGTTTGTCCTGGCATCGATGCTGTGGAAGTTTGGCGCCGAGATTTTCGCCGAATATGGTGACGCTCCAACCTGATAACCATAAATGTCCTGCACCTTGCCTTCCGACGCATGGAATCGGTGTTGGCACGAGACACAATGCCCAATCATCTCGGCCTGATTAAAAGTCGCATTGCAGTCTGAACACTTGCGACAGCCTTTGATTTGATCAAAGTCGGATCCGGTGACAAGATCGTTAAGTCGACACTTCGGACACGTCAGTCCCGAGTCTGCGTAGAATTCTGTTTCCGGTCCCACATGAGCACACGCGTAGTGATGAATCAGCACTTCCTGTTCAATCCATGCACTTCCGCACGCTCCGCAACCAAGGCGGAAGGTGGGAATTGCTTCGCATTCCGGACAGACGATGATCCTATCCAATGGGATGCGTTTTGTATCGGGATCGTCTTCCCAGCGTTCAATGAGATTTTCGAAACGACCGAACGTAAATCTTCCCGACTTCGCGTCGAATTCCGGGACAAACATTTTCGGTTCTGCAACAACATCCGAACCCAATTCGGCCAGAGAATGTGGTTTGTCAATTCGCAGTGTTTGGTCGGCCGGAATAATGCTGGCTCGCATCCGTAGTTCGCGAGGTTCAAACGGTGCCACCAGTAGGTCTGATGCACCGGCAATCAACGCCTCGGCGCCACTGCTGAGTTCACTTTGTTCAAGGATCACAATCACGCAGAGTTTTTCACGTGAGCGGAAACTGCGAATCTTTCGGCACAGGTCCGTTCCCTGAATCTGCTTGCCGATGCATCTGACCAGCACCAGGGAAATGGTCGGGTCTGCTTCGAGTGCATTCCACGCTTCTGCGTTGGATGCAGCGACGATGTATGATCGTTCCGCATCCTCCAATGTTGAAATTGTGGTCTGAAGTGACCACGGGTTGTCATCAACGATAAGGGTATTGATTGTACCCATTGTTTAATTCCTTGTTCTTTTTCTAACGCTTGGCGTTGACTGAAAACAGCAAAGATCAAGGTGTGTGCTCAGGTTGTAGCGTTGCTGCCGAATGACTTTAAATGTTAAGAAACAGAAGCTTATGTTTGAGCAGCAGTTGATGACCGCCACACCTGTTTTAGATTGCTCTGTACTACTACAGAGATGTGTTAGCCGCGGCCCGCAAAATGAGGCAGTTTGGCGACGGCACCGATTGACATTCTCTTATCGCCGGCAAAGTTTGCTGGCGGCTGAACTTTGATCGGCAACAGCTTGACGTCCTTGCGATAGAAGACTTCGATGTTGCTTGGCGGCTGACGGTGTGCGCCACCGATTGCTGTTACTATGCATGGCACCAGTTCAGGAAACGGTTCAATCTTCAGTCGAATTGTGTCGCCCACTTTGTATTTGTCCGTCATTTCCTGAGGCAGGTACATTTCAATCTCTAGAGATGCTTCTTCGATGACTGAAAACAGTGGTTCGTGTGATTTAACGCATTCGCCGGCCGGATGATGACGATGCAACACGGTACCGTTTACCGGAGCTCGCAGGTCTCCCTGAGAAGCCCAGTCTCGGATACGCTGAGTTTCATTCAGCAGCATGTCGACTTTCGCAATCAGTGGTGCAATCTGTTCGGCACCAAGTCGCGGGCTGTTTGCGGCTGCTTCAGCTCGATCTTTCAAAACCTTCAGGGCCTGTTGAACAGAAGCCAGCTTTTCCTGCTGAGCCTGTTCCTGAATTGTTTGTGTCTTCAGGTCCACTTCGCGAGCTGCTTTGCTTTCGATCAGAATGCGGGTTCTTTCCAGTTCGTTACGAATCACACCCAGATCACCGTTCGTTTCGAACACCTGTCCGGCTCCTTCGTAGAAGTCAGCCAGTGACTTTGACATTTCCGTATCCTGTACCTGAGACTGCCATTGCACTTTGGCAATTTCGGAGTGCAAAGTGGCTTCGGCCACTCGCAGTTCGTCGGCAATGCGACCGAGACGTTGGTCGTTTTCAAGATCGAAGACTGTGCCGAGGCGACCCTGCTGCCGAACTTCGTCGCCTTCGCGAACGTGGATGTATTGCAGCACGCCGCTGATAGGAGCCGAGATTTCAATCACCTTGCCGGTAACAACACCGTAAGCCTGGTAGCGTAGCAGTGAATCCCAGACCGTCGCGACGCCCGCACTGCAGGCAGCAAACATCAGACCGGCAATTAAAAAACGACCTCGCGGCCGAGTCTTCGGAGCTTTCGGTTGTGCTGCGGAATACGGCTCGGTTGGAGGTGACTGAGCTGGCTGGAATCGGAACTGGCTTCGAAGTTGTTTTGGATTATTTGTACTGGTTGACGTGGTCATGGCGACGTTCTATCTTTGAATGCCGTGGTTAATTTTGAATTCGTTCGCGGCTCACAAAATACTGATGCAAGAGCTGCGTAGTTGAAACGATGACTGGCAGAAACATAGGTTGCAGAATCGAAACATTGCGCCGCCGCGTATTGCCGAAAGAAAGCTTCGAGTAAACCAGCAGTGGAGTTTTCGAAATTTCCGTGTGCGACGAAGATTCCGCAGTTTCCGTTTGTAGTGCCTGCGACGTTCGGCACTGAACATTTGGATATGTGGATGATGCATCCGACAACCGCATTCATTTGCTGTCTGGCCCAATCGCTTGCTTCGTCAGCGTTCGCCTTACACGTAACTCTTTCCTTAATTTACTGACCGACATGCTGTCGCAGTATTCCGTCCCGCGCCGCGAGTTTCCCGAAGTAGATTTCAGTTGCGGTAGGTATGTTTCCCCAACGCGTATTCACCCTTTGTGAACGCGCTCGGCAAATGTGTTGTCTGGGCGAGCTGTCAATACGACATTCAGTTACTGCGCGACAATGCCCCACCTGACGATGCACCTGTGGAGCTGAAGAAGCACCTTTGTCGAGCAAGCCATTTTAAAGCTCGGTTTGTGTAAGGGATATGGTTCCTGTGAAAGCAAAATACTACCCCCACGTCACGATATTTGGCGCCGCTGCGTTGCTGGCGGGGCCGTTGTGTCTTGTGTTGTTACTGCCCTATCTAAGTTCCGATGTTGAATTCGAAGACGATTTTTCGATTGTCGATGTGAAGTTGGATTCGCCTCGTCCGAAAGTTCACGTGGACGAAATAATTCCCGAATGTGCGGTCGCGAAGGCAGATTTCGGTCTGTCTGAATTGGCTAAGCGGAACCAGGCAACTTCACACAATACGCGCATCGCGATGCGTCCGTCGGAAAATGAATCGGCGCGGTTCGCGGTGGACATTGGCGAGCCCCGATTTATAGCGGCAGAAATCAGCGATGCCGATGCTGTTCTGGACATGGCCGGTTTAGAGGAAACTCACGCCGACACGCGATCGCCGATATTGTCTGAATTTGTGCCGATGCCGTCCGGAATCAGTGCGATGGCCGGACTGGCAAAACCTGTTGAGGACTTTATCGAGCCGATTATTAGAGCTCCATCGTATTTTGATTCGACGGGACACCTGGCATTGACGCACGGAGGCAATGGAGCGATGGCCGGAACTGCCATTCCGCCAATTGTGATCGTGCCGAAGTCTAAGGCTTCAACGGAGAATGATCATGAGACCGAAGCGACAGTTGTTGCGGACGCGTCGGCAGGAAAGCCGGAAGATGTATCGACTCGCGCTGGCAACCGAACGCCTCGATCACGTATAGCAAAAGCAAAAGCCGACGCGCAGGGCCGGAAAGTTCAGGACGAACTGACGGTGTCTACCACTTCGACGAACAGCAGTCGGATGTTGTTAAGTGGTACGTTTGGAGAAACGCCTCCGGAAATTCTGGTAGACGTAATCCTTCAACAACCATTGGAATCTCGTGCTGTGTTGCGCATGGAAAATCTTGTCGCGGTGACTCAGGCAAAGGGCTGGCCGGTCGCGTTGGTGCGATCGGATCTGCCGGATGATGAATGGTGGGTTCAGCAGATGGTGGGCATTCGAGGCAACGCATTCGCGGCTCGAGTAAACTTTGGTAACGAATATTCGATCTCAGGAAGTGTGTACCACCTTGTGTTTGTATTCCTCGATTCGCCAGATGAAGTGCGACGATTTCGTATTGCAAAACAGTTCAAAAAACTGCCCGAAGGAATTCGGCACACCCGTGAGTTCACTTTTGTACGCCAGTAAGTTTGACCGGGCCTCGTCAGCGTCTGTAGTCGCACTATTTGTCGTTGGCAGAAATCAAAGGTCAGGAACACGCACGTGATTCAGTCTGGAAAAGAACACGATTCGTCCTTGCCGCCGCTACAGTCATCAGGGATCGGCATAGGTGTGTCTGAACGCGATATCGCTGGCCAGGTTGCGCAGTTCAACTCGGCAACATTGGCCTTTGCAACACAGGTCGTCATTGATTGTGGCGTGCCACAGATGCTGCAGTTTTCTGGAGCAGATCATGATGCTCACAACGCAGCTTTCGAGACCAGAGCCGTTGTTGATCAGCCGCGATTACCTACGATGAGCGAACAGCAGAAAGCCGCGACGTCAGTTGAAACTTCGACACAGCCAGCATCCCCTGCACCACCAACTGTGTCACAACGCTGCCTGAACAGGATTGACTCGAAAAAAGACAGGCAATCGGTTCAGTGGAAAAAGATTCTGGAGCAGAAATACGAGCAAAGTAAATCAGGCGAACAGGTTCCAACTGCATCTATCATGGCTGTTCTGGAACCGGCGTCTGAAGAAACAGGATCCGAGCAGATGCTTTCAGGGAATGCGTCGTCGACACCTGCTGAGGTTGACCGCGCCAAAGACGCAGACATCGCTGTCCCGCCGGCAACTTGCTTCAGGCAGAAAAACGGTGCCAGTCCAAATGGCGGTGCCAGTTGGAGTGATAGAGTCAAACCGAACGACAGTCTGAAGCCGAACGACAGTCTGAAACCGAACGACAGTGCTGGATTTGCTGACAATGATAAAGCCTCCCAAACCGGGAAGCAGAAGCGAAAACGTTCTGGTGCAAAGTCCCCGACGATCGTTGGTGTATCGCCACAATATGTGCCGACTGAGCGGTTGGATGGCGGCATGACTTCCAGCAGTTTCATGCCCTTGGTTGCGGAAACGCCTTTCTTCGGTTTAGAGAAAAGGGCGTCCAAAACCAGTTCCAGTGCTGCAAAGTCAAAAGAACAAAGTTGGTCGAAGACTGAATCGGTTGGTCTTGTGTTGAAAGATCTTCAGCCTGTAACGGATTTCGCTAATGCTTCCACACCATTCAGTTTATCAGAGCCACCGCAGAAGGAAGAAGAGCACTACGCGGCATGGTTAAAACGCGTTGTTGTTAGAAAACGTTGGGCCACCTGGTTCACAACCTTTTACGTGCATTGGTTGCTGTTGCTGGCGTTGACGGCGATCATTGTACACGGTCCGGAAAAGACGGCGAGTCTGCTGATCAATGCCACACTGGCAGATGTTGATGACGTCGAAAGTCCACCTTTCGAAGTTGTGATGCCGGATCCTCAGCCGGTGTCCGAACCCAAACGTGCAGCAGAACCGGTCAAGGAATCTCAAGCGGCTTTCGAAGAAAAAGAGGTCGCTCTAAGTGAATCCGTGGTCGATCAGTTTGCACCGAATGGAGAGCGTTTGTCACGCAGTGAGGGCCAGGCGAGGGAAGTGGAACCTAAACGCACCCAACCTGCGAAAAATCCAGCGCCGCCAACAGCTGTTTCGAAAGGAAGTTTTTCGGTATGGACCGAACCGGCTCAACCTGCCGCCGGTGAACCCTACAGGATCATTATTCAGATTTGCCTGCTGGAACAAGTCAAGCGTTACAACATTGCCGACCTTGAAGGCGTTGTTGTTGGCAGCGACGGATATCGAAAATCGATTCCGGGTTCGCTAACAGGATTTCTTCCGGTAGAAGGCGGCTATGTGCGTCTGGTTATTCCGATCGTCGGCGCAGACGCGACGGTTCGAGACTGTGTGTTCATTCGTTCTAAGTTGCTGAAGGAAGCTCAGCAGCTGGTAATCGAATTCTGAACGAACGGTCTTGTGCAACTCTGTCCGAATCGGAGCTTCGGAACTACTCGGTAAAACGTTGCTCTACAGCTTTGCGGTTGGAAACGTGGCGTGCTTGTTATCGAGCGGAGTATCTACCTGTGCGAAACATGTCAATGTTCTGGGCGTGCAATTTGCCGGGAGAGCACGCTTTTCGCGTGCCGTTTACGCGGCGTCGACAAGTTCTGAGTTGAAGTCCTCGTCAGACATCTGGTCTTCATCCTCATCAGCATCGGCATCTTTTGCCAGTGCTTTTTCTAAAGCCTGTTTACCTTTTGTACTGATTTGGTAACGCAGGCCGACATTGCTGCCGGAGATTTCGAATTGCAGGAAGCCCAGAGCAATCAGCTGGCCATGCTGCCGAGTCAGGTCTTCCTTGGCAAAATTGGGGATTTCGTTGATTCGATCCAGCCAGCCATCAAAGGTTTCTGTGGTGGCCTTCTGCGTTGCAGCTCGCAAAGCATACGCCTGCATCACCAGCAGGTTGTGCTCGTTCAGTGAATCAAGTTGGAGCTGAAATGGGGTCATACCGCGAGTTATCGACGGCGGGCGAGCATTCTTTCAGCATCACTGTGAGCTACGGAACGATCGTTATGACGTGCGCAGTTTAACTGATCGGAAATGTCACAGCACTTCGCCGTTCCATCCTCAGGTTTCAGGTCGCCGAACGTCGGCTCCGGTATAAACACCACCCTACCTATCGGGGCAGCGCCACTTCGGGGCTTGTTCTCGGCGTAAGCTTTGATAACGACTGTGGTTATCAGCCTTGATGTGGGAGCCAAAAAGAAACGACCCTCCGTGTGTTGATTGGTTCACGACGAAACCACGAAAGGT
>JBDNFN010000021.1:0-5814 GCA_041689795.1 Fuerstiella sp. | reverse complement strand
GCCCGCTACGACACGAGCCGGTTCCGGCTTCCGCGGCAATTGCAGAAGAAGAGACGGGCCGCATCACCGGATTCCCTCGGCAAGCAGATGCTGCTGGCTCGCCGGCTGATTGAAGCCGACTGTCGCTTCGTCACGGTTGCCAGTGTGGGGTGGGACATGCACGGCAATCAGAACAATGTCAGCATCACTAATGGCATGCCGGTGCTTGGGCCCGCGCTCGATAAAGCTGTGACAGCCTTCCTTCAGGATCTGGAAGACCGGGGCTTGAGCGAAAAGGTGCTGCTGGTGATCACGGGCGAGTTCGGTCGGACACCACAAATCAGCGACACCGGCGGCCGTGGTCATTGGGGCGATCTCTGTACGCTGGCATTCATTGGCGGAGGTCTGCCGATGGGGCAGATCATCGGCGGCTCGGACCGCCTGGCATCCGTGCCGAAGGGGGATGTCGTCACAACGGAGAACATGGCCGCCACGATCATGAGCACACTGCTCGACCTTGGCGAACTGCGTATCACAAGCGGCATCCCGAGTGACATTGCCAGTTACCTCAACACTATCCGTCCGATCCCTCAGTTGATTTCGTAGGCTCTGCCCGGAAATCGTGTAGCTACCATCGGAAAACCGATTTTGCATCGTGAAGTCCCGGACAGAATGCGAAGACGCTTCTCGAAGATGACAACCGGTTGCCTTTCCTGCGTTGTCATTCCTGTGTGAACTTTGTGACCCTTCGAGAAGCAATCCCAGTACATCCCAGTGTCAACGGAAGGCTCTCCCGGCAAGGGACTCGGTGCGTTTGCCGGTTTGATCCGACCTGAAACAACGCGATATACAGGATGAAATCCTGATCGCGTCCGGTCAAAAACCTCATCCGAATTACGAACGGAGACTTTGCAACAAGTGGTGACACGACTAACCCGCAACCGTGGTGAATTGCTGCACCACAGCAACGATGGCGAGATAAAAGAAAAGTCCGATGGCAAGTATCAGCGACACGTTCGTCAGCCATCCATTGCGATATTCATCGCCAACAAGGGCTGCGCGATTGTTCATAATTAACAGGGCCACGGTCAGAATCGGCATGAACAGAGAACTGAGCACTGCATAGATAACGACAATCAGAATCGGCTTGTCATAGAACAACAAAAGCATGCCGAGAAGGGCAACGCCCACGAGAAAGACGCGATAATCCGTGCTGCGAGCCGCGCTGGAATAGTCGAACTGCTCCTCGTTGTTCGACCGCCAGCAGTGCATCAAATCAGCAAACAGATAGGGCGCTCCCTGGAGAACGCCGATGAGTGAACTGAAAGCGGCGGCCCAGAAGCCAACCAGAAAGATCCACTTCCCGGCGTCGCCAAACGATTGCTGAAGGACGGATGCCATCACAATCAGTCCCTGTTGTCCTTCAACACGGACCCCTTTCGGCAACAGAATCTCGCTCGCCAACAGCATGACCCCAGTCGCCACAAGCCCGGTGAGCCCGTAGGCGACCGCCAGATCGACGCGCACCATGGTGAGACTGCTGGGCGTGGTCCATTGCTTTTGCTCCATCCAGTAACCATAGATCAACATCGTCACGCTTCCGCCGACACCACCAATCAGCGCGAGGCTCAAGGGTAAGCTTCCTGCCGAAATGTCGGGAGCGGCTAACGGTTGAGTCGAGGAAAATCCCGCCACCACGGCGCTGCCGACGATCGTCACGAACATCACAGCAATCATGATCTTCATCAGTCGCTCGAAGGCGTCGTAGGATCCCAACCAAACGAGAGCCAATGCCAACAATCCTTGAATGGCACCCCAGGCTTCTCGCGACAAGCCGGGGAACACTGAATTTGCCGCCAGCCCCGCAGCGACCATCAATCCTCCGCAAACGACGATCGACCAGACAATCAGGTATCCCAGGAAAGCGAAAAGCCAGGTCATTCCCCAATGGCGGGCCCAGCCCTGGACAACGCTCGAACCTGTTGCCAGGTGCCAGCGTGCAACGCCTTCGTTCAGCACGAATTTCAATCCCGCCCCGATAACGATCGCCCAGGCCAGAGTCATGCCGTACCGGGAACCGGCGACGGACGAGGAAACCAGGTCGGCAGCACCTACGCCTGTGGCGGCGACCGCGATCCCTGGACCGACCTCCCGAATCATTCGCCACCCGGATGGTCGGCTCATGGTTGTTCGTCCCATTGTGCGATTTTCGTGAGTGCCCGGGCCAGACGCTCTTTGACATCGCGAACTTTCTCCGGAGTCCATTCGCGGAAGCCGTTTCCGGTTTTAACTCCCAGATTTCCCTGCTCGACCTTCTCATTGAGAATCGCGGGTACATCTGCTGATGAAGCGAGCGAGGGGAGTAACTCGGTGAGGATCGCCTGCTTCAGATCGAGTCCGGCCAGATCGGTAATTTCGAACGGTCCGGCGACCGACCAGCGCCTTCCGATGCTGGATGTCATGACCAGGTCGATATCCTCGGGCGTGGCGACGCCATCGGCGACGAGATGCAGGATTTCCCGCCACACCGCTGCCTGAATCCGATTCGCGATAAAGCCGGGTACTTCCCGGCGCACCAGAACGGGAGTTTTTCCCAGTCGTTTCAAGAGTGAAGTCATCAGCTCCACCGTCGCATCTGAGGTTTGCTCACCGCGGATCACTTCGACGAGCGGGATCAGATAGGGCGGATTGAAGTAGTGCATTCCGAGAAACTGTTGCGGACGCGTCGTCGCCTCGGCCATCAGACTGGGAGTGAAACCCGATGAATTGCTTGTCAAAATCGCATGCGGTGGACAGTACTCATCGAGCTGCCGAAACACAGCTCGTTTTTGTTCGAGGTTTTCATCAATGGACTCCACGACGACATCGACATCATCGACCGCCGCACGCAGGTCGGTACCGGCCTCGATCAGCCCCAGCGCCGCGTCAGCCGTATCTGGTTTGGCGAGCCCGCATTGCTGCAGGAGCTGCAGGCTTTCGTGAATCCTGTCCCATCCACGATTCAACGCATCCTCATCGACGTCGCTGAGTGATACATGAAATCCTGCCAGCGCAAATTCAAGGGCAATACCATGCCCCATCAGGCCAGCGCCGCCAATCACAGCAACCTTCCGGACGTCATCGACAGTCATTGCGGCACCTTTTGAATGTTCAGCATTCTTCGAGCCTCGTCGGGCGTGGCGACTCCCCGTTCCGACTCTTCGGAAATGCGTGCCATGCGGGCGACAAGTTGTTCGTTACTGGCAGGTTCGCCGTATCGGTAATAGAGGTTGTCTTCCAGACCCACGCGGACGTGTCCGCCCATCCCGATCGCCAGAATACCCATCGGCAATTGCCAGCGACCGAGGGCCGCCACCGTCCAGGTTGCATCGCTTGGGATTGATTCGCTCAGGAACATCAGTTGACGCGCGGTCGCCGGTTGCGACCCACGACTCCCCAGCACAAAGTCAAAGTGTAATGGTGGCTCCGCGAGTCCGCCGTTGACCAGTAGCAGGGCGTTCTCAATCATCCCCGCTTCGAAGATTTCCATCTCCGGCTTGGTCCCTGCGTCTTTCATCACCGCGGCCAGTCGTTCGACGACCTCGAAGGAATTCGAATACACCTGCTTCGGAAAGTTCATCGACCCCGTTGTCAGCGAAGCCATCTCCGGCCGGATTCGTCGTACGGGCTCAGCCCGTTCTTCCGTGTCCGTTCCTGCGCGGGCGCCGGTGGATATCTGAACGATGAGGTCAGTTCTCGCGGAAATTTCGGCATGAATGCGTTCGAAAACTTCCGGGTCCAACGTCGGACGCCCGTCGCTATCGCGCGCATGGACGTGGGCGATAGCGGCACCCGACTCCTGACACTTCGCCGCTGTGACACCCAGCTCTCTGGGAGTCATCGGGACGTGTGGGTTCATCTCTTTCGTCGGCAGGCTGCCATTCAACGCAACGGTGATGATCACTTTGTTCATAGCACTCCAGCTTGCTGCTTGACGTCAAACGGCCGTTAGCTTATTCTCACAAACAATATGCTCCGTGTACCTATTACTTCAAGTGTCCGACGACCCATGCCAATGCCCAAACCGAAACGGTATTGCGAGACGCTCCAGATGCGGCTGCGAGCGGCGTATTTCGCCCTGCATCGTCATTCGAATCGACACTTCCTGCAGTTCGAGACGACGGCGGATCAGTACGTCCTGCTGTCTTATCTTGCGGAAGAAGACGGCATCACTCAGAAGGAACTGTCGGCTCGGTGTTCGTCGGACGCGCGGACAATCGGGACGATGATCGAGCTGCTCGAACGCAATGGTCTGGTCGAGCGTCAGCCGCACCCGTCCGACCGGCGCGCATGGCAAGTGTTTCTGACCAAAAACGGACAGGCGCGTCACGCACAACTCAGGGAGAACTCGGAAGAAATCCGTAATGTCCTTTACAACGCGCTGGAGCCTGAAGAACTGGCGATCATTCAGAAGGCGCTCGATCGCATTGCCGAGGCGTTTGAGCAAAGCCATCAAGCCACCGGCCGGACTCAGATTTCCTGACTATTTAAGAAACCCCGCATGAAGAACATGTCGCTCGCAATATTCTGCGGTCTCCTGCTTCTGCCGGCGGTTGTTGACGCTGCCCCATTCGTCCTCGTCGATCAGAAAGCCGGTGTCGCCCCGGCTCCTCTGATTCTCTTCGCCGATGCGCCGCCGCTCACTCGCGAAGCTGCCGTTGAGCTTGCGGATTACATTGAAAAAGCCTGCGGCGTCCGGCCGGAATTATTCGAAGGCAAACCCCAGCAGTTGCCAGAGCGAGCGATCTGGGTGGGTTACCAACCGGCGCTCAAATCGCTGTTTCCCAATATCGACTTCGACTTTCAACACCCGGAGGAAATTCTTATCGCGGCGAACGAGAACCACCTCGTCATTGCGGGTCGGGATCGTTGGGATCCGAAAAATCTTACGGTCGAGGGGATCGACGAACCGATCGTCGGGCGGCAACTGGAGTACGGGACAACGAACGCGGTTTACACGTTTCTTCAGGACCGTCTGGGTGTGCGCTGGTTCTGGCCGGGGGAGCTGGGCGAGGATGTTCCGCCACGGAAAACCATTGCCATCGAGCCGTTCGAATTTCGTTATCACCCACAGATTCGCGCCCGGGGCGGCGCCTTTAATTTCTCTCAGCTGAGCAACAAAGGTTATGGAAGAGCGCACGATTGGACGCGGGCTCAGAGGTTGCAACTTGGATCGCTTAGCATGGCGGGAGGGCATGCTTTCCGCGATTGGTGGGAGCGATTGTACGAAACTCAGCCGGAGCTTTTCGCGCTCCAGCCCGACGGAACGCGCGGCACGCATCCGAGCCCGAAGAACGTGAAGCTTTGCCAGTCAAACCCGGCGGTTTGGAAACAGTGGCTCGCCGATGTCAAACACCAGCTCGAACAGGATCCAAACGCGACCGTCTTCAACGGTTCGCCGAACGACGGCTGGTCGAGCGGGCATTGCGTCTGCGAAAACTGCCGCGCTTGGGATCACCCGGACGGCGAGCCGCGCTTGATGCATTGGCTGCATTTTCGCGAAGAGCGCCCGGCCTTGTCCGACCGGCATGTGACTTTTGCCAATCAGCTCGCCGCCCTGCTCAGGAAGCGTTATCCGGACAAAGATTACTACGTGATGATGCTGAGCTACGGCCACTCGCGCCCGGCGCCGATCAAGGCTCGGCCGGCGGAAAACGTGATCATGGCGAGCGTCGCGAATTTCTACGGACGGACCCATCTCGTCGATCGCGGTTCGACCTGGGGAACGACGCATCGCGAGCAGTTCGCGTCGTGGGGAAAACTCGCGCATCAGGTCGCGTGGCGGCCGAATACCGG
>JBDNFN010000020.1:0-5769 GCA_041689795.1 Fuerstiella sp. | reverse complement strand
GCCCCGGCATGCACTGGTCACCGGCCGGCGAGTCGGCCGTCACAGCACTGCGAGCTCACAACATTAACAACAACTGGCATACACTCTGGAAAAGCCTCGTACTTTAGGTTCACGTCCCAACCAGCGGATGCACGCCGACACCCGGAAGCACTGGTCATAGGTTGCTATAGGGGTTTACTATTGGTAGAAGCCACTAGTTTCATTGCTTTTAAGCATCTTCCCGCGTTTTGAAGACGTGCGGAAATTTCCCCAGGTCCGAGTTCTCGTGGAGAAGATTGTGAAAAAAATGTTGGCAATGGCCGCCTTAATATCAGGCGTTTCGACGTGTCTTTTTGCTGTGCAGGCAGAAGACAAGGTTAAGGAAAACCCCCTTCCGGTAAAGGCTGTGCGTGCTTTTGAAAACCTTGTTTTCGAACGGCCAATCGTGGTGACTCATGCCGGCGACGGCAGCAGTCGAGTTTTTGTTGCTGAACAAGACGGGATTATCAAGGTATTCCCGAACGATGCGGAAGTTGAAGAAGCCTCTGTGTTTTTGGACATCAATGAACGATGTCGGTACAGGGACAACCAGAACGAAGAGGGACTTCTGGGATTCGCTTTTCATCCAAAATTCAAAGATAACGGACAGTTGTTTGTTTATTACACAACAGCATCTGAAGAACACACGTCGTTTGTTTCACGTTTCACTTTGGCCAAAGGGTCTTCGACCGTGGCCGATCCGGAATCAGAAGAAGTGATACTGAAGATTCCGCAACCATTTTGGAACCACAACGGTGGCACCATCGCTTTCGGTCCTGATGGGTATCTTTATATTGGTCTCGGCGACGGTGGCAGTGGCAATGATCCGGAAGGTAACGGTCAAAATCTGAGAACGTTGCTGGGGTCGATTCTACGAATCGACGTCGATGGAAAACAGGATGGCAAAGGCTACGCGATTCCCAGTGACAACCCATTCGTTAACCACGTGGTTACAGTTGATCGTAAAGGTCAAAAGCTAATGGCAATGCCGGAAATCTATGCCTATGGACTTCGAAATATCTGGCGGATGGCGTTTGACCGGGAAACCGGAAAGCTGTGGGTTGGCGATGTTGGTCAGAACCTGTGGGAAGAAATTAACATCATTGAAAAGGGCGGCAACTACGGCTGGAACATCCGAGAAGCCAAGCACTGGTTTCGTCCGGATGGAAATGATGAAAAGACCGACAAGCTGATCGATCCTGTCTGGGAGTACCATCATACCGTTGGAAAGTCGATTACCGGTGGAGGCGTCTATCGGGGCAAAACCGTTCCTGCTTTAGTTGGCAAGTATGTGTATGCCGACTACGTGACAGGTCTACTGTGGGCTCTTGAACATGACGGAACCCGGACTGTTGCCAATTACAGTTTGACTGGCGAAAAACTGCCTGTGATGAGCTTCGGCGAAGATGAGTCCGGCGAGTTGTATTTCACGACAACCTTCGGCCAGTTGTATAAGTTTCAGGCCGAATAATCCTGATCAGTCCAGGCCCGATACCACAGTGATGGTATCGGGCAACTTCAGTAGGTTCGAAGATGTCGCTGATACTTGACAATATTAAAAAATATTACCGCGAACCCAACGGCAACCGTTTGCCAGTGCTGGGGATAGAACGGTACGAACTGAAACAGGGCGAACAGGCGGCATTGGTTGGTTCCAGTGGCGGCGGAAAGACCACGCTGCTGAACGTAATTTCAGGAATTTTGGTCCCTGATAGCGGCAAGGTGATCGTCGACGGCAGAGACATAGCGGCTCTGCATGAGGTTTCTCGGGATCGCTTCCGAGCGGCTAAGATCGGCTTTGTGTTTCAAACATTCAATTTACTGCCAGCCTTTACGGCTTTGGAAAACGTGTTGCTGGGCATGTCTTTTTCCGGCCGCGGGGTCGATCGCTCTTTTGCGATTTCGTTGCTTGAACGAGTCGGGCTTGGTGGCCGATTGGACCATCTTCCAGGCAGAATGTCGGTCGGTGAACAGCAGCGAGTCTCGGTTGCTCGTGCAATGGCCAACAAGCCGTCCCTGCTGCTGGCCGACGAGCCTACAGCGAACGTCGATCCAGCAAATCAGGATCTCATTTTGAACCTGATCAAGGATACGTGTGAAGAACACAACGTCACGTTGTTGATGGTGACTCACGCAATGGAAGTGGCGAATACGTTCGAGCGAATCGACAGGCTTGCTGATTTCAACAAGCCCGAACTGGCGTTGAACGAGGTGTCGGCATGAACCTGTTTTCAATAGCCTGGAAAAGTGTCAAGCAACGGCGGCTGGCTTCGATGTTGACGGCGCTTAGCGTAGCACTGGGCGTAATGTTGATGGTTGTCGTAATCGTTATTTCGGGTGCTGTCGATAGTGTGTTCAATCAGCGCACGATTGCCTACGACCTGATCGTTGGCGCGAAAGGCAGCGACCTGCAGTTGGTTCTGAGTTCCGTCTTTCGAATTCAGCCTCCGATCGCAAATCTTCCGCTCATGTACCTGCAGCAACTGAAGGACGATCCGCGGATTGAAACTGCCATTCCTCTGGCGTTTGGCGACTTCACCAAACCGGAAGATGGCGCGTTCCCCATTGTAGGCACGACAAACGAGTATTTTCTGAATGAGTATACTCCGGGGAAAATGTACGAAGTTGAAAATCAGCCGGGTACTCGACAGCTGAACGGCCACTACGACGCCGTTATTGGCTCTCAGGTTGCTTACGAAAACAAATGGCGAGTCGGCGACAAGTTCAGCATTGTTCATGGAAGTGCCGACAGCGAAACGATGCACGATGAATTGTTTGAAGTTGTGTCCGTGTTGCGGCAAACTGGAACGCCCAATGATCGAAGTGTTTTTCTGAACCTTGAAGCAGTGTATACGCTGGAAGGTCACCAGAAGCCTGTTGACGAAGTTGAAGCTCGTTTGAAAGATTTCTACGGCAACGACAACAAGCGACTGCAGTCGGCTTTGATGCAGCTTGAACAGCTTCGAGTCAAACGGCAAAAAGGTCAGGAAATCGGCGACACCCAAATGGGGTATGGAATGGATACTCCAGATGCCATGAAGGAAATCACAGCGGTGTATGTGAAGACGCGTTCTTCGTTTGACGCTGTTCGCTTTCAGTCGGAACTAAAAAACACTTCAAAGGCGGTTGCCGTAAATCCAATTCGCCCGATCCAGCGACTCATGACCAATATTGTGGGCAACATTCAGAAGGCATTGATTGCGCTGACCGGGATGATCATCATCGTTTCGGGCATCAGTATCTTTGTGAGCATCTACAACAGCATGTCGGATCGGAAACGTGAAATCGGAATCATGCGTGCCCTGGGGGCTCGACGCAGCAGCGTCTTTTCGATTGTACTGGCCGAATCTGCCGTGTTGTGTATTGGTGGCGGTTTGATGGGCTGGCTGATGGGGCACGGTTTGGCGGTTGCCTTTTCACCCGTTGTTAGTGCCAGAACTGGATTGTTGCTGGACCCGTGGTTTATCAGCCCATACGAGTTTGTGCTGTTTCCGATTCTTTTGATGTTGGGAGCATTGGTTGGCTTTCTGCCAGCTTTGACCGCATATCGTACGAATGTTGCTGATGCACTGAACGGTTGATCGGGGTGTGGGTGTTGCCCCGCAAACTCGGGTGACATTAGAAGCGTCCGAAAACCGTTGCGGAAAATTTCTCAATACAAGCACGACGAGTGAGCGAGTGAGCTTTGCAATGACTTGATTCACTTACTTACCGCGTACTTGTGCAATTGCGGTTTTCGGACCGCCGCTAGGAATTGGCTGGGCTTCTTAACCAGCCACTTCGGTCAATCGCCGCGGTTCATCAACTGCGTTTGTGCAACGTCACAGCCAACATGCGGCCATGCAGACTGTTGGACGTGCTGCTGTGCATTAAAGCGTCGGAACGTATGTCGTAGTCTCTTGGCCCTCGCAAAAGTCGTCTGGCTTTTACGAAGCATTGGCTGCAAAATAGAGACGTCGTTTAATGAAGCTGTTTTGCTTCTAGGCTTTAGTCGTCCCTTCAGGAAGGTACCGCTATGGGAATACCTCCTTTTGCGCTGTTCGTCACGTCAGTTCTGGCTTCTCTGCTTTTGTCAAATGCTGCGTTCGCTCAGCAGAGCAGATACACGCTTCAGATTGAGGTTCTGACCGAGCCGCAGCCGTCATTTCAACTGCATGCTCGCGAATGGGGTGAAGCACTCCAGAAGCTGGAACAGCGAGCCACCTTTCGTCAGGGACGCAATGGAGACAAGACAACGATTGAGGACGTTGAGATCGGACGTGACAAAGTTGTCAAGGCTGTTGGCATTATGAATCGCGATGGTTCAATTACTTTTCGCGGACAGAAGTTTCGTGTCATTGAGCTTGAGCTGATGCAGGTGTGGCTGGCAAGCTTGCAGCAGTTTGGCGCCGCGGGGCCTCCCAATGAAAATCCAACGTGGGGATTAGGTGAATCTCAGTATGTCGAAGTCTTAAAGCTATTGGGTAAGCTTGTTGATCAGCCAGTCAATCTGTCGAGCCCGATGGATGCAATTGATAGTTTGAAGCTGCCCGCCTCGTTCCATTACAGGTTCACTGATTCTGCGAAGAAGCATGCATTTTCTCCGCCAGCCAAGATTGGCGAACACACAACCGATTTTGTTGGTTTAAGTAAAGGCACGTCTTTAGCAATAGCTTTGGCTCAATTCGGACTTGGTTTTCGCCCTCTTCCAAATCCGGCGGGTGGCTACTTCATTGAAGTTGATGCAGGTGGTGAAGACGCGAATATGTATCCCATCGGCTGGGTTAACAATACGCCAATCACAATCGCTGTGCCGGCTTTGGCGAAGTCTGTTCAGGTTGATCTTGTGGATGCTGGGTTGGATGGTTTGATCGAGTTGATTTCTGAAAAGCTAAAGTTGAGGCACATTTACTCAGCCGCTCGACTGCAGTCTGAAGGCAAAGATTTGTCAAAAATCAAGTACACAAGAAAGCCGGACAAGCTGTCTCCGTATTCTCTAATGAGGATACTAAATCAGACTCACAAGATCGGCATGGATTTGCGGACCGACGAAGCCGGAACGATTTTCCTGTGGGTTACAACAGAGGATGACTATCAGGCGTTTCGCAAGCGATTCGCCAAGGTCAGACCACGCTAGCCACTCATCTAAACTTATTGCTTAAAATGGTCATCCACATGATGCGACTACTGCGGCAGGGCTTGCTGGCGCACAACTTTGGCCTTGTTTCTGGCAACTCAGTGTGTTGCTCAGGTAACTTCTCCTAACCTGGCAGCTGCTGACGAGTTGTCGAGAAGTTCGCTTGAAAAGCAGGTCAGTGCGGACGAAGGCCAGTCTTCTAAATCGATTTCGATTCTGCATCAGAAGGAAGGTTTGGCGAAGCAGCCACAAATAATAAGACCGAAACTGATAGAACGACCCCATTTGATGCCGGTCGAAAAAAAACGGATTGGGGCAACTCGACGTGCACCGATTCATGAACGGACGGATGCACTTCGCAACGCCGTTCAGGAACTGGGTCCGGATCATCCGAAAGTCGCCTCATTGCGGCAGCAGATTGAAGGTGAAGAACAAACGTCAAGCGAAAGCCAGGTGCGACTTCGCAATGAATTGCGCGAACTCGAAGAAGAGATCAGGGCAATCGCACGTTCAAACAGCTTGAAAGGCTAGTGCCGCAAGTCTCAGTTGTTAGCCCACCAGAGCGTAAGTTTGCCTGGTTTTCCTTGAAGCCTCCCAGTTTTACTTCCACGTGGATGGCCGTTTGATGGAGTCCG
>JBDNFN010000019.1:0-7234 GCA_041689795.1 Fuerstiella sp. | reverse complement strand
TCCAGATGGGCCTGAAAGTCGTCAACGACACTCTCGCAGAAAACTACATTCGACCCGACGAATTCATGAAGGCACAGTCAAAGGTCGAGCAACTTCAAGGCGAAACACACACGTTCATCGACAAAGTGAAGGTTCGGCTCGCCGATTCTGAGTACTGGGCTGAGTGCAACAACTTCAACCACAAGTTCGTCCATATATCCCCTCAATACGTGCGTGACTATGATCGACTGTTGACCGGCGGCGTCTGGTCACAAGTCGACATGAAGTTTGAATACGACGAGGACACCAAGGGCAAAAATCCGTTCTGGATCAAGAAGCTCCAGCCGATTCAGATCGCATCGTTCGACATGGATGAGTACCGCCGCGGTCGTGCTAGTTTTTCATCGGATGAATGGGTCGATGTCGTTCTGCGGACGATGGGCTACGAGCCTGACGTGATGGAACGTCGCCTCAAGATGCTGTTTCTGACGCGACTGATTCCGCTCACTGAGCGGAACTTCAATCTGGTCGAGCTTGGGCCACGAGGCACCGGCAAGAGCTATGCCGTTCAAGAGCTATCACCGTATGGCGCGTTGCTGACTGGGCCGACGACCGTGGCCAATATGTTCGGCCACATGTCGGGCAAACAAAAAGGAATGGTTACGATCTGGGACGTCGTCGCGTTTGACGAGGTGGCTGACCTGCAGAAGATGCCCAAAGAAGTCATCACGACGATGAAGACTTACTGCGAATCTGGCACCTTCCAGCGAGGCAAAGAAGCGGATACGGGTGACGCCAGCATCGCGATGTTCGGTAATACCAACCAGCCAATCGACGTGATGGTTCAGCGAGGACATTTATTCGCCCCGATGCCGGATGTCATTCGGGACGACATGGCCTTTATTGATCGGCTCCACTTTTTCCTGCCTGGCTGGGAAGTCCCGGTGATGTATCCGGAATTGTTCACAAGTCACTATGGATTCGTCGTCGATTACTTTGCTGAGGCATTGCGATCGTTGCGGAAGCACAATTTCACGGAGACGCTGGATAAGCATTTCACGCTCGGCAGCCACCTGAGTACCAGAGACCAGAAAGCCGTTCGGAAAACCGTCTCCGGATTGATGAAGATCATTTATCCCCACGGTGAGGTGTCGAAAGAAGAACTGGCGGAGTTGGTGGAATTCGCGATCGAGGGTCGTCGTCGCGTGAAAGAGCAACTCAAGAAGATGGGCTCCTTCGAGTATTACAAGACATCCTTCAGTTACAGCGACAAGGAGACCGGGGAAGAGAAGTTCGTCGGTGTTCCAGAACAGGGAGGCCGCGACCTGGTGGCCGCTGATCCATTGGCTCCCGGTTCGGTTTATGCGGGAACCATTGGTGCAGACGGGACAGTCGGTCTCTACCGATTGGAGATCACGATGACCACCGGCACCGGCAAGCTCAAAGTTGCCGGGGGCGTTCGGGGCACAATGAAGGAATCGATCAGCCGAGCCTTCAGCTATCTAGCGTCGAAGAAGGTCGAATTCGGCATGGGCAAAGAAATCGACACTTCCGACTTCCACGTCGAGGCGATCGACCTACTGAACAATGGTGTGGAAGCCGAAATTGGCGTCGCTTTTTTCGTCGCCGCGTTCTCGGCTCTCCGGCACACTCCCGTAACCGCAGCAACACTGATTCTCGGCGACATGAGCATCCAGGGAAACATCAAGGAAGTCCGTTCCCTCACCGAGCCACTTCAACTGGCGATGGACAACGGAGTCAAACGCGCCTTGGTACCGATCGCCAACAAACGTCAATTCCTCGAAGTCAGCGGCGACATCATGGAACACGTCGATCCCGTCTTCTACGGGGATCCTAAGGCCGCCGCTTTCAAAGCCTTGGGAATGAACTGAGGAAGAATATAAGTGAAGATTACACCTGTCACCGAATTATTGTCGACGATCGGATTGGAGCATCCCGATTTGCGTGTGCTTGCGCCGACACAGGACAATTATCGTGCGTTGCTATTTCAACCACAGGGGAACATCGAGCTCCGGCAAGCTGGAGTGCGACACGTAGATTCAGCATTAGCTAACAACCAATTCAGTACATTCCTCGATGAAGCAGTTCGCAGTGCAGCAGACTTGGTTGTCACCCCTGAATACTCGATGCCCTGGCAAACACTGGAAGATCAGCTTTTGAACGGAGTTGTTCCACCGCACGGAAGCGTTTGGGTTCTTGGTTGTGAGAGCATCACAAAGACCGAACTCATTGAGATGCAGGGGCGGCTATCTCATTTGGTGGAGTTTGTATTTGAGAAGCTTGCCGACGCCCCCGGTCGTTTTCTAAATCCGGTTGCGTACGTCTTTTATTCGAAGCGACATGATCCAGAAAGCAGTGATCAACTTGTCATGCTGCTTCAGTTCAAGACGTGCCCGATGGGGGATGTGGACCACTTTGAAATCAATCGATTGCAAACTGGTACCCGGCTTTACTGCTTCGGTAACGCCACTTCGCAACTGCGAATGGCCACGCTGATCTGCTCGGACGCTTTTGCGTTTTTAGACGAGCATGCCAAGTTGCTTTATGACAGAACGCTCGTAATCCACATTCAGCTAAACGCTAAACCGCGACAAGATCAATTTCGTCGATATCGCGGTAGCCTGCTCCAGTATGGTGGTGGTCAGACGGAGCTTCTGTGTCTGAATTGGGCGGAGAACGTGCATGCTTTGCACAACGGATCTAAAAACTGTTGGAGCAACATTGGGGGCTCTGCATGGTACCTATGTCCCGACACATTCGACAGTCGAGATTCAACGCTAACCGACAATCATCGGCGCGGGCTCTACTACACTTGGCTCGAATCCCTCCGATGTCATGCCTTGTTTTTCAACTACAGCCCCGCCGTATTCCTGCTTAAAGCGACCAAGGTTGCACACATTGGAGTGCCAGCGTCACTCTCTCGACGCCGAGGTCCACAACTTGTTGAGACGAGAGCATGGGATCCGAATGCGTCTTCATGGGAGCTGCAGAATTCCGTTGAAGATGGCTTTGCTGCCATCGCAGTTGAATGCGGAAACGCTGAGGCAAACATTACAGCAATAGCCGCCAGCAATCCTTTCCAGGTGGAGCGAATACTTGCATTGTGCGCGGGCAAGGTAGAGACGGGTGCGAATTGGCATTCGCTCAAAGCACTTGACTCCTGTGCAATCGAGTCAACGGAAGTTGTGCGAAGAATTACCGCGTGTCAAGACCGTGATGCTCATCAGTTCCGTGTGGAAAGACTGCGACGATGTCGAAGGCTCTACCGAATCTTGGAGTCATCCCTGCCGCCAGGAATTGCCGATCTTGAGGACGGCTTTGAACTTGACTGGGATTCAACATCACCGCATCAGAACGTTGTCTCGAAAAATGGACGCCGTGCAACGGCAATTTACCTGGCTGATGGCTACAGCGACACTCAAGTGGAGTCCATCGCGAAAAAAGTCGAGGAGTACCTTGGTCAGAGCTTCAACCACCCGGACGAAATTATCGAAGCACGGCAGCGTCTTCAGGTGTGGTACCGCGATGATGACGGAAATGATGTCACCTTCGATCAACATCCTTACATTGACTTCGATGATCCAAAAGCTGGGTCACCATTCGATATTACGAGGTCCACATGACTTTAACGGTAGAACAGCTTCGAAGTCGCCTGGCTCCGCAATTTCCAGATATTGAGCAAGTCGATGAATCCGTTATTCGATTCACGCGTCGAGCAAATGACCGCGATTTCGCCGTGTGCTACGTCGATGTCTCTGATGACCTACCAACCTCACCGCAGTTACTTGATAATTACCAAGACAAAATCATTGGAAAGCGGTATTTTGAAGGGCGCAAGAGCCTTCAGTGGAGTAATTATCTGTACTTTGTTGTGGACGCGGAGAAAGCTGCCGGTGAGACACTACAGCAGACGCGTGAGCTGATCCAGCGAGACCGCAAGTACGCGAGAAAATTCGTGATTGCGGAAGGTGAACTGGATTGGGCGATTTCTCCTGCGTCATTTCAGATTGCCGACAAACAGATTGCAACCGGAATTCTCAGCACTTGGATCGATATGCTTGCGGCAGCGAACTTAGATCGCGCTGTTTTGAATGACGAATCGCTTCCTCGCCGAATTGAGCTTATCGAGGCTAACTACGGGCACGACGCAACGCCACTGCCAGTTGCACGTCCGGTTCGAGCTGCAAAACATCAACCGTTTCTTTCGTCACTTAGCCTTACAAGGTTTCGCGATTTCCCCGTCCAGAGGTCGTTTTTATTTGGACTGGTGAACCTCGTGTGCGGCGCAAATGGCACAGGAAAAACATCTTTGTTTGAAGCTGTGGAGCTGTTGTATTGCGGCAACACCAAGAGAAATCCGAAGTCCAAAGACGCGTATCGTATTGAAGCGACATTTGCTGACGACACCTCTGAATCCGCCACTAACAAACGGACAGCGACAACGTTCCGCGATCGTAATCTTGTTTGGTACGGCCAATCAGAGGTAAGAACCAACCGACTTTATCAGAGCTTTTCACAATTCAATTTCCTAAACACGGATGCGGCAGTCAGCCTGGTCGAATCGGATGAGTCCCTTGAAGATGACTTGTCGAAACTGTTAGTCGGACCAGAAACGTCAAAGACTTGGCGTGAGATCCAGAGGACCAGTGCCAAGATAGCAGACAAGATTAATGAACTGAGTGCGGTTCGCAACCAGGCGAACTTGGAACTGGAATCCGTGAAACGTCAGCTCGAAGTACCGCCCGAATCCAAGCAGGAGTCGGACGCAGTATTCGCTCAACTGTCAGAACTTGTCGGACGTGCCGGATGGTCGATGCAGGAGGGCTCCAACGACGAAGGTGCGGGAGAGCTCGTGAAGTCTCTGGCTGAACTAAATACATTGCTAAACCAATCTATTGCTCTTGAGTGGGCTGGTTCACCCATAACAGTCGAGAAGTTAGAAGTATTCCTTATCAATGCTGAAGCAAGTTGTGCTTTGGCAGACCATCTGACTGCTCAAATCAACAAGTTGCGTGGCGACGAACGACCGCTGATCGATGCTGTCGCAAGACTTAATAAAGCTCTTGCAGACTTGGAGCAAATGTCCCGATTTGTCGCGGCCGGCGTGCCGGAGAAGGTTTCTCAGCTCGAAGGGCTGGAAAAGAGCCTAATTGACTTGCGTCGAAAAATAGCAGGCTTAAAAGAAGGCGAATTGCGACAGCAGCTTGAGGCATCCTTAGATCAATCCGTCTCGGAGTTTCTGCATTCCGTTTTGACAGAATTCGATATGCTTCAAGATTCGCTCCATGAAGCGGATACGCGCTATTCGAAGTTTGTTGCGCTCAGAGACCAGTCGGTCAAGTTGTCGCAGCAACTCCGCAGCATTGCTTCGCAACTGCTAGACGGCACTGCGTCACCCGACGCCTGCCCGCTATGCCATACCCAGTTTCCGCCTGGTGAATTAGCCCAGCACATCAACATCGGCGTAGATGCGGAACTCGAAGCTCAGGCAGCAAAACTTCTTGCGGACTTGCGCAAGTGTCAGGCAAAGGTCGAGTGGGCGAAAAAGCAAAGGCCGAATGCTGAATGGATTAGACGCTTCTGTGAACAGAATGAGCAAACAACGTCCGTGTCGGTACGTGATTTACTGGATGCTGTGTCGGCCATTCAGAAAGAAGTTCTGGAAACGGAGGGCACGGCATCGCAGCTGCAAGATGAACTAACCGCTTTGAGCCAGAATGATTTTTCGGTCGAACGGTTTCGAGAATTGTTTTCGCAGTTAACGAGCACAAGCGAGTCCGTTGCGGATACGACTTCCGGAGCAGTCGAAAGACAGCGCAGTCGATTGGAGTCCGAGAAGGTAGATTCAACGCAACAACTGGAGTCGGCAAGAGCATCCATTAAAGAGAAGCAACAAGCCCTTGATACGACACTAGGCATCACCGAGCCAGACAGCGAATCCGCAGCATCGGTTCTTGGGACCATTCGCGAGCGTATTTCTACCGTCAAGACGCTAGTGAATCGGATTGCGAACTGCCGCACGCGTTATCCGTGGGAGAATAGTACAGCGCTGTCAGAAGTGTTGGTCGCTATTACATCAATTCGAAAGGTCGCGGCAGATTTCCAATCGACAATTCAGAAAGAGCGAAGCGAAGCCAAACGCGTCACTGAAGCGACGAAGCGCAAGGAGCAAGTCGACAAGCAGCTGGCAGCGTTGACTCCGCGTATTGAACGCCTCAGTGAAGCACAGGACGTTCTTCTGAAGATCCAGACAGAGCATTCCCTGAGTGGTGCCATGGAGGAAGCACTGCGGCAAAACCGAATAGCAATCGAAGGAATATTCGCCCGGATACACTCGCCACCTGAGTTCTCAGGGCTAGGCGAGAATCTTACGACGCTTGTGCGAAAGAAAGACGGAACTGTTGCAGGCCTTCAACAGATCAGTACCGGGCAGAGGTCGGCTTTCGCGCTGTCGCTATTCCTCGCTCAGAATGCGCAACTTAGGACGGCACCGCCAGCCATCCTTATCGATGACCCAGTAGCCCATGTCGACGACCTTAATTGCCTTTCGTTCCTTGATTACCTTCGAGACCTTGTGGTTGCCGGAGGGAGGCAAGTCTTCTTTTCAACAGCCAATGATAAGCTGGCCATGCTTTTCGAACGAAAGTTCGACTTTCTCGGAGAGGGGCAGTTCGTGCGATATGACTTACGGAGGGAATAGCGTGTCTTTTAGCCTACAGGTTTAAAGCTCTACTTTGGACTCAAGGGAATGTTCCTCAGCCAGGTGGAAGAGATTTCTTCAAGGAAATGAAGGGGACCGCTAGACCGTTAGGAATAAAGCGATTCGCGGGACATGGCCCCATGTCTGCAACTTGTCGCTCAGTTCTCGCGCTGACGAAAATGGACTGGAATAACGACGCACTTTACAATCGCTTGCCAGTAACACTTGAGTTTGCAGGTGACCTTGCAAGGATCGTCAAAAACATGCCGGATCTTTCAGCTCGCCCCTATTCGATTCGATTGTTTATGTGACACAGAATCCATTGTTAAAGGAGTGGCCAAGCAAATGTTCAAATTCATCCATGCAGCTGACATTCACCTGGACAGTCCATTACGGGGACTCGAGCAGTATGAAGGTGCTCCTGTTCAGGAGATCCGGAATGCTGCCCGACGTGCTCTTAGTAATCTTGTCGACTTGGCAATCCAACAAAAAGTCGCGTTCGTCGTGATCGCCGGTGATATCTATGATGGCGAT
>JBDNFN010000018.1:0-5443 GCA_041689795.1 Fuerstiella sp. | reverse complement strand
GGGAGTCTGGACGTTCACCGCATCTCATCGGTATCTCGACGACAACAAGACTGGAACGTCCGGCGACACTTACCGCATCAGCGTCCGAGCGAACGACGATGACGCGGGCGTAGTCAGCGAATCAACCACCTTCGTTGTGAAGAAATGCGGCTCCTGTCATTACCGACCCCGGCCATCCTCGCTCTACGCCTAAAGCTAGCTCAGAATATCATGAATTACCTGGCCACGGTCAATCTCCAGCCGTTTACGACCTGGGACTTCGAGTTGACGGTTATCAAGTCCCAGCAGGTGCAAAACGGTGGCATGCATGTCAGTGACATAGTGACCTTCGCCGAGCGCATGATATCCAAGTTCATCGGTGGCTCCATGGACATAGCCCTTCTTCAAACCGGCTCCTGCCATCCAGATCGTGAATCCGTTGGGATGATGATCGCGACCATCTGTACCGCCAGCACGGCGTTCCAGGCCAGGCGTGCGACCGAATTCTGTGCAGAAGACGACCAGAGTTTCGTCGAGTAATCCGCGTTGTTTCAGATCCTGCATAAGCCCCGCGACTGGCAGGTCGACACTGCCGCAAAGTTTCGCGTGATTCTCTTTCAGTTTCTGATGCGAATCCCAGACGCCATAGGGAGACGGGAAGACCTGCACAAATCGAACGCCGCGTTCGACAAGTCGCCGCGCGGCAAGTAATCGTTGTCCGGCCAGTTTTGTCACCTCATTGTCGATGCCATATCGCTTCGTTGTGTCTTCTGTTTCTTTTGAGAAGTCGATAGCCTCGGGAACTGCCGCCTGCATCCGAAAAGCCAGTTCGTACGCGCGAATACGAGCCAGCAGTTCCTGATCTTCCGGATACTCAACCGCTGAGAGCGCGTTCAGCTTCCCGATCAGTTCGTATTCCTGCCGCTGTTCTTCGAGGCTCTGCTTTGCATTCCGCTGACCGAACGGCAATGGGTTCTTAGGATCGAGAGCCAATGGCACACCTGAGTGCTGCGGCCCCAGATACAGTGACTCGATTGAAAGTCGCGTGTCCGATCGCGTTGGTCCTCCAAGCACTGCAAACTTTGGCAGGTTTTCGTTCAGTGTTCCCAATCCGTAATCTGCCCAGGCACCGATGCTGGGTTGTTGTTCGTCCAGCCGATGTCGTCCCGTGTGAATCTGATTCTCAGCCGCATGATCATTGTCCGTGGTCCACATATCGCGAACAAAGCAGAGCTCATCGATCTGCGTGGCGAGATGCGGCCACCAATCGGTCATCTCGATTCCGCTATTGCCATGCCTCCGCCAGCCCACCTGCATTGGGTAGATCGTCGGATAAACGTCGCGGACGTTGATCTCATCTGCCGCGACCGAACGGAACCGTTTCTTGTGCAATGGCGAATCAACCGGGTTGTCAAACGGTGTCTTGTCGAAAGTCATTCCGGCATAACGATTGAGCGCTGGTTTCGGGTCGAACGTCTCAAGATGACTGTAGCCGCCCGAGAGAAAAATCCAGATGACGGACTTAGCGCGTCCCGGGAAATGCGTTGTTGCGGCAGGCTGTGCATCAGCGGCCATGGCGATTTTGTCCTCCGCCAGCATCGCACCCAGTGCCAGCCCGGTGAAGCCCATGCCCATGTCGGCCAGAAAACCTCGCCGCGGATGTCGGCAGTCGCAAGTTGGCATTTTCGAATGTGGCTTCGTCATGTTTCTATCGGATCGTAATAAAGTCGTTGTGATTGAGGATCGCGCGCACCACACTTTCCAATACCCGAACGTTCGCGTCTTCCGTCTTCGTCTCCGTCTTCGCCAGCAATTCTCGCTGACTTTCGATCGCCTCGCAGCACAATTGCAATTCGGCCTCAGACGGAGGTCGAGAGAGAATTCTTTCGAATGCCGCCGTAATGAAAGGCTCTGAATTATTTTCCGTCGCAACGCCGGTTTCGTTCATCAACGCGACTGCAATCGCGGCACTTTGTTCATGAACAAAATCGCTATTCGTCAGCGCAAGTGCCTGTTGGGGGACAATGCTGCGTGTTCGGCGATAACACTCCATCGCATCAGGTGCATCGAACAACTCGCCGAGAGAACTCTTGCCACCCTCTTCCGGATAGACACTGTAATACAGGCTGCGACGAAACGTTGTAAGAGCTTCGCTGTTCTCCAGTGGTTGGCCACCCATTGTCAGATCCAGCTTGCCCGCCGTGTGCAGCAAGCTGTCACGAACAACTTCAGCCTCCATCCGACCAATGTTCATTCGCCACAGCAGCTTGTTCTCACGATCCGACGCAATCGCCTTCTTCCCCATTGACGATGACCGGCGATACGCAGCGCTTGTTACAATCAGCCGATGCAGATGCTTCATACTCCAGCCGTTCTCCATGAATTCAACCGCCAGCCAGTCCAGCAATTCCGGGTGACTGGGAAGCGCGCCGCTGCGGCCAAAGTCTGTGACAGTGGCAACCAGCGGTGATTGAAAATGTCTGGCCCAGATATGATTGACAGCAACTCGCGCCGTGAGCGGATTCTTGCGTCCAGTGATCCACTCGGCCAGCGCTGTCCGGCGCCCGGTGCTCGTCTTTGGATACGTCGGACTGAACGGGGAATACTCGTCTGTCGAAGTATTCGCCACCCCCCGCGCCTTATCGAGTGCCGAACGCGACGTGGCCAGCAGGTTGTTTGCAGCTTCGATCTTCTTTGGCCGTTCTGCGTCATCCATCGGCATCGCTTCTGCGACCGACAGCGCGAGTTCATGGGCTAGGACGTCTGCTTCCGCCTTGAGAACGGCCGCATCCCGCTCCAGGCGACTGGCGACGCGTGCCAACTCCGCCGAGTCTGTGTCTGGGGTCTCGCCATACCTGGATCGATCGGCCGCGATGCGAGCTTCGAGGCTCACCAGTTCTGCACGTGCTGCGGCAAGTTTCGCAGTCGCTGCGCGCAGCGGTAAATTCACGGCGTCCACAGCGAGTTGAGCTGTTTGCACCTGTGCCAGAAGACTGCGAAGCGATTCGTTGCCTGCCGTCGAAGACACTATCGATGTCGCGGGTGCTGCACTGAACGAAGAGATTGACCAGCCTTCAATCCCATCGATATCGCGACCTTCCGTGTACGTAGGTGCTTCGAAATTGAAACTCACCAACTTAGCGGCCGCGTTTTCGATGGCCGCCTCAGTCTGAACCGGTGCGGTGCATGTGACATCGTCAACGACAGCAACACTTCCGGTTCGACATTCGAATGAGATGGCTTTCGTCGGATCACCGACGGGATTCCAGCCGTTCAGTGCGACGGGAACCTGATCGACCAGTACCACTTCGTCAGTCGCAGATCGCACCGTCAGCAGGCATCGGTCTGTTTCGGTTTCGAGCACAATCGATATTTGAAAACGCTTTTGGCCAGCGGCAAAATCGTATTCTCCTGTTTCGAATTCGGTGAACGTGCCTGGTTGATAGGAAATAATTCGTCCCGATTTAAATCCGATATAACTCGCGGTCAGTCCCTTCTTGACATCTTTCGCCAGTTGAAAATTGAAATGCTCATCGTTCAGAATCAGCAACTCAAAACTGAGCGTCGTACCATGCTCCAGATCCGTTAACTGCTGCATTCCATTCAGTACCGTGCGGCGTCCTACGGTGGCATCCAGCACCAACGACTGCCGCCCGGAAATCGCGCCCGGCTGTCCGAATTTCTCGGCTTCTTCAGTTGCCGCCGTGAATGCTGCTTCAGCCTGAGTAAGTTGCTCGAGAGTGGCCGACGGGGCTTCTTGTTTTGTCTGACTGACCGCGACCAGTTCTTTTTCGGCCTGAACAATCGCGGTGCCAGCTTCGGCCAGCAGCGCGTCGTGCAGCGATGGTCGTAAGCCGGGATACCATGCCCGTGTTGGCAGTTCGACCGGCGTTATTTTTGGAGCTGATGCGGTCAGAAACTCGGGCACACCCGGCAGAATTGAACCGCGTTCTGCTACTCGACGACGCTCATCACCTCCCGTGTAAAACCACGTAGGTGCATCGGGTTTCCTGTCGTAAATTCGCACCGCTCCCAAACGCTGAATCTTCCGAAGGACGCCGTAATCGTATTCCTGAAACGGCCCTGGATCGGCTTCGCCCGGAACCCGGTCCTGACGAATATCAATGGGTTCGAAAAACGCCCGCAGGCGGAAGTAGTCATCCTGCAAAATTGGGTCATACTTGTGGTCGTGACAATGCGCACAATTGAACGTCAGGCCCAGAAATGCCTTGCCCGTGTGTTCTACGGTGCTCCGCATCCAGTCATTCGGATTGAGTGCGTACCAGTTGCGAATCAGATAACCCGTTGCGACTGCTGCTGAGTCATCTTCCGGACAGATTTCATCCGCCGCCAGCATCTCCCGCAACATGCGGTCGTAGCCGTGATCTTCATTCAGCGACTGCACAATCCAGTCACGCCATCGCCAGACCTGCGGCGCACTATTCCACACATCGGGCACATATCGCCGCCCGTACCAGTCACTGTAGCGCCAGATATCCATCCAGTGCCGAGCCCACCGCTCACCGTAACGCGGATCGTTCAGCAACCTGTCAACCACCGCTTCGTAAGCGGCAGGTGAGTCGTCGTCCAGAAAGGCATGCAATTCCTCACGTGTCGGCGGCAAACCGATCAAGTCCAAATACAGACGTCTCAGAAGCACAGACTTCGGAGCTTCAGATTGCGCCGTCAATCCTTGCTCGTGAATCTTTACGTCGATAAAGGCATCGATCGGATTGCGCAAAGATTCCGAATCACCAATCGGTGGCAGACCGGGACGCAGGGGTGACTGAAAGGCCCAGTGCTGCGCTGGATCCCGTTCCGGTTGCTCGTTTTCGGGTGAAATCGCACCTTGACCAATCCAGTTTCGCAACGTCTCGATCTGCACTGCGGTGAGCGGTTCACCTTCCGGCGGCATGCGTTCAGATGCGTCCGATGCGGAAACTCTCTCGATCAACAAACTCTTTTCTGCCGCCTCGATGCTGACGACTGAGCCCCCATCGCCGCCTCGTCGGAGGGACTTCCCCGTATCCAGTCGCAGTCCCGATTCCTGCTTCAGCGCTCCATGACAGGCGTAGCATCGTTCCTTCAAGATCGGCTTGACGTCACGAACATAATCGACTGGCATCTGAGCCATCACTTCAGTGACGAGGGTCAGAGTTAGCGCAAGCGTTAGTAGAGATTTGTGGAGTGTGGACATGATCCAGACACTTTCACAGTTCTCCCCTGAGTTTGCAAGTCTGAATCACGCCATCGCCACCTAACAACGGGGCCATCCGGCCCAGCCCTTTGAAGGTGTGAAAATGTTATTTAGGAACTGGTGTATGAGCATTGGCGGAGGTGAGAGAAGATAGCGGGCTGATCGAGATCGTGATCGTGCAAATTTTTGACGAGGGGGACATGGATGTTACTCAACGGCCCGTTTGAACGCTTTGTCGAAGCCAGTCCCGTGAGCGTCATGATGCGC
>JBDNFN010000017.1:0-19483 GCA_041689795.1 Fuerstiella sp. | reverse complement strand
GTGTCCGCAAATTCAGCACAGCTTGTTCTGCAATCAGCCGTTCGGCGCGACTCAATTCTTCAAAATTCATCGGGAGGACTCCATGGAAAAAAATACGAAGACACCACAGTAACCCATCTTCTCTATTCGCGCAATCGTCTAAGAACGCACCCAGATATCAACTGCGTTCGTGTCGCTTTGGTGCGGATTGCCACGTGGGGTAGTGCAATCTGGAGTGGTTCAGGTTTTTCGGCTCATCGTTCCGACTGCTGGATTTGCGGTCACCATACCCGGAAGAACGTTGTTATCTTTCCGAAGGTGCAAATTTTATGTGATTCTTAAATCGATTCTCAAATGGCGGTGGCGAAGGCTGGAACCTGTCGGATAGCTTGAGAGTGTGGCAGCGGCGCAGTTCTATTTCTCCGTTGCTGTTTTGCACTGCAATCCCCGCCATTGTCTGGACCTGCCATGTTGCTTTTGTGTCGACTTCTGACGCTGCTTAGTCTCATCGTTCCGGCAATCGCTATTTCTGCGGCGGATCGATCTTCCGTTCACAAAGATGGGCTTCGAGAAAATCGTCCACAAGTGTGGGCTTTGCAACATGCCACAGTTGTTGTCCGTCCCGGCGTGAAAATTGAAGACGCTACCGTTGTGGTGCGGGACGGAAAAATCAGTTCCGTCGCAGCAGCCGGGGCAGTTCCGCCGGATGCTCGACCGATCGATATGACGGGCAAAACCATCTACCCCGGTTTCATCGACGCGTATGCCGAAACGACTCTTAGTACAAATCAACTAAGCAAGACGGCGGCGCATTGGAACCCAAACGTGGTTCCTCAGTTGGCAGTGGCCGATCAGCTGTCGGCCAACGAAGCGAAATTAACTCTGAGAAAGCAGGGCGTCGTTGCTCAATTGCGAGCTCCCAGCGGAGGCATTATCCGAGGACGCAGCGCGGTTGTGTCGACGGGAACCGATGATCCTGCAATCAGCGTAATCGCTCGCGATGTTGCTCAGCACATGCAACTGACAATTGGACGCCGCGGTCGTGACAGCTATCCCGGTTCACCGATGGGAGCTGTTGCTTTGGCTCGGCAGTCTATGTACGACGCCCAGTGGTATGCGGAAGCATGGAACGCTGCCAACGCGGACAGCAGCCTGCCTCGGCCAGAACGCAACGACGCACTCGCGGCACTGACCCCGGTGCTTCGAGGCGAACAGCCGGTTGTGATCGAGACATCAAACGAACAGTTCTTTCTTCGAGCGGACCGGTTCGCCGCTGAGTTCGGTTTAAAGCTGATTGTGAAAGGCAGCGGTAATGAATATCGCCGCCTGGACAGCATCGCGGCCACTCGGAGAACCGTTATTCTGCCGTTGAACTTTCCCAGCGCTCCCAACGTCAGCACGGCCGAAGTAGCGCAAAACGCAACTCTGGAATCGCTGATGCACTGGGACATCGCTCCGGAAAATCCTGCCCGAGTTGCTGCTGCCGGAATTCGATTTGCTTTCACCACAGATCGTCTTGAATCGCCTGGCGACTTTTTGAAGTCGTTACGGATCGCCGTTGATCGTGGTCTTGCACGCGATGCTGCTTTGCTGGCTCTAACTCAGATACCTGCTGAATTGTTCGGCATTGCTGATCAGCTGGGAAGTGTCGAGAGCGGCAAACTGGCCAGCTTTGTAATCACCGATGGGGAACTGTTTGATGCAAAGACAAAAGTTGTCGAAACGTGGGTGAGCGGCGAGAGGTTCGAACATTCGCCGGAACCTCACAAAGCCCTGGATGGTGTTTACGAACTGCGACTTTCAAAGCAGGCCAAGCACCCGCAAAAGCTGTTTGTTGAACTAACTCGCGATGGCAAAAAGGCTGACGGCCGAATCTCACGCAAGCCGTTGCCCGCCGCGAAGCTAAAAGGCGAGAAAGAGGCGGACAGAAATAAGGACGCGGATCAAGAAAAAGACAACGCGGAAAAAAAAGAAACGGACGCAGAGCAGCCTGACGCTGCAGCGAAAACTGAAGCTGGCGAAGACGAATCAAACGACAAAAAAAAAGCGGATGCTGCGAAAGAAAACCAGCCGAGAAAGAAAAATAGTGCGACAGAAGTTGTTGGTTTGAAAAACACAACTCTCCGAGACTTCAACGCGACAGCACAGTTTACAACAGACGACTGGGGCACCAAAGGCGCCGCGCGTATGACACTGGTATTTAGCGAAACCCTGCCAGAAGAAGCAGCCGCCAAAAATGTGCAAGTGGGCTTCGGTCAGGTCGTTTGGGCGACCGGAGAAGTTTCTACGGTGACGGTGTTTTCTTCAGGCGAGGACGAGTCGAAACAGGAAGTGGCCGCGAAAGATTCTGATTATCAACAGTCGGATGACGACGCTGACGATAAGTCGGAAACGCCCAGCAAGGAAGATGACGGCCAGCAGAAACGCGACAGAAGCAAAGCATCGTTTCCAGTCAATTATCCTCTTGGGGCTTTCGGCCGAACATCTGCGCCGCAAGCGGTTGGTCTCACCGTTTTGATGAACGCCACAATCTGGACGTGCGGTCCGGAAGGCAACATTGAAAATGGAATGATACTAATCGACAACGGTCGCATTGTCAGTGTTGGTCGTGAACTGGAATTGCCAGCTGGCGTAAAAAAGATCGACGTCAAAGGCATGCATCTCACTCCGGGAATAATCGACTGCCATTCGCACATGGCGACGGATGGCGGAGTAAACGAATCAACTCAGGCTATTACGTGCGAAGTTCGCATCGGCGATTTTGTTGATCCCGATGATATCACTATTTACCGTCAGCTTGCCGGTGGAGTGACGGTGGCCAACATTCTTCATGGTTCTGCCAACCCGATTGGTGGCCAGAATCAAGTGATCAAACTTCGCTGGGGAGCGACCGGCGAACAGATGAAATTTGTTGAGGCACCTCAGGGAGTCAAGTTTGCTTTGGGCGAAAACGTCAAGCAGAGCAACTGGGGTGAAGAATTCAAAACTCGCTATCCGCAAACGCGAATGGGTGTGGAACAGTTGTTTCGTGATTCGTTTATTGCAGCTCGAGAATACGGCGAAACGATGCGATTGTGGGAAAGAAATCGTCGAGGCCTGCCGCCGCGCCGTGATCTGGAACTGGATGCGTTACGAGAAATCGTCGAAGGCAGTCGCTGGATTCATTGCCATAGTTATCGACAGGACGAAATTCTGGCACTAATCCGCGTGCTGGACGAACACGGCATCACCATCGGCACGTTCCAGCACATTCTGGAAGGCTACAAAGTGGCCGACGCGATGGCGAAACACGGGGCCATGGGATCCGCGTTTTCGGATTGGTGGGCTTACAAGTTTGAAGTCTACGACGCAATTCCGTTTGCTGGCGCTTTGATGCACGAAGCCGGAGTTGTGGTGAGCTTTAATTCTGACGATCCGGAACTGGCCACTCACCTGAATCAGGAAGCTGCTAAGGCTGTTAAGTATGGCGGAATTTCCGAACAGGAAGCCTTGAAATTTGTAACGTTGAATCCCGCGAAGCAGCTGCGCATTGATGAATACGTGGGTTCACTGGAACCAGGCAAGCAGGCGGACCTTGCAGTATGGAACCATTCGCCTTTGTCTAACTTCAGTCGCTGCGAACAAACGTGGATTGATGGGGCAGTTTATTTTGATCGACAGCAGGACGAGAAAGCTCGGGACGAGGTGTTTAGCATGCGAAACACGTTGATCCAGAAGATTCTTACGTCTGGAGCTAAAATGCGAGGCGTCGGCGATGGCGACGATGATCCGTCTGGGTTATGGCCGCGCTATGACGAATTCTGCCACGCTCATGGCCACGATCACGGAGCTGAACGGCTGAAAAAGTAACCGTTTGTTTTCCGAGATCGTGCGTTTGTTCGTCATTCACGACTTCGCACAACAGTAAATATTTGCTTCCAGCACGTAAAGCCGCGTACTTATGAAATACTTAATCAACATCGAACTTCCCCAGCTGCCAAAGCTCGCCATCTGCCCGCTGGCGTTTGCAATACTGTTGGCCATGATCTCGCCCGCCGGATTGCGGGCCACGGACGAGGTGCCGGGAGCGCGTCAGGATCGCCCCATTGCTTTAACAAACGGTGTGATTCATACAATTGTGGGGCCACCCATTGAAAATGGAACCATTGTTTTTGAACATGGCAGAATCAGCGAGCTCGGCAAAAATGTCAAGCCTCCTAAAGGCGCGAAGGTTGTCGATTTGCATGGGCAACACGTTTATCCGAGTTTGATTGAAGCGCTGTCGCAGATTGGTCTTCGAGAAATTTCGGCTGTGAGAGCGACCATCGATTCTTCAGAAACCGGAAGTATCAATCCGAACGTGAAAGCTCACGTCAGCTTCAATCCCGACAGCGAAGTGATTCCGGTAACTCGAGCAAATGGAATTTTGATAGCCGTATCAGCGCCATCGGGAGGTCGCGTGAGTGGCTATGCAAGCGTGATGCAGCTGGATGGGTGGACGTACGAAGAAATGACTCTACGACCGAATGTTGCCATGATTGTGAATTGGCCTTCGCCACCATCGTCTGGCGAAAGCCCTGGATTGAAGACGTTACGCGACCTGTTGGATGATGCTCGAGCGTACAAGGCGGCGCGATCAGTGGAAGGTAGCGATCAGAAGTTTGATATCCGCTTAGAAGGTCTGCTTCCGGTTATTGCCGGTGAAGTGCCGATGCTTGCGAAAGCCAATGACGCCAGCGAAATTCAGGCGGCCGTTGCGTTTGCGATTGAGCAGCAACTTAAAGTCATTATCTTTGGCGGACACGATGCAGAAGAATGTGCAGATCTGCTGCGGAAACACAGGATACCTGTGATTATCGATTCCATTCATCGGCGCCCCGTTCGTCGACATGAACCTTACGACATTGCTTACACGCTGCCAGTAAGGCTCAGTCGCAAGGGAATCCAGTTTTGTATTTCCGGTGCTGATAGAGCGGATACCTGGAATACACGTAACCTGCCTTATCACGCGGCAACGGCGGCCGCTCACGGATTGTCTTATGAAGATGCGTTGCGATCTGTGACCTTGTTTCCTGCTCAGATTCTGGGGATTGACGATCGAGTTGGTTCGCTGGAAGTCGGCAAAGACGCGACGTTGATTGTTACGACCGGCGATCCTCTGGAAACCGATACGCATGTTACTCAGGCCTTTGTGCAGGGGCGACAGGTACAGTTGACAAGTCGGCAGACTCGCCTGAATGATAAGTACGAAGAAAAGTACCGGCAGCTGGAACGCTGAATGTTGGGGGCGTTAGTGTTTCTGTTTGCAGTGCTGTCATGCCGCAGAGTTGTCATAAATACATGTCACGGACTTTCGTCTGAATACTGGACTTCAGATTGTTGGGTTAGCGTTTTTAGGCCAGCCTCAGAACAATGTCCTGTTCATGCCGGAGATCGTTAATGTCTATGCGTGTTGTCTGTCTAACGGTGTTGACACTGTTGCCGTGTGCGTTCGTTGAAGGGCAAACAGCAGACACTGCAATCAGCGCTCAGCAGGAAGCCTCCGCGGCGCTGCAAAAAGTTGTCTCGTTCTATCGCATCAGCGTTGGATACCAGGGAGCATATCTCTGGAAGTATGCGTCTGATCTGACTCAGCAGGAAGGCGAAGAAGTCGCCACGCGAACCAGCGGTTGGACTCAGCCCCCTGGCACGCCCGCCGTTGGCGAAGCCTATCTGACGGCCTGGCGACTTTGTGAGCAGCAGGTCTGCCTTGATGCTGCCGTCCAAACAGCTCACGCGTTAGTGAACAGTCAGTTGAAATCAGGCGGCTGGAGTTCTGGTTTTGATCTGGCATCAGCAGGCCGTCGGAAGTATGCCTATCGTGTCGACAGCGAAGTCGACAGCGAAAATTTCCGACGCAATAACCAGACAACGTTCGACGATAACAAAAGTCAATCTGCGTTAACGCTGCTGATGCATGTCGATGAAGCGTTGTTGTTCAGCGATGCCAAAATTCACGAAGCCGTTCAGTATGCTATCTCGCACATGCTTGCCGCGCAGTATCCCAACGGAGCATGGCCGCAGCAGTACTCGGAAGCGCCCGTTGCTGCCGACTATCCGATATTGGCGGCCACTTATCCGGAGACCTGGCCACGAACATATCTCCGGGCACGTTACACGGCCTACTACACTCTTAATGACAACAATATGTCAGACATTGTGGATATGTTGTTTGAAGCAGAACGAATCTATCAACGCGATGATTGTCGCAAAGCGGCGATGCGAACGGGCGAATTCTTTCTGTTGGCCCAGATGCCCGATCCGCAACCCGGGTGGGCTCAGCAGTACAATTCGCAGATGGAACCTGTGTGGGCGAGAAAGTTTGAACCGGCCTCGATCACCGGTGGAGAATCTCAGGCCGTTATGAAGACGTTGATTAAGATTTCCCAGTTCACAGGGCAGAAGAAATTTCTGGATCCGATTCCCCGGGCAGTCGCCTATTATCGCAAATCGTTATTGTCGGACGGGCAGTTGGCCAGGTTCTATGAACTGAAGACCAATACTCCGCTGTACTTTACGAAAGGCTATCAACTGACCTACAGCGACAAAGACGTTCCGACTCATTACGGCTTTAAGGTGAAGTCCGGACTTGATTCCATTGAGCGGCAGTATCAAAAAATTGAGCAGCAGTATCAAAACTTTATCGCAACCGACACGTCGAAACTAAAGCCAGTGATCAAGGCAACGACGCCGGTGAAGTTGACTAAAGACATCCTGACGGATGCTCAGAATGCAATCGCCGATCTTGATTCGCGCGGAGCATGGGTGAGCCCGGCGAAGATGCAGCATTCTGACGGCGAGATTGACGTGATCGGCATGCAGACCTTCATTCGCAATCTGGTGAAACTTGCTCGCCTTGCAGGAGCGACCAACGACTCCGGGTAGTTCGCGAAACGGGCGCCCTGGCAGGATGGAATCCGCTGTAGATTGCGATCAATACTGCAGAAATCGTCCAGACAGGGAAGCCCGAACGGTTTGAATATCTGGTGTGATCTTACTGAGTTCAGTTTCCTGTGCGCCCATCGTTTGAGTAGTCGCATGCGGAATGCTGGGACCGTTGTCACAAATTCCGGTACACGATTATTCAATGACTATCTTTAGAAGCCAAACTAACGTCCCAGAAGATTGGTTAGTCGAGCCAGGTCTTCGGAATTCCCGAAGGCGAAGATGTAGTCGTGTGCAAGAATCACAAGATCGCCGGGAGGCGGAAAGTGTTTTTCGCCGTTATCGCGTCGTACACCGAGCAGCATGATTCCTGATTCGCGCAGTGATGTGTCTTTGAGCCTCTGGTTTACTAAAGGCGAATCTTGGGGAACCTGCAGGTCGGCAATTTCCCAGTCGACTCCTTCGCTTTCGGTGACTTCCACAAAGTTTTCGATGCTCGGCGAAAGCATGAATCGAGCCATGCGGATAGCACCTGACGACAGTGGATTGATGACTCGCGTGGCACCGGCCTGCTGCATTTTCCGCACGGCTCGGTCGTCGCTGGCTCGAGCAACAATCTGCAGATTTGCGTTCAGCAATCGAGCTGACAGGACAACGTAAAGGTTGTCGGCGTCTGTCGGCAGCACCGTTGTTAAAGCTCGGGCATTGGCTATTCCGGCACGTTGCAGAACTTCGTCCTGAGTCGCATCTCCAGTCAGAAACAACCAGCCAGCCTGTCGCAATTCCGGAGTCAGCACGTCTTCTCGTTCGTCGATGACGACGAACTTCTGCTTCCGCTGATCAAGATAACTGCACAATTCGTGTCCCATGCGGCCAAAGCCGCACACAATAAAGTGTCCGGATAACTTATCGATTCGCTGTTCCATCCCACGTCGCTCCCAAACGGATCGAAGGTCCGAGTTCACCAGAATCTGCCCAAACTGAAAGGCACTGTACGCAAAAATACCCAGTCCAAGGGCAAGATAGATCATGATGAAGATCATCGTGGCGTCGGTCAGAGGATGAGGTTCCTGAGAACCCACCGTCGCCAGCAAAATGAACGCCTGGTAAAAGCAATGCAGAAAACTTTGCCTCGTCAATACCTGCAGACCGATCGCTCCAAACAGAAGCATGGTCAGGATCAACAGAGGAATTTGCAGAAGTTTTCGCATCGTAATGCGGGCGATATCTCAAAAAGACCAAGGGCCGGAAGCTTGCAACCGGGCGGAGTGTAGCAGGTTTCTTAAACTTTCAGGTGATCGAACAGTAGGTTGCTGGGGGGATTGTTTCCCGGACATGTGTTGGGGAATTCATTTCATGGCTTGCGCATTCTCAATAACCGTGCCCTGCTGAAATACGTGGCCATGACTAAATCGTTGCTGGCTGAAGTCTGTTTCTGGCTCCCCAAACCGCTCCCGTTTACTTCTCAACACCAGCACGCCGCGCGAGCTGGTGAATTTTGCAAAGGCTGGAATATTGAGCTCGCGTCGCAAAATTAAAAATTTGCAATTTCAGGACCGCCTTGGGTGTTGGCGTGCAATTTTGCAGACCCCCAGGAAACCGAGTTTAGGCAGCTGCAGTGGCTGACTTTTGAATTGTTTGGCTTGCGGATTGCAGATGTGGATGCGAACATCGTTCGTCGGCTGAAGTGCACCATTTGCAAATTAGGTTCCAGCCGCATGGACTATTCGTTTTGAAGGGATTGAAGATGAAACGAGCTATTTCGGTATTGGGTTTAGCAACCATTGTTTTTAGCGTTTCGTATTGGAGTTCTGCAGCGACTAATGTTGTGGACGAAATTTCGCCGGAACAGTTTCTTCCGGAGCATTCCATTGTTCTGGTCCAGATTGATGGATCAGCCAAACATCAGCCGGGCATTTCCGGCACTGCGGCGTGGAAGTCGCTGGAGGACACTGGGCTGCGGGCTCGGATTTTTGACGTGGCAGAAACTTTTATCTCAGTTGCTGCAAAAGATCTTGCTCCTACTGCCAGAAAAGCAATGGAAGATCTGATGGCAAACGGCATTTCGTTTGGCGCGGCGATTTCTCCGGATGGGCAACAGTTCGCTCCGTACGGAGTACTGGTGTTACACAACGCGGCTGAAATACAGGAGACGTTGATTTCGATCATCCTGCAGGCGGATCGAAGTCTGGAAGATCGGATTCAGAAGCAAACTATTCAGGGACGAAGTGTCAGCATCGTTGAACCCGGGCCTCCGGGCGCGCAGATTGCGTGGTGGGCTGACGGTCCTCACCTGGTTGTTGCCGGAGGCCTGCAACCGGTTGATCGAGTAATGGCGTGTCTGTCTGGAACGGAAGGCAATGTGACGAAGCATCCACTGTGGGCGAAGCTGCGTCATTCAGATAAAGTTCAGGTTGACAGTCTGATGTGGGTGGACACAAAATCGCTGTTGGACCAGTTTGGAGATATGCCGTTTCCTGAGCCTCCTCGAGGAAAAATGCTTTCGATTCGCGAATTCTGCGACCTTCTGGGAGTTTCTGAACTGGAAGGTTTCACAATGAGCACCGGCTTTAAGGGAGTTGCCACGTGGAGCAACGCATCCGTTATCGCTCCGGGGCCACGAAAACGATTGTTGAAGCTGCTTGATCAGCGAAACATTACGTTTGATGAACTTCCACCCATGCCGCCCACAACGGATAACTTTGCTGCTGGTGCGTTTGCTGTAAAAGGGGCAGTTGACCTGATTTTAGAAACTGTCGAGGCAGGCATTGAGCTTGCGGGCGAACGAGAACGCGAACAGTTTGATAATGGCTTTGCAGAGTTTCAGCAGATGATCGGCGGGCATCCGCGCGATGTCTTCAGCGCCGGCCTCGGAGATCTGTTTTGCATTTACAACGACCCATCTTCAATGCCGATTCCGCTGGGAATTGGACCTGTCGTTGCTGCAAGCGTCGAGAACCGCAGCATCGTGGAATCCACTATCCGTCGTGTGATTAAAATCGCTCAGGACTCTGGCGAACTGGATAATGTGTCCATCCGTGAATCGGAAAAGAATGGGCATACGTTTTTCTCCATTCAGGTAAGCGGTGGAGTGCCGGTGGTGCCAACAATTATGGTCACCGATAAGTGGATTGTGGCCTGTATTATGCCGGGTCAGGCCCAGGCATTTGCGGCTCGGCTTGACGGTAAGCTGAAGCGATGGGAACCGACGGCAGAAGTGCAGAGTGCTCTGGCAGAATTGCCTAAACAGTTTACATCGATCGCGATTTCGGACCCGCGTCCTGGCTATCGAACAATGATGACCTGGGCGCCGATGGCCATGGGGATGCTGGAAGCCAACGTGTTGTCTGAAATGTCGCGCGATGGAGAGCCAGTCACGATGCCGTTTGGGATTCAGGATTTACCCTCCGCTGAAGAACTGGTGGCACCATTGTTTCCGAATGTCAGTGTCACCACTGTCACGGAAGAAGGCGTCACGATGCAGGGGCGGCAGTCAGTCCCGGGGTTGCCTGTGGGAAATGTGGGTTCTGTTGCCGTGGTACCGATTCTTGTTGCGTTGCTGCTGCCAGCCGTTCAACAGGCTCGCGAAGCTGCTCGACGGACTAAGTCAAAAAATAATCTGAAGCAGTTGGGGCTGGCATTGCACAACTATCACGATGTCTGGAATCATTTTCCTCGGGGAACCGTTGAAAATACGGAACTGAAGCCGGAAGAACGACTTAGCTGGGTTGTGGCACTGTTGCCGTACATCGAACAGGCCGCGCTGTATAACCAGATTGATCAGAAGTCAGCATGGGATGCAGCAAAGAACAAGCAGTTATCTGAAGTTACTGTGCCAGCATTGCAGAACCCCAGCCAGCGTCGCCCCAGCGACATGCCGGGGGCAATGGACTATGTCGCGATCGGCGGAATTGGGCCCGATGCAGCGGCTCTGCCGAAGTCGGATAAAAAGGCTGGTATCTTTGGATACGACCGGGAAACTCGTTTCCGAGATATCACAGATGGAACGTCAAATACCATGGCGATCACCGATTCGTCATCGCCCAATACGTCATACATGCAGGGCGGCAAACTCAGCATCAAAAGCTTCAGCCAGCAGCCTTATGTGAATGGTCCCGACGGCATTGGCAGTCCTCATGTCGGAGGATTTCAGGTGTTGTTAGCTGACGGTTCAGTGAGATTTTTATCCGAGAATATTGACCCGAAGGTGCTTGAGGCTCTGGCAACAATGCACGGCGGAGAAGTAATCGGCGAGTTTTAATTAGAGCGATTTAGTAACTCGGTGACTCAGTAGCCCTGCGACTTTGGTCGCAGGTTTTTTTCATGCCCTGGTTTTCCGTGACAGCGTCCTGGGTTAAGTGTTGAATCGGCGTTGCAAACTACAGCACGCAGTCAGGAACTTCATGACTGAACAGTGCATGCAAGGATCCGCTGGTTTACGATTTTTGAATTATTTCTTTATCGTCCATCAGCAGACGATTGAATTCATTGTCGTCGAAAGTCGGGGCCGCAGTGGCCATGACTCCGAAACCGCCGCCAAGCAGCATGAGGCCGAAGATCATGCACAGGCCGACGACCGGCAGAGAAAGCCTTCCCTGGATGCCGAAGCCGTGCAATGTTCCAACGGCAACCATCAGCATCAGTGAAATTCCCAGACTGCTGAACAGCAGGCCAGACAGAAAACGACGCTTCTGCATTGGTCGGGCTTTTGACCGCGGCGGCATGACGTTTGGCAGACGAGTTTCGTGGTTCAGTAATCCGTTGCCTTTGAACGCCTCTTTGTCATTGCCTGGATTCATGTCTGAACCTGTTACGGCGGAATCGATCAACGGCGAATCCGTCAGTGTGCACTGCCACGGCGACCTGCTGTTCTGCGAATTTCTGGATGTTGACTGAGTAAGTTCTGACTTTTCCAATTCCAGATTTGATGTGTTGTTGCTGTTCATAATGTGCCCGCCTCTCCCCAACAGTCCTGCGTCAGATTTGACGCTTCTAATTCGAACCCACTGGTTTTGAATCTGCCTGTTACCTGTTGCTTTCAGTTCAACGTCCTTACATTGCCCGTGGTTCAAAAATTCGCCCAGGAAATCTAATTGGGGGGCGAAGTAACAGGTTAGGCGCTGAGGAATGCCAGTGAATTTGCGGGTTTGGCTGATTTTTGGCATTACGGGAATTTTTCAATATCCGGCCAGGCAAACGCATCCAACGGCGAATAAGCAACAGGTGGACCGCAAATTCGGTCTGGCCCGTGTGTTTCCCGAAGGTAAGTTTTCCGTTAGGAGAGTCAAAATGTTGAAGAAAGCTATCATAGGATCATTAGCTGCAACCATGGTTGCCGGATTCGTTCTGGGCAAAGATATGTTCAGCTATGCCACCACTGCGTGCCACAATGTTCGCGAAGCGGTGAAGTCTGAGATCACTCAGGAATTTGAACTGGATGTGATCCGTAACGAAATTGATCAACTGATGCCAGAAATTCGGCAGCACATGACGGTTGTGGCAGAACAGAGTGTGGATGTAAAGGATCTGGAACGCGAAATTACGTCGCGAGAAGAACGGCTTGGCATGCAGAAGGACGCTATTCTTGCATTGCGAGACGACTTGGCTGGCAGTCGGGATAAGTTCACTTATCGTCAGGTGTCTTACACGCGAGGCGAAGTGGAAGCCGATCTGGCTCAGCGATTTGATGGTTTTCGAGCAGGTGAAGAAGCCGTCAATCGTGACCGTCAGATTCTGGCTGCTCAGCGACAGACTCTTCGAGCAAATCAGAAAAAGCTCGACGGCATGATGGCTCGCAAGCAGGAACTGGCCGTGAATGTGTCACAGCTGGAAGCTCGCCTGAAGACCATTCAAGCCACGGAAGCGATCAACAGCATCGAAGTGGATGATACGAAACTAAGTCGAGTTGAAAGCATGATCAAAAAGCTCAACCATTCATTGGACGTGCGTGAATCTCTGTTGGAAACAGAAGGCCGCGTGCTTGGTCGAATTCCAGTGGAAGAAGAAAACGAAGTCGTGCATGGCGATGTGATCACTGAAATCGACAGCCACTTTGGACTGGATGAGGATTCATCAGTCGCAGAACTGGATGGTAACAGCCTGTAATCAAAACTGTTATTGGTGGTGACATGAGCCGCCACTTGGCGGGCGATTCTGGGAGAATCGTAGCCTGCCAGGCAGCAAGGGAAAGCTGCCGTTGAACGGGGACACACATCGCTCCGGGCTCCGACCTTGAGCCCGGAGTTTTTTTGTATCCTTTTCGAAACCTAATTCAATAATGTCTGCAACGAGCAAACCGTCCGTTTTTATGGAAAACCTGATCCGCGACAGACAAATTTGCGTTGTATCTGAATCAGCCCGGAAGTCGGAAACAGAAACCGCTGATTGGGTGTTGGGGTGTCTGTAGTGTTAACTTTCGCCGCGTCCGTTAAAATGTTGCTCGACTGAACAAAATGAACAACACCACGTTACAACAGGACAGTTTGCATCGACGAAACCCCGGGTTTTGCAAAACTCGCGTGCCGTTCAGGAATACAAATCGCGAAAGTCAAAAGGTGAGCACCAGCCAGTGCCATAAGTTCATGCTGTGGATCGATGGAGTCGGCGCTTGGCAACTGTGCGTTGGCGACTCGTTTATTGTTGGCGCGCCTTCTTTCGAACAACAGTCAGCAGACATTGCATTGCTAGCCAACGTGTCGCGTCATCACGCTACTTTGCGACGCATGGGCGAAGAATGGCGACTTGAAGCTCATCATAAAACCAGCGTTTCCGGTAAAGAAGTGGCTGATTCGACAGTTCTTCACAGTGGCGACGAAATTCGACTGGCAGAACGAGTTCGCCTGGGATTTCGCATTCCCAGTGTGTTGAGTACTTCGGCTGTGATCGATTTCGAGAGTGATCATCGCCCTTCTCACAGTGTGGATGGTATTATTCTTCTGGCGGACCACTGTTTGCTGGGACCAAGACGAGACCATCATGTTTATTGCAGTCGCTGGCCTGAGCTGGTGGTGATTTATTTTCAGGGCGGGCAACTGCGGTGTCGTTCCAAAATGCCGCTGACGGTGGACGGGGCGGCCATCAGAGATTCCGCCGTTTTAAAGCACGGTTCGGTGGTGATGGCGGACGACCTTCGATTTCGAGTAGAACAAATGGAATAACGGCTTCTGCCTCGACAGTCGGCTGTCGTGGAAATACATAACGGTTCGCTGCCAATGTTTGAGCAGCGGGACAAAACAGAAAACCGGCCCGGAACAATTATTATGAAATTCACCTTCGCTCCTGAATCGCGACCACTTGATGGCTACACCATCAAGCGAGCCGTTCACCGCGGTGGATTTGGAGAAGTTTATTACGCGCTAAGCGACGCAGGCAAAGAAGTCGCTCTGAAGTTGTTGAACAATAATCTGGATGTCGAATTGCGAGGTGTGTCTCAGTGCCTGAACCTGAAACACCCTAACCTAGTGACAATTTTTGATATCCGTACCGATGCTGATAATGATCACTGGGTGATTATGGAGTTCGTCAGCGGTCGCGGTCTGTACGAAACGCTTCAGGATTATCCGAACGGTATGCCCGTTCAGGAAATTAAAACGTGGCTGGCAGGAATCACAGCGGGACTCAGCTTTTTACATGACCGTGGCATCGTACATCGCGACCTAAAACCTGCCAACGTATTTCGTGACCATGGCGGTGTTAAAGTTGGTGACGTGGGTCTGTCCAAGTACATTTCAGAAAGTCGCAGAAGTGCTCAGACTCAAAGCGTGGGCACCGTTTACTATATGGCTCCGGAAGTTGCTAAGGGACGCTATGGTCTGGAAGTAGACGTCTATGCGATGGGCGTCATGCTATTCGAGATGCTGACCGGTAACGTGCCATTCGATGGTCAGACCACCGCTGAAATTTTGATGAAGCATCTAACGGCTGATCCGGATCTCAGCGTGCTGCCCACAAATCTGCGTCCCGTGCTGGAGTCGGCGTTGGAAAAAGACCCCGATAAGCGAACTCATAGTGTGGAAGAACTGGAACGCCAGTTCTGCAATGCAATTGCCGCGTCGGACGCGTCTGCACCGGTGACTTTAGTTGGTAAGTCGGCACGTCGAGCTTCGATTGATTCCGCAAACGCTGGTCGGCCAGCCCCTCAGGCTGAAGTGGAAGATGCTCAACCGGCGTCGTCTGAAACTGTTTCGCCGGCCCCTGTAATGGGTGTTGCCACGATGGCCGCGTTTTGGAATTCGCTGCCGATGCCATTGCAATGGGTGCTTGGCGGAGCAACAGCGCTGCTGGTGATTGAATCAGGCATGATTCGTCCAGTGGCGGTGGGCGGAATGTTTGGCGGTGTCGCCTATCTGGGTTACCAGTTAATCAAATCGTTTGTCGGCGAAATGAATCCGCCGCAGTTGACCGCAGGCCGCAGCTTCGAGGCTCAGAAATTCACAGCACAACAACAAGCGGCAGCCGGGACGGGGGCTGAACAGGATCGTCGGAAAGCCAGCATGGCAGCAACGTATGTGCCTCAGCTTGAAAACTCCGTTGGCAGCCGCAGAGCAGCGAATCGGATGGCTGCGCGAGTCTACACTCCGGCGACGTTAAGAAAGATTTCAAAATCGCAACGTTCTGCTGATATGCTCACATCGATAACGGTGTCGTTGGCGGCATCTGCGTTGGTGACCGTTGCCGTTTTCTATACAACAGCGTTGCTGAAAGACGCGTCACAGGCGACGTACTTCGGCGCCATTACAATGTTAGCGGCATGGGGTTTGATTATTCCTTCGAAGCTGTGGGAAGGGCGTCGAGGCGACAGTTTGACCAGACGGATTTGTCTTGGCACTGTGGGACTCGGAATTGGTTTCTTAGCGGCCGTGCTGCCTGAGTACCTGCTGATAGATGGCGACGGGCTGTTTAAAGGAGTCGGCCATCAGGTTGTTCAGGTTGGACGGATTTCTGTTGCTGATGGTTCTGGATATCCCACCGCAGCATGTTTTATAATGTTTTTTGCGGCGTTATTTGTATGTCGTCGCTGGTGGTGGCAGGCTGACAGTTTTCGGAAGTCCAGGTTTCGAGTTTCAACCGCATTGTTCACATTGATTGTGGGCGTTATTGTCACCGGCATGTTGCAGGACTTTGGTTTTCCCGACGCTCTGGGTGCCACTTGGGCGTTGGCAATTTCTGCCGTCGTACAATTGTCTGCAGGATGGACGCCAGCAGAAGACCGTCGCCTTGAGCCAGCTCCCGAACTAACTCAACAACAGCAACCGTCAGCAACAGAACGAGCACCGACTCTGGCATAGTTTGGGGTCGTGGACTTCAGCGATATCGACAGCTGACCCCGGCATAAGGAACAAAGAATGTTAAGCTTTGCAGCAATATTGGTCTTCGTCCTGCCGGTGATCCTGATTTTTGCATGGTTGCTGTTTCGGCCTTCACGAAATGGTGCAGCCGGTGTTGGGAACGCGTTATTTGTTTCGGGGTTGATTTGTCTTTGTCTATCCGTGGTTGTTGTCTCGCTTTTTTACGTTCGTCGTGGGACTCTGGTTGCAACAGCGAGTCGCCAGGCCACACACAGCGCAGGTTATGTGGTTAATAAATCGGTTGGGGCTGTTAACACGTTGCGTGCAGCGACTGACTTTTCCGGTATCGACCCGGTTGCCACCAAAGCCGATGGTGCTGCAGGCCTGCCCCGTGCGACCGCGACAAAAGATGGTGAAATGCTGCTGTTGCCGCTGTCGAGTCAGGTGTTGATTGACATTCTTGGCGAAGAAGGTGCTCTGGCGATTGAAAGCTTAAATGCCAGTGTTTCGCCGGAACTGCGACAGGCTTACGCAATGATTCCAATCAGGACTCCGCGAACGGTGCCATCCATGTTTAATGGAGCGGTTGCTCCATCGGTGATGAAACACGCGTTGAGTCCGAGGGGAATCGATATTCTGCGACGTGCGGCCGCCGAATTCATGCTAAGTCTTCCGTCAGATGGCACCGTTGCAGACTCTACCGTGACTGACGATATTCTTTCAGGCGAAGGCTCTGCCGAAGATACAGCAACGCCTGTTTTGGACCCATTACTGGCGGAAGCCGCCGATGATAGTTCACCGCACAAACTTGCGGACTGGATCACGAATCCGGGCGAAGGACGCGTTGTGGTCCAATCTCGGATGCTGGAACCAACTGTTCCCGCTGCTGAAGCGTTGCACTCAGAAATCGTGGCTGCTTTGCTTGCTCGGATTGCTGAAGTTACCTCGCACGAATTTGCCGGCACCAGCGGGTGGCAAAAGCTAATCGATCTGCAGGTGACCGATAATGCGATCAACGATTGGATTGTGGATACCGATACTCTGGTTGAAGTTGTGAATTCTGTCGATGGCGATCATCCGATGCGACGAACTTATGCGTTGGTTGAATTTCCGTCCAGTATTGAGCATCAGGCGATTATTCAGTTGCGAGGTGCAGTGAAAACGAATCGGCTGGTTATGTTTTCCGTGGCTTTGGGAAGTCTGTGGTTGTGTGCCATGTTGCTGGGCATCGCAGTTCGCACCGGGCAGAGTTCGTCTAGTTTGCGAAAATTAGCCACGTTGCCTGCGATGGCACTGCTGATCATTCCGTGCCTGCTGCTATTCGGAGCAATGCTGAAAGGCATGATTGACGGCGAAGCGATCAACTTTGGATCATCACAAGATCGCATTGTGTGCGTCATCGACAAAGCGTCTGATTAGTTCGAACGAAGTTTCGATTTAGCCAGACAGATTTGTGCCCGAACTGACTCCTGTTTCCTCATGGAGCGTTGCAGCTGTTTTTAGGTTGATGTGGCGTTGCCAGCATGCAACTCAATTGGAGGAATCGGCCATGTCAGAATCGCACATCTCAGGCTGCATTTTAGGCACGGCCGTTGGCGATTCTGTCGGCTTGCCATATGAAGGTGTGTCTCGGAAAAGGCTTCTGCGATTGCTGGGGAAACCTGATCGTCATCGGTTTCTATTTGGGCACGGCATGGTTTCCGATGATACGGAACATAGCTGCATGGTGGCTCAGTCTTTGATCGCCGCCAACTTTGACGTCGACACTTTTACTGTTTTATTCGCCCGTCGATTGCGGTGGTGGTTTTTGATGCTTCCCGCTGGCGTTGGTTTCGCCACCATGCGTGCCTGCCTGAAACTGTGGCTCGGATTTCCAGCCAGGTCGAGTGGCGTTTTTTCAGCGGGCAATGGGCCGGCGATGCGGTCTGCAATCTTCGGAGCTGTTTTCGACGACGTTGATGAAATGGCTAAGTTTGTTAGAGCGTCCTCCAGGATAACGCATTCCGATCCCAAAGCCGAACACGGTGCGATGGCTGTGGCTTTGGCGGCGATGTGGTCTCGTCAGCGAGCAATGTCTGGAGAACAAACATCGATTGATGCAGCAGGTTTTGTCAATCAGTTGGCGGATGTTCTGAAGGCTGAAGCAGACGAACTTGTCGTGTTACTGCGGGGCGTTCTGGCCAGCGTCGAAAGCGCTCAGTCAACCATCGCGTATGCTGACAGCATTGGGCTTCACCAAGGCGTCACGGGGTATGTCTATCACACCGTTCCGGTTGTAATTCATGCATGGCTTCTGAATCCCGATGATTTTCGCGCTGCGGTTTCGTCTGTCATTGAATGCGGTGGAGATGCCGATACAACGGCAGCGATTATTGGCGGAATTGTGGGCACAGGCGTAGGCGAATCGGCCATCCCTCCAGAATGGATTAGCAGCATCATTGAATGGCCTCGATCAGTAACCTGGATGCGACGTCTGGCGCGACAGCTTTTCACTGCTACAACCAAATCGGCCGTGCAGACACCTATTTCGCTGAACCCGTTGAACGTGTGCGTGCGAAACCTGTTCTTTCTGATGGTTGTGCTATTCCATGGACTCCGCCGCCTGCTTCCGCCCTTCTGATGTAACATCGATTGTTTTGAAACCAAAACAGTAATTCGACTGAATTCTGAACGAGTACGTGAACTCTGAATGGATCTTGGATCCGAACCCATTTTGGATTTTGGAACATGCGAAGATACGTCGTTACGGGTTTCCAGTTGTCGCAACTCCGGTGCCCACGGTTGCAGGGAAACGACTGGGTACTTCTGGATGCTGTTCTTGGGGTGGCACCGTGCATGTTTTTTGACTTCCGCGGACTCGTTGGAAAGTCATGCATTGTTTGAGTAGCCTGCTTAGTAAGAGCGTGTCTGATTTCTGGATACATTTGTTGCGAGTCTGGTAGTGGGTAAACATCGGTTCATTCGGCCCGATCTTCTGGAACTGGCATCTGCTTACGCTGAAGTTTCTGTGTTGGTGACAACCTGCAGTCGGGGTGACGTCGATTCGCACGGGCACCGCCTTGAAGACTTCGAAGTGAGTATGCAACGTTCATTTTATCCTGCCGCTGCGGCCCGCTAGTTTTTCGTTGAGCGATTCAATGATCGGTTTGAGCCGTTCTGTCAAAAACAGACACGGACCCGAATGGCGTTGTCCACGGGTATTTTGCGTTTTTGCGACCGTGAATTGCCGCGACCGCGCAGCGTTGAAGAACGCGATCCGTCGCGTTCATAAATTTTAAGTTTTTTTACGCATGCAGACATGACGTCGATGGCGT
>JBDNFN010000016.1:0-10478 GCA_041689795.1 Fuerstiella sp. | reverse complement strand
CGATGGTAGCGTGCCCACAAAAATCGACTTCAATCGGCCGAGTAAACCACCGCAGGTTGACTCGAGGATCTTCGATTCGGCGGACGAATACTGTTTCTGAGAGATTCAGTTCTGCAGCCACAGATGGCATTCATCCTGTGCGATGATCGTTACGTATGCGGCAGAGGTATCCTCAAAATAACCCCAAATCGCAACCACCCTAAACCACCAAATCGACCTAATGTAATCGCTCGCCTTGAGCGCCACCCCGGCTCGACATTCAGGTCAACTCGCTGGATTTGCGGAAAACTTCAACAGTCCCCACGAGCTCCACGAGTGCCGAAGCCGTGCGCCCGCGAAATTTGCTGTCACTCCTTGGGCACACGCGTTGGGCGGCCAGCATGCCGCACGGGAAGTCAATCCATGACCCGCTGAGGGGCTCTCAGTGGTTCCTGGATTGATTTTTTTGCATTAACTCCAACTATGTGTCGAGTTTTGTGTTTTGTGGCCACAGGGGGTCGTACAGGGGGTTCTGGCGTTCTGGTGGATCGTTCGCGCGCCAGCCACGCTGTCGACCACGCTGTCAGCCACCGAAGATCACCGCGGAGGCCCGCGATTACATCAGCGCGGAGGCCCGCGACGTGTCGCACCTCCAAATTTTCGGCCTCTGGCCGACCCGCCAGTTCCTGACGGCGGCGTTTATGTTCGACGAAACGCGGAATAAGGCTGGCGGTGGCGGCAGCCGACCTGGCGAATTCGGCCCTGCGAAAAGCGGCAGTTCGCTGGGCCGGCCTTGGCGATCAGCGGCTCACAACGCGGCCGGGAATGATTTATCCTTCCCTGTTGAGCATTGCCAGGCTATGGTTGAGGCGTCACGTGCCCGTTGCTGACAACTGTCAGGTCTGCCGAATTCTATGTTTCGCTGTGTGCTCACCGCTCTGATGTCCCTGCAAGTGCTTGTCTGCCCGTTTCTGGGTTGTGAAGAGTGCCCGGGTGACTCGTGCGTGGCCGCGGTGTCGTGCGTGGCCGCGGTGGTGGTTCCTGCCGGCTGCAGCTGCTGCCAGACGCAGGCATCGTGTCCGGAACCTGAATGGCCGGTGAATTCCGAGGGCTGCCCGGACTGCGACCTGTGCAATTGTTTCTGTGCCGGAGCCATCCCCGCAGACAACGTCCCGTGTCCCGCCGCGGTCGGCCATGAGTGGCAGGATCGTGGGTGGCAGGATCATGACGGGGGCGGCGCGTTGTGGCCCGCTTTGGCTGTGACCGCCGCTGCGACATCACGGTCGCCGGAGCACTGGCATTCGCCCTCAGGTTCACGGGGCAGATCCGTGCATGCGCGGACGGCATGCTGGCTGCTGTAGCGGCCCGCTGTGCGCAGCCTGCCGTTTCTGATTGATCGTCCGCCTGCAGGGCTGACGTTTCCCGGCTGCGTGTCTGCCTGCTGGTTTCGCGCTGCGCTCCTCATCTGTTTTGGCGCGCTGCGTTTCCTTAATTCACCGAGCGAATGCCATGAATCCTGTTACTGAATCTGCTGCGGCCACCAATCCGCCACCTGTTGCGGCACCCGTTGCGCCGCTGGCCGCTAGCGCAGCTGCACAGACTGACACGTGTGTGGTGGCCGAATCACACGCGAGGCTGTCGTGGTCGCGACACGTGGTCGTTAATCTTTGTCAGGCGTTGCCCACCCTGTTGTTGCTGGCCGCCCTGGGCGGACTGGCATGGTGGGGCCACCAATCCGGCTGGGCGCTGCCGAAGTTCTCGGAAGTGATTGGTGAGCGTGCCGCGCTGCCGGACGACTGGTGCGACGAACACGGCGTGCCGGAGTCGCTGTGCGTCGCATGCAATCCCGACGAGTATCCTCAGCGAAAACTGCACGGCTGGTGCAAAGTGCACGGCATTCACGAGTGCCCCCTGCATCACCCGGATGTGGCTGAGTTAGCGGAATTACCCCAGATCGAGCCGCGTGATGTCGACCGGGCTGCACGAGCTCTCAAACTGAAGCCGCGTGCGGAAAACAACTTCGCCTGTCAAAACCCGGGGCGCAGGATTCAGTTCGCGACGAAGGCGGCCGCCACGAAAGCGGGCGTGGATGTTGAGCCCGTTTGGCGAGCGCCCGTTGTCGAATCTGTGCAGGCTACCGGAGAGATTCGCTACGACGGCACTCGGCTCGCCCGACTTGCCGCCCGAGCCAATGGCACGGTGTGGCGCGTGGAAAAGCAGGCCGGCGATCAGGTGCAGCAGGGTGAGTTGCTGGCACTGATTGACGCGGCTGAAGTCGGACTGGCGAAAGCCGAACTGCAGCAGGCGCTGGCCGAATGGCACTTCAGCACGGCGACCGTCCGTCGACTGCAACCGCTGGCGGATTCGGGCGGTGTGGCCCGCACCAAAATTCTGGATGCGGAAATTGCTACCCGGACGGCGTGGATTCGTGTCCGGCGGGCGCACCAGTCGCTGGTCAACCTGGGCTTACCGCTGCCGTTGGATCAGGTGCAGGATGTTTCTGAAGCACAACTCACGCAGGCTGTTCAGTTTCTGGGAATTCCGCAGGACGTCGCCCGGCGGCTCGATGCGGCCACCACCACCAGCAACCTGCTGCCGGTGGTGGCCCCGCAGGCGGGAATCGTGGTCGAGCGGCACTTCGTCGCCGGAGAAGTTGTCGACACCCAGCAGGTGCTGTTCACGGTCGCCGACACCAGTCAGATGTGGCTGCTGCTGAACATCCCTCTGGAAGACGCGGGCTACATCCGCCACGGGCAAACGGTCGAATTTCTGCCTGACGGTCATCGTGAATCTGTCACGGGCACCATCAACTGGCAGAGCACTTCGGCGGATCAGAAGACTCGCACCGTCAGCGTCCGCGCCACGTTGCCGAATCCCGACAGCCAGTTGCTGAATGAAACCTTCGGCCAGGGCGCGGTGGTGCTGCGTGACGAACCGGATGCCATTGTGATTCCCAACACTGCGCTGCAATGGGACGGCAGCTGTCACGTGGTTTTTGTGCGCGATAAAGCGTGGTTCCACGCAGCATCCTCGAAGCTGTTTCACACGCGTTCCGTGCGTCCGGGTGCCAAAACGGACGACTACACGGAGATCATCGCGGGCGTACTGCCCGGAGAAGTGGTGGCCACCCTCGGCAGCGATGTCCTGCGTGCCCAGCTTCTGAAAAACAACCTGGGCGCGGGCTGAACATGCGGCCATTAAGCCCTCGGTCGAGGGCCGACGCACGCGACGGGCTGTCTCCGCATTGACACAGCTCGCCGTCACATCTGTGTCAATGCGCTGCACTTATTTACGTTTGATTCAGGACTTTCTGAATGCTTAACTGGTTGATTGATTTTTCGCTGCGAAACCGCGCCCTGGTGCTGGTGGCCGTGTTGGTCGTCATCGTGGGGGGTGCGTTTTCGCTGCAGTATCTGGATGTCGATGCCTTCCCGGACACGACGCCGGTGATGGTGCAGATCAATACCGTGGCGGCGGCATTGAGTCCGGAAGAAGTGGAACGGCAGCTGACGTTTCCCATCGAACAGGCCATCGCCGGACTGCCGGGACTGCAAAAACTGCGTTCGATTTCCAAGTTCGGGCTGTCGCAGGTCGTGGTGATTTTTGAGGACGGCACCGATATCTATTTTGCCCGACAGTTGATCAACGAACGCATGGGCACCGTGGCGTTACCGGACGGCATCGGGCGTCCGGAGATGGGGCCCGTGTCGACGGGACTGGGCGAAGTCTTTCATTACGTGCTGACGAAGTCGGGAGTTGATTTTTCAAAGCTGTCGGACAACGTTCGCCAGCAGGAGTTAACGGAACTGCGCACGATTCACGACTGGATCGTGAAACCGCAGCTGCGCAGCGTGCCCGGCGTGGCCGAAGTCAACAGCTGGGGCGGCTTCGAAAAGCAGTTTCAGGTGCGACTCGATCCATCGCGGCTGATTCGCCACGAACTGACGTTCGAAGAAGTCGTCCGGGCGCTGCAAGCGAACAATCGCAATGTGGGCGGCGGCAATATCAATGACACGGGGCGCATGCTGCTGGTCCACGGGCAGGGACGCACAGAAAATGTGGAGCAGATTCAGAACATCGTGATCACCGCCCGCGATGGCGTTCCGATTCGCATCCGGGATGTGGCGGACGTACAGATCGGGCACGAAATTCGGCAGGGAGCCGTCACGGCGAATGGCCAGGGCGAAGCGGTCCTGGGACTGGGCTTCATGCTGATGGGCGAAAACAGCCATCAGGTGACCTGGGCGCTCAAACATAAGCTCGACGAGATCAGAGCCACGCTGCCGGCCGGTGTCAGAATCGAAACGGTGTACGATCGCACAGAACTGGTCGACCACGTGATTGACACGGTGCGGAAGAACCTGTTTGAAGGGGGACTGCTGGTGGTCGCCATTTTGTTTGTGTTTCTCGGCAACCTCCGCGCCGGACTGATTGTGGCGGTGGCCATTCCGCTGTCGATGCTGTTCGCGTTTTCCGGCATGCTGCAGTTTGGTATCGCCGCCAGTCTGTTGAGTCTGGGTTCCATCGACTTTGGGCTGGTGGTCGACAGTTCGGTGGTGATGGTGGAAAACTGCGTGCGTCGCCTGTCGCACGGCATCCCCGCCGGACAGACGAAGCTGGACGTGATCCGCGCGGCCGCCGTCGAAGTCCGCAAGCCGACCATGTTTGGCGAGCTGATCATCATGATCGTGTATCTGCCCATTCTCACGCTGGAAGGCATCGAAGGCAAACTGTTCCGCCCCATGGCTCTGACGGTGATTATGGCGCTCGCCGGTTCCATGGTGCTGTCGCTGACACTGATGCCCGTGCTGGCCAGTTACGTTCTGCCAGCGCGACTGGAAGAACGTGAACCTCTGCTGATTCGACTGATCAAACGTCTGTATCGTCCGGTGCTGCACTTGACGATGCGGCACAAAGGGGCCGTTATCGCTTTTGCCCTGTCTGTTCTGCTGTTTGCGTTCGGCTTTGTCGCTCCCAATCTGGGTTCAGAATTTGTGCCGAAGCTGTCCGAGGGAGCGCTGGCCATGAACGTCGTGCGTCTGGCCGGCACCCAGCTGGACGAATCCATTCGGTACAACACGCAGATGGAACGCGCCATTCTGGAGAAGTTCCCGCACGAAGTGATTCACGTGTGGAGCCGCATCGGGTCGGCTGAAGTCGCGACCGACCCGATGGGGCTGGAACTGACGGACCTGTTCATCACGCTGCGGCCCCGCGATCAGTGGCAGCGGGCCACCACGCAGGCCGAGTTGACGGAACTGATTCAGCGTGAACTGCGAGACCTGCCGGGACAGCGCATCGCTATGACGCAGCCCATCGAAATGCGGATCAACGAAATGATCTCCGGTGTGCGTTCTGACGTGGCCGCTGTGCTGTACGGTGACGATTTTGAGGTGCTGGTCGCGAAGGCCCAGGAGATCGAGCGCGTGCTACGGTCGGTGGCTGGCAGTGCAGACGTTGCCACCGAACAGATCACCGGGCAGCCGGTTCTGGAAATCAAAGTCCGGCAGGATGAAATTGCCCGCTACGGCATTCCGGCGGACACCGTGCTGAATCTGGTGGAATCGCTGGGCACGTTCAAAGTCGGCGAAATCTTCGAAGGCCAGCTGCGATTTCCGCTGGTGATTCGACTGCCGGAAAAATCAAGACTGAATCCGGAAGTGATCGGCCGGATCCCCGTGGCGACGTCGGCCGGGGAACAGATTCCGTTGTCTCGACTGGCGGAGATCACCGTCCGTGAAGGTCCCTCCACCATTAAGCGAGAGTGGTATCAGCGACGGATTTCGATCACCGCCAACATTCGAGGCCGGGACATGGGGTCCTTCGTGGCGGAAGCCCGCCGGAAGGTGGCCGACACAGTGCAGATGCCCGCCGGGCGGTATCACGTCGAGTGGGGTGGTCAGTTCGAAAACCTCGAACGCGCCAGGCAGCGACTGATCATTGTGGTGCCCGTGGCTCTGGTGCTGATTTTCAGCCTGCTGTACATGACTTACCACAACATCGTCGACGCCATCCGCGTCTTCACGGGCGTACCGTTTGCCTGGACGGGCGGTGTTTTTGCCCTGTGGATTCGCGATATGCCGTTTTCCATTTCGGCCGCCGTGGGCTTTGTGGCTTTGTCGGGAGTGGCGGTGCTGGACGACATGCTGCTGGTTTCCACAATTCGTCAGCTGCGAAAACGGGGCGTGCCGCTGGAACAGGCCGTGGAAGAAGCCGCCCTGACGCGTCTGCGTCCGGTGCTGATGACAACGCTGGTGGCGGCCCTCGGGTTTGTGCCGATGGCTTTCAATACAGGCATGGGAGCTGAAGTGCAGCAGCCTCTGGCAACCGTTGTTATCGGCGGAGTCATCAGTGCCACGGTGATGTCGCTGCTGGTGCTGCGCGTGCTGTACATGGTATTTGCCGGTCCGATCGGACGGCAGGAAGAACAACTGTCTGCGGGTGGCCGAACGGGCCTCGGCAGGCAGGATGACAACGACGCTCTCGGTTGAGTGTCTCTACTAACCTCGATGGAAGGAAACGCAAAATGTTATTGAGAACACGTTCATGGCTGACCACGTTGATGCTTGCGGCCATGGCGACATTCGTCGTCGGCTGCGCCGGAGAAACAGACGTGCCGCAGCTCGCTCAGAATGACGGCCACGCAGAACATGACGAACATGGCGATGACGCACACGAGCATGACGCGCATGACCACAGTGGCTGGTGGTGTGGGGAACACGGTGTTCCCGAAGGCGAATGTTCACGATGTGATGCCAGCCTGGTTGCCGGCTTTAAGGAAAAAGGCGACTGGTGTGACGAACACGACCTGCCTGCATCACAGTGTTTCAAATGCGACGTGAAACGCGCGGAGCCGTTTATCGCCCGATACGAGGCCAAATTTGGAGAAAAGCCCCCAGCGCCAACGGAATAGCTCGCCGTGAAGCCTGACGCGAATCGCAAAAAAAAGAATCGGAGACGACGGCCTGCTGAAGTCTCCGGTTCTGCTTTACATTCAGAAAGACGTGCATTCAGAAAGACGTGCAGGTCGGAACACGTACAGGCTGGAAAACGTGCCGCCAGGCAAACGCGAGTTCACCACAGCCAGCCCTGGACGGCGTGGTCGAGCAGGCGAACGCCCGCAAATCCTAAACTTAAACCGCACCGCCGACTTGATGCAGCCCACGCTCCGGTGGCTGCTCTGCTTTGCAGGACGCTGGCCACTTCTGTCAGGCCACTTCTGTCAGGCCACTTCCGTCAGGCCGACCGGATGTTCGACCGTAAAGTGGTCAGTGGGCCAAAGCCAGCGGTCGGCCGGGAACAGGGCTGGCATCGTCGTCAGCTCGCAGGAAAACGGCGGGCCGTCGCTGTTGCCGGACTGCATGAACAGGGCAAACAGCCGTCCGCCCGTTTTTAGATACCGGCTACAGCACCGAGCGTGACGGGCCGCCGGCCGTGGAATTGACATTCGCGGGCAGAAACCCAATGAGGCCCACTTCCGGACGGGACCGGTCCGTCATGCAGGGGGCCACATAGGATGGTATGCTCAGCATTCATGAGAACGATGCATCCGGGTTGACAGCGACGAAAGTGAAGACATGCTGATTTTGGTTCGAGTCTGCTTTGTGTTGATACTGGCGTGTGGCGGCAGCGCGGCGGATGATACGGTCGCTAGGGATGATGATTCCGGCAGTCCGGCCGGTGGCGCGGCGTTCCTCGCCAATGGCGTGACGGCTCATCGGGGGCATTCCAGTGAGTTTCCTGAAAACACGCTGCCTGCGTTCAGGAGCGGCATCGAACTCGGGGCCGACTGGATTGAGCTCGACATTGTGCGCACACAGGATGGTCGGCTGGTGGTGATCCATGATCAGACCACACAACGTACGGGCGACCGGCACCTGAGCGTACCCGCTTCGACCTACGCGGCGTTGCAGGCCGTTGATGTGGCGGCCGACTTCCGTCAACGAACAGCCAGGACAATCGACGAGTGTCCGGCGGAGAGCATTCCGCTGCTGGAAGAAGTGCTGCAACTGGTAATGCAGCAGCACCGCACTCGGGTTTCGATTCAGCCCAAAACGGACTGCGTGGCCGAGGCGGTCGCTCTGGTAAAAAGTCTGCAGGCCGAGGCGTGGGTGGGCTTCAACGATGGCAACCTGAAATTCATGTCCGAGGTGAAACGTCTCGCTCCGGAGATCCCCGTGTTCTGGGATCGGGGGGCCGATACGGACATCGACGAGGACATCAAAATTGCCAGGCAGCACGGCTTTGAATCGCTGGTGCTGCATCACAGCGGCGTCACCGCCGAGAAGGTTCAGAAGATCACAGCGGCCGGACTCGAAGTCGGAGCGTGGACGGTCAATGATCGAGAAACCATGCAAACGCTGCTCGACAGGGGCGTTCAGCGACTGTACACCGATTATCCGCGCGTGCTGCTGTCGCTGAAATCTGCTCGCTGAGAATGGCAATCTGCTCGTGCCAGTCTACAGTCGGAATCAATGACTGTTCTCCACAAACCTGACCGTGAGTCTCTGCTGATCATGCCACCGACACCCTCCCCTACAGGAATTCGCTTTGGTCTGTGCTGCATGTTCCAGGCACAGCCGATTAAGTTTCGCAATACCACGGTCAAGTCGATCAGCGGTATGCCGCGTGCTGCGGCTGTGGCCAAACTCTCCGGGTTATGCCTGGCCAACGCCGATGCGCTGCTGGCCTCGCTGAACTTCTGTGTTGACCACGGCATCGGTTGCTTTCGCATCAACAGCCAGATCCTGCCCGTGAAGACGCATGCGGCCTGCGGCTATGACGTTTGCGATTTGCCGGAGGGCGATGAGATCATCCAGCGCTTCAAGGCGTGCGGTGAGTTCGCCAGATTGCACGCTGTCAGAACGTGCTTCCATCCCGATCAGTTTGTGGTGTTGAACTCTCCCCGTCCGGAGGTGGTGGATCGCTCGCTCGCCGAGCTGGAGTATCAATCGGAAGTGGCCGAGTGGGTCGGGGCCGATGTTGTGAATATTCACGGTGGCGGGGCGTATGGCGACAAGGCGGCCGCGCTGACACGCTTCGCGGAGTGTTTGTCGCGACTGTCCGATCGAACGCGCAGCCGCTTAACCATCGAGAACGATGACGTGACTTACACGCCTGCTGACCTGCTGCCATTGTGTCGTGCGACCGGCCTCCCACTGGTCTATGACGTGCACCATCATCGCTGCAATCCGGATGAACTCACGGAAGCAGGGGCGACCGCACAGGCGCTGTCCACCTGGAATCGCGAGCCCCTGTTTCACCTGTCCAGTCCACTGGCAGGCTGGACGGGTCCTCAGCCAAACCGCCACCACGATTTTATCAACATCGTAGACTTTCCTGACGGCTGGCGTGATTTGTCGCTGACGGTGGAGGTCGAAGCCAAGGCCAAGGAAGTGGCCGTGTTGAAGCTGATGAAGCAACTGTCGCAGCAGTGGGTGGTCTACATGCTGCGGTGCGCCGATGGTTCCCTTTATACCGGCATCACAAATGATCCGGAACGACGACTTGCACAACACAACGCCGGAACCGCATCACGTTACACGCGCAGTCGACTGCCGGCCGTCATGGTTTATCAGGAGTCACAGCGGAATCAAAGCACGGCATTGAAGCGGGAACTGGCGATCAAGGCTTTGTCACGAACGGCCAAGGAACGGCTGATTGCGTCAGTACAGTAAGCTTCAGCTGAGGCATGGTTGTTACCCGAACTTTAGCGTAGAATGCGGGTTAAACAGGAAGTTCCGTTTCCTGACATTTTTGTAACGTTCGAACGCGTCAGGCTTGAGTAGCCGTGCGTGTCGGCGACCGGTCACAGCTGCTGGCCACAAAAAAAAACAGGCCCCGCGACGTGTTCGCCGCGGGGCCTGTTTTCAAAGACGGATCGGGTGGTCGCGGATCGCACGTGATGTCGGCGACTGTTTCTTATTAACAGCCGGGCTGCTGTCCCGTGCGAGATCCTGAATTCACCTGATCGGAATTCAGTTCTCCTCAGCCTCGCCCTCTGCGCGATGATCGTCTGAATCCTGCTGCATTCGCTGCTTCAGTTCGGCGAGGCGTTCAGCAGCCTCGTCTGGCGTGATTTCTCCGGCTTCGATCAGGCGTTTTATGTTTATTTCAGCTGCGTGGTATCTGTGTGCCCGTTCTTTACCTGCCCCGTCGTGGCCTTTATTTCCCATTCGCTGCTTCAATTCCTCGAGCCGTTTGATCAGGTGTTTCATTTCCATTTCGGCTTCGTGGAACCGGTGTTCCCGTTCTTTACCCTCATCTTCATCTTCATCATCTCTGTCCCGGTCTGCTTTCCAGAGAGTTTTTTTCAGATCGGCGAGGCGTTCGTTAGCTTGTTCGTGCGTGATTTTCCCGGCTTCGATCAGGTGTTTCATTTCCATTTCGGCTTCGTGGAACCGATGTTCCCGTTCTTCACCTTCTCTGCCCTAGTTATCTTTCCAGAGATTGTTTTTTAGATCGGCGAGGCGTTCGTTAGCTTGTTCGTGCGTGATTTT
>JBDNFN010000015.1:0-23899 GCA_041689795.1 Fuerstiella sp. | reverse complement strand
TCCAAGGCGTGAAGTTCGTAAACGGAGTCAATGAGAATCACATCAACCAGGAAGACACCCAGACTTCTCCAAACCGAACAATTCAAACCGAAATCGTCGCCTGATCAGCTTTTCCTGAACACAACATTTGACAGTAACCCCCGGGTTCATCGCTGAATTCAATCAAATCCGGCACAGACGACGGCATACGTTAGGCCATTTCATACTGCTATATCCGCGTGTCGATTTTCGGGTGGTTGTAGGCAGCCTTGTTAATGTCGTCCGGAGTTTTCCTGCGTAGAATGCTGTCCCCACCGTAGGGATTTGAAAGATAAAACACGGGATCGCCCTGTCCGCGAAACTTCACGCTGGCACAAACCGTGGGCAGAAATCCGCTGCCCCATAATCACTCGTATAGTGGCTGGCAGCTTGGGCGACTAGATCCAAGAGAACTCAGTGCAACATAGGTCTGCAGGTTTTCGTTCATACTTCCCAGATCGTACGACACCGGTGCTGGGTTGACAGGTAATCCTCGCACCAAATTTAATAAAAGTCATCGCCGAATCTTAGTTGATCGCTTCAGTGTGCATCGACTTGATAAAGCACAGATCGTCGGCAACACTGGCTGTGCGAGGCAGCAATTCGCTAAGCCACGCTCCCGATTTACCGTGCTTCCGGAATTTAAATTTCGACGGTGCAATTGGGAATCGCGTCTGCCGGCTGTTCATGGTCGCGAGCCGCTGACCGTTGCGGACATCTTCCGGCAGATCCTTATTGAAGTAATCCTGCATCAACGGTTTGTGATCGAAGAGATCCTGCTCAGCCGGCGCACCGGACTTGAACGTGTAGATCACAAGCTTCGCTGTGATGTTCTGATTGGGAAAACCAGGCACACCGGTTCCGTCTCTGCTGTCAGCGGTTCTGGCTTTGCTAACAGCGACGTCAAATCGATCGAACCGAGTGTTTCACCAGATTGCTTCAAAAATGTTCGTCCAGCAAAACCAGTGTTCACTTCACTTCGGCATCAGCTTCGAATGGAATCTGACCGCAAACGTCAGCTTGCGACAACGATGCTTGGTGCATAATTGAGGACGGCCGATAAATCGCTATGAATTTACCGGGAATCCATCTTTTGTCATAATAATGGCGAAATTCGGTCGAACGAGGAACCTTGTGATAACACTGGGCAGCAAATCGCTTATAAAAACACGCTACGCAGCACTTGCTGGCCACCCGTGGACCATGCTTAGTGATATTTTAAGCGTCTGCAACAGTCGACGCATTCGCAGTCAATTGACAACTTTTCGTAGGAAACCAATTGGTGCCAACAGAGCCTGTCATTCAGGTGAAAGACCTGGAAAAGACCTATCGCAGCGGTGTGTTTCGGCGTCGAACATTGCACGCATTGCAAAAGGTGACTCTGGAAGTTCCGCAAGGTGAAATCTACGGCCTGCTGGGGCCGAACGGAGCTGGCAAGACGACTTTAATTAAGGTGCTGCTGGGGATTGTCCGCAAATCTGCCGGTGATGCGACCGTGCTTGGACGTCGGGCCGGCGATGTTGAGGCTAGACGAAAAATAGGCTATCTGCCGGAAAACCATCGCATCCCTCGGCATCTGACAGGCAGCACTGCTTTGGAATACTACGGTTGTTTAAGCGGACTTTCAGTAGCAGAAGTTCATCGTCGTGCTCCGGAATTGCTCGATGTTGTGGGACTGAAGGGGCGAGAAAAAGATCGCGTGAGTGGTTACTCCAAGGGAATGCAGCAGCGACTCGGACTGGCTCAGGCCATGCTTCATAAACCCAAATTGATTATTCTGGATGAGCCCACAGATGGCGTGGATCCCGTGGGGCGAAAAGAAATTCGCGAGGTGCTGCGAAGACTTGCTGCAGACGGTGCCACCGTGTTTCTGAACAGTCATCTGCTTCAGGAAATTGAGCTCATTTGCGAAAACGTGGCGATCCTGACAAACGGCCAGGTCCGCAAGACCGGCAGTGTAAAAGAACTAACCCAGGCACTGGAAGAATCGCCGCTGATATTTCGAGTCGCGGCAAACGAAGCTACTGTCCGAGCCGGCATCGACAGCGAAATAATCCAGGCGGTTCATGACGTCGGTGATGGCGTAGTTCAGTTTGATGCAGGGTCTGGCGATCAGGCAACTGTCGACCGAACGGTGGATGCATTGCGTCGAGCGGACATCAGTATTCTCAGTATGCGACGCCGTGATCTGACGCTGGAAGAAGCGTTTCTTGAAATCGTGAAGGAGAGCGGAACATGAGAGCATACATCGCCATCCTGAAGGATTCTTTTCGCGAAGCAATGGCTTCACGCGTGTTGTGGATTGCGCTGATAGGAATCGGCGTTGTGTTACTGCTGATCGCCCCTTTCGGCCTTCGCACCGAAAAAGCCACCGAACTGCGACGCAGCGAAGTGACTCGTCCGGAAAATATTCTTAAGGCACTTATCGCGGGAGCCAACGAAAAAGCCACACCCGCGGGGCACATCTGGACGTTGCTGACGGCCGAACAAAAACGGCAGATCGAACGACTCCTGAATCCGGATCCAAACCAGGGCAATGAAGGTCGCGGTGGAAACAATCTTCAGCGCGAACTCGTCAATTCATTGAACAAGCTTCTGGGAAATCCTGATGTCTACGACAAAGCCAGTTGGGCGGAAATCACGGTCCCCGCAGAAGCCACAGACTTGATTGCTCAGGGAAAGCTGGGGCCGAACAGTTTGAAACGCCGAAATCTTCTTTTGCTCGCCGCAGCTTTTCCGAGATTCATTGTTGTCACCGAAAGCAACGCAATTTCGCTGACGTACGCCGGTGCGACGTTGGTCGATTCCATTCCGCTAACCCCTTCGCAATTTGAAGTCGTATTTGAAACGGCTGTTGTGCGAGTGCTAAATGTGTTTCTGGGTTTCTTTGGAATCTTTGCATCTTTACTGGTCACTGCCGGACTGATTCCTCGCACATTCGAACCGGGCGAAATCGCCTTGTTGCTAAGCAAACCCGTCAATCGTGGCTGGCTTTATGTGACAAAATTTCTGGGTGGCTGCACATTTACGTTGATGTATTCATGTGCTCTCGTGACTGGCATCTGGTTTCTGCTGGGAGTCCGCATGCACTTTTGGCGCATTGAGCTGCTGTGGTGCATTCCCGTCTATGTCTTTCTATTCATGATCTATTTTTCAGTGTCAGCTTTGGCTGGCGCCATTTGGCGCAACTCGACGGTGGCACTTAGCATTGTTGTGGTATTCTGGCTCGGAATCACCGTCACTGAAATTGCAAAACAGGGGTTGGAAGACAATCTGGTGCGTTCTCGTGGAATTAAAGAAATCACGATGGCCGGCGATGAACTGCTGATGATCGATGGCGATAAGAAAACACACGTTTGGAATACGAAGACGTCCGCATGGGATGAAGTGTTCCGCGAGCCCCCCGGAGCCATGCAGGGGTTTATCGGGCGGCTGATGGCCGGAAACAGACGGTTCTCGCTTGTGTTCGATCCCGCTACTCAGCAGATTCTGGCGTTGCAGGCGACTCAGGGTAGGTTCGGCGGAATGGTGGCTCCCGAATTGATCGCTGGCTCGGCAGATGACGACTGGGAACGAATTTCACTTGGTCGAGCACCCGAGATCGTCGACAGTGTTTTAATCGATAACGCGGGGCGTATTTTGCTGCCCGCCGATGGGGCCATTTACGAATATATTGGTCAGACGGATCAACAAAAGAAGCAGAGCGGATTTCTTGGAAACATATCAGGCGGGCTGCTGGGAGGCGGAAAGGCGTTTCACCCGTTGAAAGTGAATGACTACCCCAAGCTGGGGGAAACGAATTCATCCGCGCTGAACCACACGACCAACCAGATCCTGATCTTCAGCGAAGGCGTTTTGTATCGTCTGGATCCCACGGAAGATGGCGGATACTCACTTGCGAAATCAGTCAATCTGGAAACGGAGAAGCAGGCAATCCTCGCAGCTGCAGGAAAGCATTGCATCCTGGGACTCGGCGACGGACAGATTATTATCGTTAACTGCGAAACTCTAGACGTTGTCGAGCGAACGTCAGCGGACAGTAGCGCTGTGCCTCGAGTCAGCATGGCTGCGGCAGATGGGTCGTGGCTTGCCGCGCTGCGACATGATGAAAATGTCGTTTTGTATGACGGCGCAACGGGCAGGAAAATTGATTGGGGCCCTGCGGAAAACGGTGCCTGCACCGCAATCGCCAGTTCTGCTGATGGCGGGCTGCTGGTTTCTGATGGTCGATTGGCCGTGCGGATGTATGACGTTAAGTCTCAATCACAAACCGCGGAATGGTCGCAGCAAACGTCGTGGGTCTACCGATTCTTCGACCTTGCCGTTTATCCGCTTTGGTCGGCGTTGCCGAAGCCTTCGCAGTTGGATGACTTTGTTCCATACGTGATGTCAGGCGAAGATTCCGTTCTGGTAAACGAAGCCAGAAGTCGCCCTGGAATCGTCGATCGTGAGAGCCTGCAGCAGGAACGTGAAACTTTCGAATATAAGAAGGTGTTTCGCGATAACGCAGTCTTCGTGTTGATCATGTTAGCTCTCGGCTGCATCTACGTTTCCCGAAGCGATTTCTGATTGCCCCGGTGGCAATCAGCTTCGAGCGGCCGAAGACAAAAAGCGTTTCATGAACGAATAACCGGCACAGTCGCTTTGTCTTCACATCATAGGCTCTGCCCGTGCGGGATGATTCGGCAATGACGGGCCAAAGAACACCGCTATGGCACTTTCTGCCGAAGTGGGCTTGCCTTTTCTAATGCTTTTGTTCGATGAATACACTTGCCGCGAGCGAAATTCGATGAGTGTTGACGCTGCGGGCACCTTGGTATCTCGAAGGACGCGAGAACCCTTCTTTGTCGAGTTCTTCGGCACTGTAATCTGACCTGAATGCGGACGGAGCCGCGCCTATGGATGACCACTTTCCCGTGGAGAGTACGTTGATGGCGCGACGGATAGACACAATCGTTTTATGTACTTCAATGCTGGCTTTGGGGCTGGCTATTGGAGGCCACCTGGATTCGTTGAAGGTTTCTTCTGAAGCCAACGCAATCCCGGCGCCTTTGGAAAACAGCGCGTACAACAGCGCGGCACCTTTGGTTCAGAGCGGCGAACATATTGCCCGCGTCTCAACAGATGTTATGCCAGCCGCTGTTCACATTCAGGCGACTCGACGCGAAACCGACGGTCGACGCGTTGAAGAAACGGGTTCCGGAGTGATGATGCGAAGCTCCAAGGTAAAAGGGCTGTTCATCGTGACAAACAACCACGTGATTCGTGGTGCCGAGCTAAGTGCGATTGACCTTAAGACGTTTGATGGACGGGAAATCCATCCTCGAAAAATCTATCGCGATCTGGAAACGGATATTGCCGTTATGCAGATTGAAGAAATGGCCATCACCACCGGCACGTGGGGCGACAGCGATCAGGTGAACATTGGTAACTTCGTGCTGGCAGTTGGCAGTCCCTTCGGACTCAGCCAGTCTGTGACGATGGGGATTGTAAGTGCAAAAGGTCGACGCGATCTAACACTGACCGAAGACCGTTCTGTCACAAATCAGGATTTCATCCAAACAGATGCTGCCATCAATCCCGGAAACAGTGGCGGACCTCTGATTGACATGCACGGTCAGGTTATTGGAATCAACACAGCGATTGCATCCAACAGCGGTGGCAACGAAGGTATCGGCTTCAGCATTCCCAGTAACCTGGCCCGCCACGTGTTTGAACAGCTGGTCGGATATGGTCGGGTTCGTCGAGCATACCTTGGCGTCGAACTGGACAACAACTTCACCGCCGAAGCCGCATTGCGACTTGGCCTGCCGAAGCCACTTGGAGCCAGAGTGACCAAGGTCTATCGAAGCAATACACCGACACCCGCAGCTTTGGCCGGGGTCCGCCCGGACGACGTGATCGTCAGCTTTAACGGCGTGCCTGTAATGGACGAAAATCACCTGATTAATATGGTTAGCCTCGCAGAAATTGACAGCCCGGTAAAAATTGAAGTGTTTCGAGCCGGACAAAGACAGGCTCTACAAATCAAACTGACAGATCGATTCACCTATCGATCTGCCGAAGAGGCCAGCGGAAGCTTCCTGACGCGGTAACACTGTCGTAATTCAGGCCTTCCTGCAAAAGTTGACTCTGGCAACAGTGTCAACTTTTTTTATGCGCAGACTTTGATCGCAGAAAATCTTCTTCATCGAAGAACGGCCCACTGCCCGTCGCCACGGTCAGGAAATTGATACCGTGAAATCGTTTAACCCGACTTCTGGAAAAGAGCTTCGCAAAGAACAGCCTTCTTTACGAGTTGGGCTACATCGAAAAAGTATTTCCGTACAATGAAACCGGGGATTCCTCTGTCTTCACTGCGTTAAGAATTGCTGCCCATTAGCTATAGGCGGTGTTCTCAGTTTCCGCCCAGACTTAGCGAAACGAATACAGGTTGCGAAACCGCCGACGGGGCGTCGCCCGTGCCGTCGAGATGCTCAGCCGGTGTGGGGCCTTCGTCTCTCGCTAAAACCGTTTCGACAAAGAACTGCAGAAGAGCCTGAATTCGCTCGTCGTCAATTTCCTCGACGATCGCCTCGGCACGTTCCTGAGAACGCTCGACCAGCGTTTCGGCCTTTTCAAACACGCCGCATCTTTCAAAGATCGCTCGCATCTTATCGATTCGAACTTCCTCGGACAGTTCGTTAAATTCACCGCACAGAATCTTTTGCAGCGTCCCTCGTTGCTCTTCGTCGGCGTCTTTCAAAGCCAGAGCCAGCAGCACGGTTGGACGCAGAGCCAAAGCATCCTGACCACTGCGCATCTTGTTGTCTTTATCACCCTGCCAGTCTTTCAGATCGTTCAGGATCTGGAAGGCAACGCCCACGTGACGGCAGAACGCAGACACCATATCGCTAGATGCCAGCTTGTGGTTAGCCATTCGCAGCCCTGCGTACAGCGCGGCCTCGAAGGCTGGCGAGGTCTTCAGTGAATAGATCTGCAGTGCATCCAGCGGCGTGATGTTCCAATCAGGCGACTGCTGCCACGACATTTCGGCCCCTTGGCCATCGCACAACCGAATGTGAGCCGTCGACATGCGGTCCGCTACATCGACTGCGATCGCCGGATCAAGATCTCGACTTCCGTGAATCAGCCGGTATCCAAGACCGATCAAATGATCGCCGATGTTAATCGCCTGGCCGACGCCGTATTCTCGATGCAGAGTGTCGCGGCCATAGCGAAATTGATCGTTATCCTGGATGTCGTCGTGAACCAACGAGGCCTTATGAAACGCTTCAATCGCCATCGCCACTTTCGCGACGCTGTCCGGAATGGCAGGTGTCTCGTCGCCAGCCGTCAACATTTCGGCGCCGGAAGCAGCGTGCCATGCGGCTAATGTAATGAACGGCCGAAAGCGTCGACCACCATTGGCGAGCCAGTCGTACGAAACCGATTCCGTAAATGCGACGGGGCTGTTTCGTCGCACAACTTCTTTGGTACGAACGCGTGGTAGAAGGCGTTCGAAATCCTCTTCGAACATTCTGTTAGAAGCCCGCATCAGCGGTACATAGCTGGCCGTCGGCTTTTCCGGCAATGGCTCGTATTTATCCAGCACATCCCAAACCCAGATTTCGTCCAATGTTGTGTTCATGCAATCGCCGGAATGCAACGGTACAGCGTAAGACGGCACGCCTGCGATCAAAATCTTGTCGATTGCCTTTTCAAGAACGTTCAGACAGGCAACGCCCAGTATGCCATCGATGTATCCGGACACGATAATTTTCAGGACGACGGGCGAACCTTCCGCCACCAGTACCTTGTATCCCAGTTGTTCTGCACGAACTTTGTAGTCGGCAATCGAGCATGCTCCGCAGCGTTCGCAGTCGAGCCCGAATTCTGAGTACTCTGCAGGGCAACCCGCAGCATGCTTTAGGCAATGAGGCAACAGCAGCATGCGGCGGTGAAATGGAATCGCAAGAAACTGCTGCTTCCAGAAAAAATTTCCAATCATCACCATGGAAAAGCCAAGAAACTTTTCAGGTAGCTGCATTTGGTCCAGCAGAATTTTGGCGTGTTTTTCGAGCTCGTTCTTATTGAAGGCCCGAGATTTATTAAGTTGAAGCGCGTATTGTTCGGCTGCTCGTTTGAACGTTTCTCGTTGTTCAAGAGTTTCCGGAACTGCCTTCAAGTGACTGGTACTGCGTCGCTTGCCCTTCTTTCGCACGGGCTGCGGATCGTCCTTGAGGTCCAACGGATCACTGTGATGTGAATTCGTTTTGGCAGGTGCGATTTCTGAGGCAGGAACTGTCGACACAGGTGACTCCAACAGAGCAGATCGTTTGGGGGGAAAGAAATTGGCGGAAGACCAAACGGCTAAGGTTTCCGCAGCATAACCCCGCAAAACGCGGAAAGTGCTGCACAGACCAGAAAATGCCGGGGATTTGATCGTCCTTGAGTTATCCGTCTTCTTTTAACTGCTGACAACGACGAAGAGCCGCTGAAGTGAATATGATGGGATATAACCGCTCAAAATACCAGAGTTTGGCGAAATAGAAACCGATTGGCGTCGGATCTATTACCGAACCCTGAACGACCTGAGCTTCCAACCACTCAACTCCCCCATTTATCGCCGCCTGAAACTCAGAAATTCCCGCTAACGCTTCGACCGCCAATGCCGTTTCTTCTGTGGAACTCTGAAGCCCTTTTCGTCCGGACCAGCCACCGTCGGAGTTCTGGTTTTCAATAAGCCAACGGATTCCACCGACAGCGATTTCGGAATCAATCTGTCCGGATTCCTTCAGCGCCAGCACAACTTTAGCCGTCCCATACAGCGGGTTTTCGTCATCTTTGTTAAATTGATTACCAAACCACAGCGGAAGCCAGCTGCCATCGACAGACTGCGTTTTCCCTAGAAATTTCAGGCCTTTCGAAGTCGCAAATTCGCATCGCCGAAGAATTGTGTGGGCAACCTGCGGCACCCTGTCTCGCAGCATTGCAAAGGCACGAATCACGTGAGCCGTCAGGTCGTTGCTGCTGCGATCGAAGGGCAGGGTGCCCCAACCTCGGCAAAACGTCGGCCACCCGCCATCACGGTTCTGTAAGTTCAGCAGCCAGACGGCCGAATTCTCCAAAGCGTTGATCTCCGGCTGAGTAAACGTTTCCGCCCGCAATCGCAGACTCATGATCGCCAACATCGCTCCAGGAGTGTCGTCGGCATCTGGAACGCCACCGGGCAGATCAGTCCATGACCACCCTCCCGGCGGCGAATTCGTATACGGATGAATTGTCTTGTACTGCTGATTCAGCAACCAGTTTCTGATTCGTTCTCGATCACCGTTTGCAAGATATTCTTCAATGCCGCCTGACTTCGTTTCAACATTTCCGGCCAGTGCGTTCACACTTAACGTGGTTAGCCATGTTGTCAGGTTAGTGTCGATTGGCCAGCTTCCGTCGGCTCGAACCGAATCAACAATAAATGCCAGGCAGCGTTTGGTCACCGGATGATCGTGCAAACCGCACCCCAGCAGACTCATGCAGACAAAGCTGGTTAGAGGCGTCGCTTCAAGAAATCCACCATGTACAGGCTGAATCGATTCCAGCACCTTCAGCGAACGTCCAATTGACGCCTTGCGAATCCACCGCACAACCGGATTCCAGTGCCCCTGATGCTGAAAGACGACCTGTCCGATCGCAATCAGCGCCGGCAGAGCGTAGCTGACGACTGGCATCTTTACGGCTGCGTAGAACTTTGCCGGAATGCACGACAATTCAAACGGCAACGGCATCACACGTTTCCAGTCGACAATGCCGGCCAACGCACAATGAGTCAGAATAGGAACGGAAAATGTGTGGTCCTTCCCATATCGTCGAATAACGGCATCCACACCGCCAGCGCCGTCGATGTATCGCTGAGATGCCGCCACCACTTCGGTATATTGACTTTGGGTTCCTGTTTTGTGAAACACCGCATTCGCCAGCATCGTGGTTGAAATGTTGCTGATGCTTAAAACCGTGTCGCCCCAGCCTCCGTCTTCGTTTTGGTGATGGACAAGCCAGCGAAGTCCACCACCAGCAATTCGCTGAAATTCAGATCGCTCTGCGTTTTCAGCAACCTGTTCACTGGCAAGAGTTAACGCCATTACCGCGGTTGCCGTCGAAAGTGCGGATGTCGATAATTCGCCTTCCCAAATTCCGCCATCGCTTCGCTGGTTCAGCAGCAGTTCGCACGCCTGCCTGACGGGATCAATCAAATTGGTTTCCTGGGTAGGCTGCATGAATTTCCTATGTCCGGTTTCGCCACAAATAATAGGTGTCCGTGATACAGTGAATACTCTATCATACCCAACGAAACGCTACAGATCGTTTCCGGCATATCAACACCTACAGAATCCAGCCGAATGCGCGGAAATAGACATGAAACCTGACGGCAGTATTCTATCCCGAATTCGCAACTCGATTTCTGAGCTGCTCAACTATCGGGGGACGTTGCGCCGAATTCGCTTTAGCGACTCAGAAACGTTTGTCAGCGAATCCTCTGATCAGACACTCGTTCGACAACGCATCCGAGCGGCCGCATTGGTTCTACTTGTTGCAAAAGTGGCGTTCACCGTCCGGTCTCTGATTCTTGACGGTCGTCCTGTGCCACTCGATGGCGTGATCATCATTGGGTTGTCACTCATTTCAATCTGGCTTTACAGCCCTCGCAATATTTCGATGTTTCGCCTCCGAGCCGTCGAGACACTGATGTTTTTGGGAATGTCTTTGCAGCTTGGCCTGCAGTTACATAACAACCTGCGAAGCCTGTCGACGACAAGTTACGAAACGCCAACTGAAGCAACCGCAGCATCCGTTGCCTTTGTCGTGGCCGTGAAGGATCAGATTATCGCCACGTTCGGGATGATGATGATCTATGGGATGTTCATTCCCAACCGAGCCCGCCGAGCTGCGTTGATGGTGTTTCTGATGGCGATCACGCCCGGCATCGTCATTGTTGCCAACCGATCTTCTTTGCAGGCAATCGAAGATTTCCGCAATCGACATGTTCTGGCCGTGGGAGTTTTCTCCGGAAATCTGCTGGCACTATGCGTTGGAGCTGGCTGTGCAATTTACGGTACGGCCATCATGAATCGCTGGCGAAACCGAGCTCTTGAAGCTGAACAGCTTGGCCAGTACCACCTGCGTGAAAAAATCGGCAGCGGTGGTATGGGCGACGTGTATCTGGCCGAACATCGTCTGCTGAAACGGCTATGCGCCGTTAAACTGATTCGAGCCGACATGTCGGAAGACCCTGTTATGGTCACTCGCTTCGAACGCGAAGTTCGTGCAACTGCCGCGCTGACTCACTGGAACACAGTTCAGGTTTTCGACTACGGACAAACGGCGGAAGGTACGTTTTTCTACGTCATGGAACACCTTCACGGTAAGAACCTCCGTCAGCTGGTGCTGGACTTCGGCCCAATGTGCGAGGCTCGAGTTGTATTCGTTTTGCGGCAGGTTGCGGAAGCTCTCCGAGAAGCGGCTGCTCGCAACCTGGTACATCGCGACATCAAACCGAGCAACGTGTTTCTGGCAGAAATCGGTGGTCGGTTTGATGTTGTCAAGCTGTTGGACTTCGGCCTTGTTCGACCACTCACATCAGTTCAGGATGCAGAACTATCCGCTGGCAACGAGTTGAAAGGTTCACCGCGTTACATGTGTCCCGAACAGGCTCAGGGACAATCACCGGATTCTCGCGGCGACATTTATTCACTCGGTGCTACAGCCTATTTTCTGCTTGCTGGCAGACCGCCATTCGACATGGATAGTCCCCTGCAACTTGTAATAGCTCATGCCACCGAGCCGGCGCCAACGTTTCAAGAATCAAACACAATTGTGTCACCCGAACTTTCCGCCATTGTCATGAAGTGCCTGCAGAAGCTACCGGAAGAACGTTTTCAAACTCCCGACGAATTAATCGCCGCGCTGGACGCATTGCTGCTGCAGGACAAATGGAATTGGACAATTGCGGAAGAGTGGTGGAAATACAACAAGTTGGAAACCAACGTTCTTAATGTGTCGTTCATGGAAAAAAGTGCCAATTCAACTGTCGATAACGATGCTGCACTGGAAGAAACGCTGATCGACACATCAGGGTTGTAGGCACGTTTTCATGCCGGTGTCCGAGCTATCCACGGATCGCGTCGCACTGAATTCAATCGAACCACTGCGCACTGCACATACCAGCAATCTGGTAGAGGCCGGCCGAAAACTGCAAATTTACGACCTCGCGGCCCGAGCCAGTGAATTCAGCCATTGCAAAAGTCACTCGCTCACTCGTCGTGCTTGTATTGAGAAGTTCGCCGAAGCGGTTTTAGGACTGCTTCCAACGCGACTTGGCAGCCAACCGAATTTCTACGAGTTCCGCTGTGCAACGAGTTCCGCTGTGCAACGATTCCACTCAGCAACGCCAACATCAAAACCGACTATCGTTCGCCCATATCATCGGTAAACGCCGGAGGCTGACTATCTTCCGACTTCTTGTAAAATCGAGTCAGGTCGATGCCGCCCTTTTGCTCCATCTCAACAATCTTCAGCCGCTGTTCGACTTTATTTAGTCGAGCTTCCAGAAACGGCGACAGCTTTTCATCAAAGGTCTTCTTTGACAAAGGCACTTTCGGATAATTCAACTGACGTTGCAACGCGGCAAAAAAGTACAGCGGATCGCGACCGATGTTGGCCCTGGCGATGCGACCTTCCTGTTCGCCGAACAAAGTCCGTGGCAGTGGTTCGTCAGGATTTCGTGGCGTTCGACTTTCCTGCTGCTGACGAGTCCAGACATGATCGGAAACGCGGTAAATCAGCTCGGACAATTCCGTGATTCCAAGGGCATTTCGCAAACCGAGAATCCATTTTTTCCAGTCGGCGTCATAGCAGGTATCACCGGCCATCGCCTTCAGGCCTTCGCTATAGCCAAGACGGTTCCGGGAAATGCATTCCAGCTGATAAATAAAAACACCCGCTGGCCGCCCGCTGTCCGCTCGATAACGGGCTTCTCGTTCCAGAATCTCTAGTGCTGTAATCTGATCAAATCGCGAAGCATCTTCTTCTGCCATTGAGATCACGTACGTCTGAAACGGCGTGAAGTAGTGCGACAGACGAGCCATCCCATCACTAATTCGTCCGGTATGCAGAATCTCGGCTCGCAGAAAGTCGACAGCCATGGGCAGTCGCGTCGTGCTTAGAATTTCTTCGTGAACCGTCTTTAAAATATCCTGCGACGCCATGTTTTCCTGAAGGCGTTCGCGATAAACCCGGAAGAAGTATTCCTGTTCTATATACTCTTCGCGGGGCATCGACATTGATGTGCTCATGGTGACCTTATGCGTCCTGAATCGTTTTGATCAGTAGCTCTCTAACCGACTTCGCGTCAGCTCCCGCAACCTGCTTCATGATCATTCCCATCATTGGCCCAATCGCCTGTATTTTGCCTTCTTTTACATCTGCCACAGCCGCGGGCTGAGCCGCAATGGCGGATGAAATAGCGGCTTCCAACGCACCGGTGTCTCGTACAATTTCACGTTCGGCGGCCAGTGCTTCCACCACAGAAACGGTCAGAGCTTTGCCATTAGCAGCCTGCTGTTTCAACGCAGCATAAACGTCGCGAGCACTCTTGTTGGTGATGCGTTTTTCTACAATTCGCTTCAGCAGTCTACCCAGTAGTTGCGCCGTAACGGGAAATTCTGGCAGCGAGACGCTACTGGCGTTCAAATCTCGCAGAACTTCCTGGCTCACCCAGTTAGCCGCCGTCTTGCCGTCTTTGCATTCGTCGACTACCGTTTCGAAGTATTCAGTGAGTTCAGGTCCCTGCCCGATAATCACCGAGGCGTCGTACTCCGTAAGGCCCAACTGCGATTGAAACCGGCTGCGTTTGATGGCAGGCGTTTCGGGCAACGATGCCTGCACCGCATCTATTTCGGCCTGAGTCAACACGACCGGCACAAGATCCGGATCAGGGAAGTAACGATAGTCGGATGAATCTTCCTTTTCACGTTGAGCGAACGTCACACTTCGTTCTGCATCCCAGCCGCGAGTTACCTTGGGAGCGTCATCAATCGTCTTGCCCGTCTTTGTGAACTCCCGATGCTGCCGCTTCACTTCGTACTCAATCGCCATTTCGACGTTGCGGAAGCTGTTCATGTTTTTCAGTTCAACAATCGGCGTTGCCGTTTTGCTGCCGTCTGCGTTGTGAATATGCAGGTTGACATTGGCATCACAACGCAGCGAACCTTCCTGCATGTTGCAGTCGGACACTCCGATAAACAGCAGCAGAGTTCGCATTTCTTCCAAATATCGCCGAGCTTCCGATGCCGTCCGCAGGTCTGGTTCGCTGACGATTTCCACCAATGGCGTACCTGTACGATTCAGGTCAACGCAACTGTCGCCACCACGACCGCTTTCATCGTGCACGTTCTTGCCCGCATCTTCTTCCAGATGAGCTCGGGTAATGTTGATGCGACGAACGGGCTCGCCTTCCACATCGTTGACGATTTCAAGCCAACCCTTTTCGCTGAACGGCAGATCGAACTGACTGATCTGATACGCCTTTGGAAGGTCCGGATAGTAATACTGCTTGCGATCCCACTTTGTAAACAGCGGAATATGGCAGTTCAGTGCCAGAGCCGTCTTTAGTGACAGTTCGAAGGCAAGACGATTCATAACCGGCAACGCGCCAGGAAGCCCAAGACAAACTGGGCAGGTTTGCGTGTTGGGGTGATCGGGATTGAATTCGTTCGCACACCCGCAAAACAGCTTTGACTGAGTTTTCAGTTGTGTGTGAACTTCTAAACCAATGATGACGGTGTAGTCAGACATGTCTGTAAAACTGGCTTGCGTCTGCCGGGATAATGAACCGGCGATCCGCAAAACTAGGTCAAGTTCCCACTGAATCGCCGCGTAAAGTCGCAGTGTAATGAATTGACCCAAATTCGCCACGCTGACAGAACTCAGGGCCACGGCGAGACAGTTTACGAAACCGCATCTTTGAGAAAGCAAGCTCTTTTGTACAGTCTTGGAAAATTGGCCATAGACGTGCCGAAACACAAAGAAGATCCGACGGACCAATATCACGTGGTCACGCCAGATGCCGTTTCCGCAGCCTGCGAGTCGTAACTAAGCACATCTGATACAGACGGACCCAGAGATCTACCAGCAGTCCTAAAACCGGTCCGATCGACTACACAATACAAGCACGAGGCGGCAGCGAGTTAATTGTGCAATGGCTGGATTCACTTGCGCGCCGCGTTCCTGAAAATTTGCCGTTTTCGGAACGCCTCCAGTAAATGACCAACAGCAGCGCACAAAAACAGCAGCGAATTCCAATAATTTCGCTGCTCTTCGTTGTAGAAGCAGCGGAATAAATAGGGCCAGAGGGACTTGAACCCCCAACCAACGAATTATGAGTTCGCTGCTCTAACCGATTGAGCTATGGCCCCGTGTTGGTAGAATTGATCTGAGAAGCAGAGGCGACACCCGAGACGACACCCGGTAACTCATTTCCTACAGGTCAATTCAATGTCAAAGCTACGGCAAAAACCAGACAAGCCGAGAAGTAATTACCCGCTTTTTCCGCACCAAAATGGACAGTGGGCTAAGAAAATTGCAGGGAAGCTGTATTACTTCGGACCATGGTCTGATCCAGACGTAGCAGAGGCGAAGTATCTACAGGATCGGGAATATTTGCAAGCCGGACGGAAGCCCCCACAGGTGTCGGACGGGTGTCGTGTTAGAGATCTCGTTAATCGCTTCCTAACTGTCAAAGAGGCAATGAAGGATTCTGGCGAACTGGCTGAACGGTCTTTCCGCGACTATCACAAAGCCTGCGAACGGATAATTGAGCACTTCGGCCGAGAACGGTTGGTTGATGATATCCGCGTTGAAGACTTCGATGACTACCGGTCAGCAGTTGCACAGGGCCGCGGACTGCACAGCATTGGAACGCAGGTGACGTTATGCCGAATGGTGTTCAGCTTTGCCTACGAGAGCGAGTTAATAGAGAAGCCGCTTCGCTTCGGTCAGAACTTCAAACGACCGACAAAGAAGTCGATGCGGATCGATCGGAGCAAGAAACAGCAGACTCACGGACTGAAAATGTTCGAAGCAGCTCAATGTCGGCAGTTGATTGATGCAGCAACGCCACCAATGAAAGCGATGATTTTGCTCGGTCTAAACGGAGCGTTGGGAGCGTCAGATCTTGCTGAATTGCCACGTGGTGCAATTGAGAATGGTTGGTTGACGTTTGCACGCGTCAAAACCGGCATTGATCGTCGTATCCCATTATGGGCGGAAACGACCGATGCGATTACAGCGTATCTAATTAAACGTCAGTCCCCGAAAGATCCAGTAGACAAGCCGTTTCTGTTTTTGACCAAATACGGGCAACGCTGGGTTCGGACCGGACCGTCTGGAACCAGTAACATCGACAAAATTTGTGACGCCTTCAACAAGTCGCTGCGGACATTGGATATTAAACGTCCTGGCGTTGGCTTCTACGCGTTGCGGCATACTTTCGAGACAATTGCCAGTGGAACTGGCGATCAGGTCGCAGTTGACGCGATCATGGGCCACGTGAATGATGATATGGCCAGTTTGTACCGTGAGCGCATCGAAGACGAGCGGCTCGTGAAGGCGACGAATCACGTGCACAAATGGCTGTTTTCAGGAGTCGGTGACGATGAGTGACGCATGGCAAATGCTAGAGGAACGTTTTCGTGACCTTGCCGAAAAAACGGCCGAACTGACGATCAATGCGTTTCCAGATGGCAGCAAATATGATTGGGCACCTGACGATGCTGAACGTCTAGTTCTGACCGGATGGAGCGAGACCACAGCAGGCTGGCAATCTGAAAGCGGAGTCTGGTCGTGGTACGTCACTGGCCCTAAAGGAAAATTGTATGTCGAAGAAATGGCCTTACTGATCCAAAGAGCGGATCAGCTTCTAAATTATGACAGGAAGGATCACAGTCTTTTTCTTAACGTGTTGATTTCACAGTTTGGAAAAGCAGCAGTTGGCTACGACTACAAACACCCCAATGTTATGTTTTTTACGCGTCCACCGTTTAATTTTAGTCCGGCTGCGGAGCTTTGTGCGTTAACAACAGGCTATCTGTTAAACAGACCCGAAGTTGCAGAAGGGATAATTGCAGCGTTCGGGCAATCCGATGATCAGAAGCAGGCCGCCGTTAAAAAACGACGTGGCACAGTCGAAGAACGCCTAGTGGCACTGTATTTGGAAGATCATCGCAAAGAAGGGTACAGCGCCGAGCAACTTGCAGTGATCCTCGATTGTAGCCCCCGCCATATTCGGCGAATGAAGATATACAAAGCGATACTCGCGGATGCGGACCATAAAAGACAAACGGGCGGTCTTTAATGTCCGCAAAATGTCCGGACATGTCCAAATATATATTTTTTCACCAATAAAAACACTGTGAATCGATAGCCCCCGCCCTAAAACAATGTCCGGCTGAGCCTCAAGTAAACACACAAGTTTACTTTGGAGGCACCATGCGAAAACCAAGAAGCCCCGACAACGTGACGGTGGATCGTACTCCCAGCGTTTGGTTTCTGCGGCTGGAACTAGCGATCAAACGCAAAGATGTAGAAGTCGCGTTGACGGCACAGCGACGGCTCAGCGAACTCGGGTTTGATGTTCGGGTTATCCGAGAAGCGGTGGCATCATGAGCGGCACCACACTGTCAATTGCCCAGCTCGCAAAACGATGGCAAACGCGTCGTGAACGTGTAAAGCACATGATTGAGTCGAAAGCACTAACTGCCTTTGACCTGACGCCAATCGGACCGCGACGGACCTATCGTGTCACGCTTGAATCGCTGCGGGATTTTGAATCCTGCCGAACTGCGACAAAGAAAAAGCAGGCCCGAAAACGGCTACCTAAAACAGCAGTTAAGGAGTTCTTCTAATGAACTACATCAGCCAGGATATTCTCGAGGATTGCCGTAACGCGCATGCCTGCGGTGTTCCATTGCAAACACTGGCGGCACAACTTGGCATCGCTGAGGGCGACTTACGTCGACTTCTCGGACTACCTGCCTGGCAAGAAATCGACTTCCGACAGCAGGTACCAGGGCGACTTTCCGGGCGATAACGAAAAAAACGCCACCAGCGAGCAAGCTGATGACGTCTCAGATTTTCAAACCGCCTCGGCAGGGGCGATCACACAGAACGGATACACAATATGATATCTGATCAGAAAACAACGGTCCAGCAGATTGTTGCTGCTTTGGTCTCTCATGGATGCGATCCACATCAGGACGGCGACGGCTACCGCTCAAGATGTTGCTGTCACGATGGTGATTCACCGAACGTGCTCGCCATATCTTCTGATGGAAAATGTCATTGTCACAAGTGCGGCGCGAACACTGGCGACGTGTTGCGAGAACTCGGACTGGCCAATTCAAACGCCCATGCGGGCCAAAAACCGAAAGTGCAGATCGACGGCAAACAGGTCACACTGCATGCGACCGAGCAAAGTGCGATCGACGGGTTAACCTGGTCTGTATTTCAGAAACAAGGCGGACAACAACGCGAACCCGATCGAGTCCATCGATATCACGATGCTGACGGCAGCCATGTGGGCACCGTGTTGTTGTGGAAGTTTCCGACGGGCGAAAAACAAACACGTCAAATTCGTAAACACGTCGACGGCTGGATCTGCAAAGGTATGTCGTCACCGCGACCGCTGTATCGCCTGCCTCAAATACTGGCGGCCGATCACGTTGTTATCGCTGAAGGCGAAAAGACTGTCGATGCGTTGTGGGTTATCGGCATTGAGGGGACAACGCCGACACAAGGTTCGAGGTCACCAGCGAAAACAGACTGGAAACCGCTCACAGGAAAACACGTCACAATATCTGTAGATAACGATCAGGCTGGACGTGAATTCGGAAAGCGGGTTATTGATCTGATCTCAGATATCGTGGCAAGCGTTCGGGTTGTTGAGCTTACCGACGACTGGCCACAGCTACCCGAAAAGGGTGATGCTGCAGACTGGGTTGAACAATTTGCCGACGTTAATACCGTTGAACTGCGGCGCCGTTTTGACGCATTACCTGATCACTTCGAAACCATCGCGGCCATTAAAACTGAACGGCCAAAGCACGATACCGCACTTGGAGCTGATGCCAGCCTTTGGATTGAAACGATCCTTGACGAAAAAGCTGTGAACGATCAGGTGCTCGCGGCACTAGCGGCGCGTGGTGATCTGTACGATCACAACGGCAGCCTGTCAGTAATATCGAGTGAATCCATTGCAGATGAACCGGCGCGAAAAGTGATCAGGCATCTAGGTCTGGCCAGCTTGCGTGAAATGATCAGCGAGACATGCGTGTTTTACTGTTGGGCTAAAGACCCGGAAGGTAACTCATTCAAAAAACTTAGCAGGCCGGCACGTTGGTGTTACGAAGCAATATTAGTGCGCGGCCAATGGCTGGACATACCGCCGATACGCGGGATCGTCACCAGTCCCGTGTTGCGGGCCGATGGGAGTATTCTGCAGACGCAAGGCTACGACATCGACAGTGGCCTATACGTGGATCTGACGGAGGTGTTTCCGTTTGTTTCCGAAGAGCCAACGGCGGACGATGTTCAGCGAGCCGTCGACAGTTTGTTTGATCTGACGTCTGACTTTCCGTTCAACAATGCTGCGAGCCGTGCTGCATGGCTCGCCAGTTTACTCACTCCACTGGCGCGTGAAGCGTATCGTGGCTGTACAGGTCCGCTATTCTTGTTCGATGCGAACGTACGAGGAAGTGGCAAGTCACTGCTGGCCGACATTAACAGCCTGATCGTCACTGGCCGCGAAGCAACAAGATTAACATCCCCACAAAATGACGAAGAGGCGCGGAAGCGAATCACGGCACTGGTCAACGATAGCGACCGGGTTGTTCTAATTGACAATATCGCTGGCCGCTTCGGTAGTCCGTCATTAGATGCTGCATTGACGGGCACGATCTGGAAAGATCGACGCCTAGGTCACACAGAGTTAATTGAGGCACCGCTACGGATGACGTGGTATGCCTCAGGAAATAATGTATTGCTGGCAGCCGACACAGCGCGACGAGTTTGCCACATTCGTCTGGAATCACCATTAGAGAACCCTGAGGACAGATCAGGCTTCAAGCATGCCGACATCCGAAAGCATGTACGCCAGAATCGCCCTGCACTTCTGGCGGCGGCTTTAACAATCCTGAGAGGTTATGTCGTGGCTGGACGTCCTAATCAGGGTCTGAAGTCCTGGGGGAGTTTTGAGGGTTGGTCTGATCTGGTGCGCAATTCTATTGTTTGGTGCGGTCAAGCGGATCCAGGCGAAACCAGAACAGAATTACGCTCGACATCCGACAGCGAGGCAGGAGCACTTCGTCAGATGCTGGTGGCCGTGCAACTGGTGGATCAGGACAATCACGGACTGCGTACCAGTGATATGTTGAAGATTGCAATCGGCAAAACTGCTGGCGATAACAAATCCTACAGCCTGGCCGACTCAGATCTGTTGTGTGAAGGCATTGAGATGTTCTGCGAGGCGAGTATTGACCGTGTCAACACTCGGCGGCTTGGCGTTCGGCTGAGTCACTTCCGAAATCGTGTTGTCGATCAAATGGCGTTTGACTGTACGCTGAAAAGTGGGACTAATTATTGGTTTGTTCAGCCGGCCGGTGGATGTGGTGTATCTAGTGTATCTCATTCAGCCAATCTCTACACAAGTAAATTCGTTAGCGTTAGGGATAATCAAAAACACATAGCGGCCACCGGTGAAAACACATACACGAGATCCACCACATCCACCGACATGGATATCGAATGGCTGGACGAATTGACATGAGACCAAAAAAAGACCCAACGCCACAACAAATTGCAGAGCGAGCCGCTGAGATCCGGGCCGGCTGGAGCGAAGCCGAGCGCGAGCGGCGGCTACGGTTTGACTGGCGAACTGACCGGCCAGTTGAGGTGACCGAGGCAAGGCGAGGGGGCTTTATTCTGTAAGCGATGAGAACTGCAAACCTCACTTAAGGCGCCTAAAAAAATATCCATTTTTGTAAGTTTTGGACTTCACTCTATCAAAGGTTATCAGCACATGGGATCAGCATTAGAACTCGCCAACGCCTGGGAAACCCTAACCGAGCAGGAACTGCAGGCAATCGTATATCTAAGCCAGCGGACATCGTCCCTGAGCCTTAAGCTGAGTCAGTTTTTGGGATCCAGCGTCCTGGCTGAGATCCGGCATCGCGAAGACTTGGCCACGAAGCCTGAGCAGGCCCCTGATTGGGAGCTGTTTGATGATTTCGAAGTCGCGGGTGCATATACCGCCTGCGTGGCAATCGAGCGAGCAGCGGGCGTCTCTGAGCGTCTCGGTGAATGGGCCGAACTTCTGCGTCGGTCCGTCTGCAACGAAATGTCAGCCAGGCTCCGCGTTCGCCAATTTATGAAGGAATCTCAATGCGATCGAAATTAACCAGTGGAGCACAATGTACGCGGTGTCTGGCTGGCCGGTACAAGACGGTTGGCGTTTACGACACCATTGGGTGGCACGTGCGATATTTGATTTGTTCAAAGTGCGGAACTCGTGCACAGCAAGCAATGGCGGCGGACGAAGTCAATCGTCGACAAAAACGAAGCGTTAAGAGAATGGGTTCTGGGCGCCACGTTGACAATGCTTGATAATGCTTGACGCCGGCCAAGACCGGCGTGGCACCGTTGACGTCACCAAGATGACCAGGAGCAAAAAAATGGAACACATTGTTTTAACTGATGGCGAGCTTGCTTTGATGTTGAAAGTCAGTCGGCCGACTATTCGGCGGATGTGGTGGCGTGGAAAACTGCCTGCTCCATTCAAAGTTGGAATTGTCAATCGCTGGCGAAAATCTGACATCGACGCGTGGCTTGCTGATCAACCCCGCAGCAATTTATATGCCGCGCCCGACGCGGTGGAAAGAAAATTAGTATGACTGCAACACTAAAAGGCCAACTTGAAATCGCGGCCGCAAAACGTGAAGATTCTCGCGAGGCAGCGCACAAACTGATCGCCAGTTGTCAGACCGCTGGCTCCATGAGCCTGGCCGATTCTGAAAAAATCGATCAATTGATTGCAACTGCTGCAGACGCAGACAGATTTATCACGAAACATCAAACTGCGTCTGCAGCAGGTTTCAGCTTCTCTGGTGAGCCTTCGGACCAAAAACCGGGCGTGCAGCTAGGTACTGGACCTGTATTTGGCGATGAAGGTGGCAGACGCCTTCGGGCCTTCGCTAGCAATCAGCAGTTTGCCAAAAAACGCCTGGATGGTGAACTCGGGGCCGCAATCCATGGAATGCTGACCGGTGAGCCGATGGCTGTCCAGAATGGGAGCACAGACAGCGCTGGTGGTTATTTTCTGAACGGGACTTTGTCGGAAATGATCATTGACCTGGCGCGGGCCAATAGCGTTTGCATGAAGGCTGGAGCTGTCACGCTCCCAATGTCTTCATCCGACTTGCGGATTGCACGTGTGTCGGGCGATGCGACATCACACTGGCGGCCTGAAACGTCAGTGGTCGCGGCATCGAATATGACATTCGAGGCCGTCAATCTTCGGGCAAAAACGCTGGCGTGCATCATACCTGTCTCCATCGAGATGCTCGAGGATGCCGCAAACGCTGCATCAATCATCGAGTCGGCCATTGCAGCATCAATGGGCCAAACTCTGGATGCTGCGGCTCTAGTTGGTACTGGTGCTGCATCAGAACCACTGGGCATCCGAAACCACACTGGCGTCAACACTATTGGATCCGTCGGAACCCCAGCAAGCTACGGCAGCATTAGCTTGGCGGTCGGTGACATTATGGCCGCGAACTACGCTGGAAATGTGGAAGGGTTGTCGTGGATCAGTGGGCCGCGTACTGACGACACATACGACGGTTTGGCGGACACCACAGGCCAACCGCTGCAACCAACACCACGTGTTGCAAAGCTGCAGAGGCTCAGTACCACAGCCCTGCCTGAAAATGAAGGTGCCGGCGCGGATGAGGCTGTCAGCATCGTTGGCGACTTCCGCCAGTTGGTGTTCGGGATGCGAACCAACAGCATCAACGTCAGAATTCTGGAAGCTGGCACCGTCACCGATGGCAGCGGATCGACGTGGAACGCGAATACTCAACTGCTGAAGCACATTGTGTGCTACCTCAGAGCTGACGTAGCTCTGCTGCGTCCGACTTGGTTCACAGTTCTGTCAGGCATCACAGCATAGAAAGTTTTAGTAATGAATTTGTCAACATCGAGTAAAGTCACCCGCGTATCAAATGCCGTAGCTGCTGGACAGGCAACAACAAATTGCAGTTCAGTCGATATGAAAGGGTTTGACGCGGTCACATTCATTGTCAGCGTGGGGGCAATTGTCTCCACAGGGACTGTCACTGTGAAAGCACAGCAGTCAACCGACGACAGCACGTTTGCTGATTTGGTAGGAACGGCGATTGCCTTCACGGATGCGGACGACAATAAAGTCGCGGTCCTGGAAATCACAAAACCGCTTGAGCGATATGTTCGGGCCGTAGTTGTTACTGCCACAGCCAACGGGACTATCGACAGCGTCGTTGCGATCCAGACTGATGCCAGTGAGGAACCAGTAACGCACGGCGGCACAGTTGTCGGCGCTGAACAGCATCTAGCGCCAGCAGAAGGTACAGCCTAAAAAGATTCAATGCTTGCTGCCGAGCGGCCAAGATCGCAAAGCGGCTATTCATTGTTTAGCCTCGCTCGCTGGTTGTGTGACCAGCGAGCTTTCTTATGCGCTAGCGCAAAAACGGTTGCTCAGGATCTGAGACATCGCACAAGACCGCAGAACTATTCAACAGAACGTGGCTGTACCGGATGC
>JBDNFN010000014.1:0-6836 GCA_041689795.1 Fuerstiella sp. | reverse complement strand
TCTCTTGCATCCAAGGTGCGACGCTAACAAATCTAAGCATTCTGACCCAAGAAAAATTTACTCCCGTGAACGGTTACGTTTTTTGAACCCAGTCAACCAGCAAAGTCGCCACACTAAATGGCTGCTGAAAAGTTCCGGAAGTCATCGCAGTGGCAGAAATTGTCTGTTCGTAAAAGAAAATTTCTTCCGGACGGCCAGCCGGAAACAAGACGCTCGACAGAGAACGATAAACGGCGTCCGGAGCGAACTTCTGATCTGCCCAAAGATCGTTCAGTACCGTAATTTTTCTCTGAATCATGTCTGTGACGGCGGGCGCATTGGCCGTACCCGTCGTATGTTATCCCGGTAACAGGAACATACCCCGCCGGGAATCTTTGTAATTGCGTTGAACTCACGGCAACGACAGTCTGCATCGGCGGACCGCCCGAAACGAAAGTTCCGGCATCCCGTTTTTCCCGGCAAGCTTTGCAATTTCCAAAGCTCGTTCAACCTGCTGTTGAGTGCGAGGCCTCGGCAGTGAAGATTTCTCTGACAAAGCGATTGGCGATGCCTGAGCGAACACGGTCGGTGAAAGAATCAACAAGGCCAACAATAAAGCTGCACTTCGACGTATTGAGTCCACTCCGGGATCATTTCCAAACATGGTGCCTCCACCGTACCCCTAAATGTGAACCATCCACATCAGAGATACGGGAACCAGCCCAGTGAATTTCCAGCATCGCGCAATGCCGCACCCCTATTTATGAATGAGTCTGCAACAGCGCAAGGCTGGCCACGTGCCTGACTACAGCAAGTCTCAAAGAGATGCGGCCACTCGTAGCGAAAGTCGTTAAGACTTTCGGCCCTGTCCTGTGGTTTTTCGGACCGATACGCTACACGAGTTTCGCTACGTCATTCCGCAAAATGACGGGCCGCACTCGCGGATCAAACAACTGTCAAAATGGAGGATTATCGTCCGCGTCGAACAGGCTTGTCAGCGTCTGGCGCACAGGAGGATCGTCTGAATCATCTTCTTCGTCTTCGTCGCCGAAATGCTCTTCAACCAGCTTCTCACCTGGTTCGTTTTGCATCTCGAACAGGAATCGAGACGCCACGGTTTCACGCCGCTTACCCCACTTCATACGTGTTTTCGCTCGAGTCAGCGTAAGGTAGTCCATGGCACGAGTCACACCGACGTAGGCCAGTCGGCGTTCTTCTGCGATGTCTTTTGCCAGGTCACTTTCAACGCTGCGTTTATGAGGCAGCAGGTTTTCTTCCATACCCACCAGATAGACTCGCGGAAACTCAAGCCCTTTGGCACTGTGCAGGGTCATCAGGCGCACCGCGTTGTCGGCCAGTTCCGAATCTTTGTCATTCTGATCGCCACGGTCCATCAACGCGGTTGTCTCAAGAAAACCTTCTAATGATGGCTTCTTCGTTTTTTCCGTATACTGGCCAATCGAATTCACCAGATCTTCCAGAACCTGTTTTCGCTGCTCCGCCTGAGCTCCTTCCTTGTATTGACGATCAATCTCGGCGTCGTAATTAATGGCCTGCAGCAGTCGCTTGGTGGTGTCTGCAAGACGTTCCGGATGATCAGCCATCTCATCGCGAAATCGATTTAACAGATTTTGAAAATCACTTAACGCCGCCTGAGCCTTCTTGGAAACGGTCCCTTCCGCGATGCCTTGCGGCACAACATCCCACAGACTCTTGCCTTCCAGCACCGCCAGCTGAACCAGCTTTTCAGTAGTTGATATTCCGATACCTCGGGACGGCGTGTTAATAATTCGCAGCAGCGACACTTCGTCTCGCGGTGAAGATAGTACCTTCATATAGGCCAGCAGGTCGCGAATTTCTTTGCGGTCAAAAAACGACTGACCACCCAGCAGCACATAGGGCACATTCAGCCGTCTCATTTCCGTTTCGAACAACCGAGGCTGCTCGTTCGTGCGAAACAAAATCGCGACGTCTCGGGGACGTACGCCCAATTCTGTAATCAGATACTGAATTTCACGAACAACGTTTTCGGATTCCTGTGTTTCGTCTTCATAGGCCAGAATGCGAACCGGCGCGCCGCCTGGTTTATGAGCTATCAGTGTCTTGTCGTGACGATCTTTGTTGTTCTTAACCAGCCTGTTAGCGTAGTCAATAATTTTGTCTGTGCAGCGATAATTGCTTTCGAGACGAATGGTTTTGGTGCCCGGAAAATGGCCACCAAAATTCAGAATGTGCTGCACTTCCGCCCCACGCCATCCATAAATCGACTGGTCGTCATCACCCACAACGCAGATATTATTATGCGACGACACCAGTTGTTCGATCAACTGAAACTGAACACCGTTCGTGTCCTGATATTCATCCACCTGCACATGATCGAACCGCGATTGATGCCTTTGTCGGATCTCCGGAAATTCCAAAAACAGTCGGTTCGTCAAAACAAGAAGATCGTCAAAGTCTACGGCCCCCGATGCACGTAACTGTTTCTGATAGCGACGATAGGCCATGGATGCCAGAAAATCGAAGTCCGCCGTAACGTGATTGCTGGCTTCATTTTCCGTAATGGCCGACATCTTCCAACTGCTGATTTTATTCAGCAGATCACCCGGCTTCATCGCTTTGTCGCCGACACGGATTTCTCGTAAAGCTGTGCGAGCTGCTGCTTCCTGATCGCCTCGGTCGTAGATCACAAATCCCTTGGGATATCCCAAAGCATTGATGTCTTCTCGAAGAACCTTCACACAATACGCGTGAAACGTAGAAACCATCGGCTTCAGCTTCGACCGCGAATTCAACAGCTTCATTGCCCGTTCACGCATTTCCTTGGACGCTTTGTTCGTAAACGTCACTGACAGGATGCGATCCGGTCGTACGCCATGACGAATTAGATTCGCCATCCGAAACGTGATCACACGAGTCTTCCCGGTTCCGGCTCCAGCCAGAACAAGCATAGGTCCAGACAGTGTTTCCACTGCCTCTCGCTGGGGCGGGTTGAGTCCTGAAAGATTCAGCATGAGTCCGAAAATATGTTGAAAGAAGGGCGATTGCGGGGCGGGAGACGACTGCGAAGCCGCAACGTCTGCAACCGGGTTCCGGACACGATTCTGGTGCAACAACCAGTTCAATAATGACAGTGTAACGAGCTACTGAGAACGTCAAGCCTTCGATTTTGCGAATCGGCAAACGACGTTGCTGCCTGCCCCAGTGCGGACGCAAAACCCGTAAACTCAACAACCAACGTGCCGAATAGTATCGACCCTGGTCTCTTTTGCCCGACTTTTTTCTCGGGCCGCCATCTCATGACTGAAATCCCGCAGAAATTTCTCGAATACTCGTTGCCCGCCCGTTATGAGCGCCCACACGCAACAGCGGACTATCCGCGATTCAATCGACAGCCACATGCCGGATTACGGTTTAATGTGAATCAACCTCGCTAAAAGCAGCTTCTAATTCGTACCATCGGTTCCAAGGTTCCAAGGTTCCAAGGTTCCATTGGCAGGTCCAAAGCAATCTTGACTGACGACAATCAAATCTGGACGAATGCCGCCCCTGGCAAATAATGGCCGTTGCCTGATGTAAATTGCCTCGTGATTTTTTCTAAGTCTTAGCTGCATCCGAGCATTGTTATACATCGCGACTTGTGTCGGCAACTGTTTACATTGACGGCCGTCCCATCCTCTATGCTTCGCTCGGGGATCGTGGAAAAGTGGACAACGACGTTACTTGGAGACATAACGTGGCGGACTCGCAGAAGCATTCCACGACGCAAACAGGATCCCGCTGAGTTCATGCCTCCAGAGACGTAAAAGAACTAACTACCTGGCGAAATATGGATCAAAATGAACTTCGGCGGTTCACTTGAACTAAAGGAAATAAGCTTCAACAAGCATGTTGATGAACCCGGTCGCGTTCGATGGAAGCTCGACAAAGGATTTGCTGACAAACACAAGGGCCGTCGTGGTCCTTCGTCCAGTGAACAACATCGTCATCCACCTCGACCACCGATAAACGCGCCTACCCTTGCCTAGCCAACATGAAACGTGCCAGATTTCTCATCTGGACAACGACTTCTGTTGTTGTTTTTTCAGGGTTTCCTGCGTGAGCTGGCTGCAACGGGCTAACGTTCGGGGCGAGCCTGAAGCACAGTCCGTGCCTACTGATTATCAGACAACCCCCAGCCAGCGTTAAAGTTAGTGGCCCAGACGATTTCTTCGTCGTACCCGCCGTCTGCGTTCTTCGTGAATTTCTGCACGGCAATGTCCCCCAGTCGAGGAAACAACCAGCTATTGGAATTCCTGAAGTCCTTTTCGTGAAACGTATGACCTGAATTGATGACCACATACTTCCAAGGATTCAGTGGATTCGGATAGATCATACTAAGCCCGTGAGTTTTCGCATCGAAGACCCTATCGCCGATTTTGATTTGGTCAGCGTTCCATTCAACCGGCAACTGCGGAAGGACTTTCTGAATCAACAAGTTGGACGATGGGTCGCCGAACAGGACCAGATGATGCCCAACGATGTCCTCGTCCGTCACGTTCGAGTCAGTAACAACCGGCACGCTGGCTCGCATCCACTTATCAAACTCATTTTGAAACCGTTTCAAGGTCCATGCGACCCATTGACTATGGCTGTCTTCGCCGACAGAACCACTGCTTGTCACGCACAGAAATGGCTCCATAAAAGCATCGTCGATCGGCCCCTGAAGTCCGCGTCGTTTATTGAGATCGGGATTGTCTCCAAACGCTCGTGATTCATCGTAGGTCTGCACATACCAGCCATCGCTGGTTTTTTCGTAGTACACATTTGGCAACAAACCTTCGCCCGCATCAAAGCACGGCAACAACTCGCCATCGATGTCGACAAACGGGGCCACATCGCGAGCGATACTAAACACAGCGACGTTGGTCGCCTTGACCGTTACATTGCCGTTTTCCTGCACCGTCGCTTCGATAGTGGATGGTTCGTAAACGCGCTCAATCTCTTCAATCGTCAGCCAGTCGCACTTGTTGTATTTCAAGCTGCGAGTTGTAAATCGAATCTGCTTTCGCCCCAGATTCCTTAAACGGCCAGCCGCCGATTTTTCCTGATGGAAGGCCATGAATTCCTTAAAGCTGTCCGGGTGAAATTTATGGCCCATTCCGGGGCCAACCAGCAATTTGATGTCAACGCCCAAAGTCTTAGCGACGTCAACCACACTCGTGCTGGCCACCAATTGAGCATCGTTTTCACCGCCGTAAGTGCATATCGGCACGTTCGCGGCGTTTAAGGCGCAATCGATGGCATCATAAATGCCAAGTGTCTGGTGCTGCCACGCGGGAAGTTGTTGTGTCTTTTTTTGGTAGTTGTAAAAGTCAACAAACCCGGCCCCCGGCCCTACAGACGACCATGTCGCCGGATGATGCAATCCCAGATGCCACGATCCGGCACCGCCCATTGAAAACCCATGCAGCGTGATGCGGTTGTCATCGATTCGAAACCGGCGACGAACATCAGACATCGCTTCAAACACATCAGTTTCACCCGCCCAGCGATACGCATTGTTACCTCGACCATAAACCTCCAGCTGAATCCAGTTTCGCCCCTGCGGCAGTGGCTTGCCTTCATGTTTCGCAATAAAGTTTACCTCGTTCATATCGTCGGCTCGACCATGCAGCACCACATGCAACGGCCAGCGATCACCGGACATGGGGTTCACTGCTTCGGGCAATATCACAGCGTATGGCTGCACAGATCCGTCAATACTGGAAACGTACCCGCGAATGGAAACTCCTGGACGCAATGCCCAGGAAGCCGCTCCCGTCTTCAGTTCCGCCGCGCGTTGGTTGCCAATCTGAAGTGCGCTGGCCGCCTGAGCTGAATATTCCTTTTTAGAAAATTCGTTGTGTCGCAGCAGCCATTCGACAGCCTTCGCAAACACAGCAACATCGGCGAACCACAAGCGGCCGTCGCGCGTCTGAAGCTTTGGATCATGGCTGAGTTCCTTCAGGGTTCCCTGCAACTGCTGCAAGTCATTCTGCAGTTTGAGTACAACCTGAGGAACGGGATCATCCGCCACCACAATAGTTGACGTTAGCCCGACCACGAGACAACAAACAGCAGACAAATTAGTAGCGATCCGCATTTCAGAAAACCTCGCCAACTCCAAACACACTCAATGCAAGACTTACACTTCGCGCACAAGAAATGCCCGCGCACAAGAAATGCCCGCGCAGCAGCGACGGGCATGACTCTTAGTCCCTGTTCACCCGACTCAGGAGGGCACTCGTTCTGCAGATTCAAAACCGCAACGATTATGAGCTCCGTCACAGAAAGGGCGATTTGCTGACGCGCCACAACGGCAAAGAGCAATCGTTTCCTTGCCGCCCAGATCAAATTTATTGCCACCTGCGTCTTCCACAGTGATGGGGCCCGTTACTAAAAACGGACCGTTATCGCGCACAACTACTTTTACGTCTGACACTGTTATCGTCCCTTATGCATCCACAACATTAAACGCCGAATCACGGCCAATTGACTACTCGCTACACGCCTAAACTAACGACAATCAGGCCTGTCAGCAATCGTTGAATACATCTCACGGCGACCGAATCAAAGACAATCATTCATCTGCCTGGAAAATCCAATGACGATGCCCATCTTTCACACTGAAGCCTTCACAAAACGTGCCTTCTGCGGAAATCCTGCAGCGGTTGTGGTCCTTGACAGTGATCGCAGCACAGGATGAATGCCATCTGTGGCTGCAGAACTGAATCTCTCAGAAACAGTATTCGTCCGCCGAATCGAAGATCCTCGAGTCAACCTGCGGTGGTTTACTCGGCCGATTGAAGTCGATTTTTGTGGGCACGCTACCATCG
>JBDNFN010000013.1:0-4916 GCA_041689795.1 Fuerstiella sp. | reverse complement strand
GCACCGAACCGCGAGTCAACAAACGCAGACCCAAGGTGCTCGCACTCATGCAGAAACCCAGGCACGAACTTCGAAAGGAACTGAAAGCCGCTGCATGACGTAAACCCTTGGATACCAAACGGCAGTGCCATTCGTGGGTGAGTCCTCTTTTTACACATTTGACTACGACAAGAAATCGGGAATCGTTTTTCTAGCCGGAGCAGACGGCAGACTTGTCAAAATCGAGCGTATGGAAGATTAGCCACCAATGGAGCTTCCTGGGAAATGCGGCAGGAGGGCGCACAACGGCAAAGCATAAGAAAACCCAGACTCAGACGGCGGAACGAAGATGCATCTCAAATCCGAGGCTAGCCTGTAACGATTCATGCCAAAATCTGCGGCCTACCGCCAAATGTCACCCTGCAGGCTTTACTGAACCAAGGAATCCCAAAAAATTCAAAAACCTTGCGAACGCGTGCTGTTTAAGAAGCCAAACTCCCCGATCGGTAACGACAGTAAAAGTTTCTGGCACTCCCGACTGCTGCGATGATGCCCAACATTCTCGCTGATTTTCAATTTACCTAATGTTTTTGAGCATTTTCAGCGGCAAGACTCCCCTCGCATCCGGTCGATAAAGAAGTCAGGAAACGGATTCTCTGGTTCTGCGGTGGCGTCTGAGTTCGGCAGAAAATGGTTGAGCTTGCTGGCGCCGCGGAATTTCCCTTGCGACAATCAATGGTTCGCGACTGAACAACTTGTCAGGCGGTGATTCCAACGGTACTATCCGCGATTCGATTTCCGGGGCATCCTGCGCGCTTGAGTAACGACGGTGCGACGGCACTTTCCTCGCGCATCTAACCCCTTAACTAGCAACGCTTTACGCTGACCAGAACAGAATTTCGTCATCGGTCGACCCCGATCGGACTCTGATTTTGACAGCGTTTTTCTGGCAAATCTTGTGTTTGAAGGTATTACAGAAGGTCTAACGAGCGCCTTTTCGGCTTTCCGGGGAACTGGAAAGATCACCGAGGCGAATATTCGCGACGGCATGAAGCAGGTCCGCAAGGCTTTGCTTGAAGCCGACGTGGCCTATGACGTTGCGCAGGATTTCGTTCAGCAAATCACTGATAAAGCCATCGGCGAGCAGGTACTTAAGTCTCTGCGACCTGACCAGCAGGTTGTCGGAATTGTTCATCAGGGCCTGATTGACCTGATGTCCGGAGATCATGATCTGTCGTTGAAGGCAGACGGAATTTCCATCATCATGATGTGCGGATTGCAGGGAAGTGGGAAAACCACAACCTGCGGTAAACTCGCGCGGATGTTAAAGGAAGAAGGCCGTTCGCCAATGCTGGTGGCGGCAGACCTTCAGCGTCCTGCGGCGATTGAACAGTTGCGTGTGATTGGTGAACAGGTTGGATGTCCGGTCTACCACGAAGACCCGGCAAAAAGCGACCCTGTTCAGGTTTGCCGGAACGGTGTTAAACAAGCCAAAGCAAATGGCTCTGACGTCATCATTTTGGATACGGCTGGCCGGTTAGGTATCGACGATGAATTGATGCAGGAATTACAGCGGATCGATAACCGCGTGTCTCCTGACATCTGCCTGTTCGTTTGCGATTCAATGACGGGGCAGGACGCTGTCAACAGCGCCAAAGCGTTTAATTCCGCGCTGGAACTTGATGGGATTATCCTCACAAAACTTGACGGTGACACTCGGGGCGGAGCAGCCTTAAGCGTGCGAGCAGTCACTGGCGTTCCGATCAAATTCATCGGTGTCGGCGAACAGCTTGATCGGCTGGAAAGATTTCACCCGGACCGAATGGCGGGGCGAATTCTGGGGATGGGCGACGTTGTTTCCCTGGTTGAGAAAGCCCAGCAGGAATTCGACGAAGATGAGATGCTGGCCCAGCAGGAAAAAATGCAGGCCGGCAAGTTCACGCTGGATGACTTCCGCAAACAAATGCGGCAAATTAAAAAGCTGGGCTCAATGCGTGAAATCATGAAGATGATTCCGGGCATGGGCAAGATGGTCGATCAGATGGGTGACATGAACCCGGAAGACGACATGCGACGCGTGGAAGGCATCATCGATGCGATGACCCTTAACGAGCGTCAAAACCCAGACCGGATAGACCGCAGCCGACGCACTCGCATTGCAAAAGGCAGCGGTGTTGAAGCTGCCGATGTCAACAAGTTGCTCAAAGACTTTAGTGCGATGGGCAAGATGATGCAGGACATGTCAAACATGGGTCTGCGAGATCGAATGAAGGCTGTAAAACAGATGGCGGATGGTGGGATGATGGATCCCAACGCCGACCTTCGAGATAAGAAGCTAAGAAGCAAGCGCGGTCCGGTAGATTCGGCTCAAATACGAGACAAACGTAAGAAACAACGTAAAGACATGCGAAAATCGCAGAAACGGAACCGAAAAAAGTAGGATGCAAATTGCCGGAGCTCGATGGGCATAATTCGGCGAAAATACACATAATTAGTGGCCCAGTTGCGTCAGGCTGGATAATAAAAAGACTTCGTAAATCTTGGTCTTTTTACAAAAAAATAAGTCGTTATTGATCGAGGCGGCAAGCCTCAGTTACTCCGCTTCGTGCGGGTTTTTGGGAGTGGTTAATGTCAGTTCGAATTCGAATGAAGTTGATGGGGCGTAAGCATCGCCCTTTTTATCGCGTTTGCGTGATGGACCGTCAGCGAGCTCGCGACAGCAAGGCTATTGAAGAAGTCGGTTTTTACGACACTTCGGTTGCTGACAAGTCAAAGCGAGTCAGCCTGAATATGGAGCGGATTGAATACTGGCTTTCCGTTGGTGCTCAACCTTCTGAAAAAGTCAACGCGCTGATCAAGAAGGTGAAGAAGGGCAAGTTTGGCGAAGCTTTGGCTCCACCACCAATGATTGCTCCAAAAGCTCCGGAACCGGAACCGGTTGCTGAAGTAGCTTCGGCAGAACCCGCCGAAACAACCACAGAAGAAAGTGGCGAGTAAACTCGCTGCTGAAGTCTGTTTCTATGCGATTCGACGTGTTGACACTGTTTCCGGAATTGTTCAAGAGCTATCTTGGACAAAGCCTATTGAAGCTGGCAATCGACCGCGGAATCGTGGACGTTCAGACTCATAACATTCGGCAGTTTGCCGAAGGTAAGCATAAACAGGTGGACGACAAGCCGTTCGGCGGAGGTCCAGGCATGTTAATCATGTGCGGACCTGTTTATGACTGTGTGGAAGCTGTTCAAAAACAGCAGGATCGCCCCGGTAAGCTGATTATGATGAGTCCACAGGGACGAACTCTGGACCAGCAACTGGTGGAAGAATTAGCTGTTGAAGAACGTTTAGTTGTGCTGTGTGGTCGTTACGAAGGATTCGATGATAGAATCCGTGAAGGCCTGCAGCCTATGGAAATTTCAGCTGGCGACTTTATCTGCAACGGCGGAGAGGTACCGGCCATGCTGCTGATTGATACTGTGATTCGTCTGATTCCGGGCGTTCTTGGGGATGAAACCAGCAGTCGTTATGATTCATTCAGCAACGCAGGTTTGCTGGAACATCCGCAGTTTACGCGGCCTCGGGAATTTCGAGGAATGAATGTTCCGGAGATCCTGCTGAGTGGACATCACGAAGCCATCGCACGGTGGCAGCACGAACAAAGTTTAAAACGGACGGCAGAACGTCGATCGGATCTGCTGAACGACGTTTCGGACGGATAATTACACGTCCTTTAGACAGGATGAATTTCGTCCTGCATTGATCAACAAGGAACCCTGAGAAAATGAGACACGAACTTCTGGATCTGGCTGAGCAATCAAGCCTGCGAAAAGAACCGCTTAACTTTGCTGTAGGCGACACGGTTGACGTTCACACACGAATTCTGGAAGGCAGCAAAGAGCGCGTCCAGATTTTCAGCGGTGTTGTGATTGCCCGCCGCGGCCACGGCACGGGTGAAATGTTCACCGTCCGCCGCATTGTTGCCGGCGAAGGCGTTGAGCGAACATTCCCGGTCAACACGCCGAAAATTGCGTTGATCGAAGTGAAGCGACATGGCCGTGTTCGCCGCGCCAAACTGTTTTACCTGCGTGAACGAACAGGCAAGGCTACTCGCCTGCGTGAACGTAAGTCAAAGCCATGGGAATCAGATCCAAACGCAAAGAAGAAGTAGAGACCACTGGCCTGCGATAGACTCGGACCAAATGCCGCCCCGCTGGGGTGGCCCGTGTTTATGAGCAAAAGCTCTACTGCGAAATCAGAATTGGCGATGGTCTGGATCAGGTGTTCCTCAGACCATCGCCTTTTCGCTGCGCGAAAAAGCGATGAACAATCGACACAAAACGGTCGTAATGCCACGGCTGACTTGCGACACATTCCGGCCAGTACCAAGCGGACTTCTCAATGAAACGCTTCCTTCACAAACTGCTCGGCGACCGGGGCGAACGAGCCGCGGTGCGATTTCTTAAGAAGCAGGGCATGCGAATTGTCGCGAAGCAGTATCGCAATCAGTTTGGTGAAATCGACATCATCGCCCTGGATAAGAAATGCATCGTGTTTGTCGAAGTAAAGACTCGGAAGTCAACAATCACGGGGCAGCCCTTCGAAGCCGTTGATGATCGCAAACAACGAAAACTCACACAACTGGCGCTGGCCTGGCTGAAGAAACACAAACGCATGGATGAGTCTGCCAGATTCGATGTCATCTCAATCGTCTGGCCAGACGGTACACGCGAACCTGAGATCAAACACTACATCAACGCTTTTGACGCAATAGGCGACTGATTGATTTCGCCAGTGCGAAAAACATCCACGACGGGGGTCCCGTTCCAGAGGCCTTCCGAAAGCTGCAAATTCATAAGCGCTCGCCGCGTACCGGTGAATCGAGGCATTGCAAAATTGACTCGCTCGCGCCGCGTGCTTGTACTGAGAAGTTCGCCGGACCG
>JBDNFN010000012.1:0-14950 GCA_041689795.1 Fuerstiella sp. | reverse complement strand
TACCAATACCAATACCAATACCAATACCAACACCAATACCAACACCAACACCAATACCAATACCAATACCAATACCAATACCAGTGACCAGTGACCAGTGACCAGTGACCAGTGACCAGTGACCAGCGACCAGCGACAAGTAACCAAAATCCACTACGCTTCTTCCGGATCCAGGTAATAGTTCAAATCTTCAAATTGCCGGTCAAGGTGCAACAATTCATCTGCATGAGCTGGCGAATTGATGTGGTATAGCTGCTGCTGAATAGCGCGATCGCGACCAATGGACGCAGCCAGCGCCTGCAGCACTTCCAGATGACGCTCTGGCATTGATGTCGGCGTGATTATCAACACCATGCAGTGCACAGGTTTGTGATCAGGCGTGTCCACTGACAGTCCCTCACGACTAATCCCCATAGCGCCGATAATCTTGTCGCCCACATCAAGCCTTGTGTGTGGCAGCGCAAGACCTTCGCCTACGCATGTCGAAGACACAGCCTCACCCTGCATCACCGCTTCATACAACGTGTCGGCATCGATCGAAAGTTTGTGAACCTTCACTGTCAGATCGACCAGTTGCCTGATCGCCGATTGCTTATCGGGGCCAGACAGATCCGTGGTAATGTTCTGTTCAGAAAGGAAATCCAGCACGCGAGCTCTGTCTCGCCCGAAATCACCGGACTGCTTCAGTCCCATCCGAGTCAAAATTGGGCCGATCGTTTCATTCAGCAGCACCATCGCCAAAACAACGGCAAGAAATATCTCGCTAATCTCAGCAAACGCCGGATCTTCTGTGACCAGCAGCATCAACCCGACAGCAAGCCCGGCCTGCGGTACCAAAGACAAACCAATCCACCGACGAAAGCGATCCGTTGCATGAGCGAGTCTCATTGACAGATTGCCAGCGACAACTTTTCCGGCAAGCCTCCCCGAAAACGTAATCGCTGCCAGCAATCCGCCCTGAGCCAGCGAACTAAAGTGCAGTTCCATACCCGCGATAGTGAAAAACACAGCAAAGATTGCTGACTCAAAACTGTCGAATACTCGGTGGCCAATTTCTTCTTTATCGGGACTCAGATTTGCGAGAGTCACGCCCATGCACAGGCAGGCCAATAAAACAGATAGCCCTAAATGTTCGGTAAGCCCCGTCGTCAGTAGGATCGCAATCAGGGAAAGCACGGAAAGACGATCCATACGCACTACGCGTTTGGTTAAAAAAATCAGCAATACTCCAATGCCAAATCCCAGAAGCAGGCTGGAACCTATGTCCGTCAAAGGCGCAATAAAACTGGCTGAGGTGAACTCTCCCGTCGGCGAAACCGCAGTTCGTGCGATGGTTCGAGCCAATTCAAACAGAATGATGCACGCCAGATTATTCAACGCCACGGCAGCAATCAGCGTTGTCACGAAAGCGCCTTTCGAGGCCGTTTCTTTGACAATCGCAAGCACCGTCGCCGGCGCGGTGGATATCGCTATCGCAGATAACAGAAGAGCAGTCGTCCAGCTTGTATTGTTCGGAAACAGCATCAAGCCGCCAAACACAAATAATGGAGTCAGCGTTGCTTCCAGAAGTAGCAAAATCGTGAGCCTGCGACGGGCAACCAAAAGTCTGCGGAAATTAAGGTGGCTTCCTACGGCAACTGCCATCAGGCCCAATGCAAAGTCCACTAAAGGCTCAAATACCACGACGCTGCCGTGACCCAGAACGTTGAACGCCGACGGGCCAATCAGAATGCCACCAACGATCTGCCCGGTCACCGATGGCAGGTGCAGCAGCTTGGCTACAATGCCGAAAGCTGTCCCCGAGACAAGAATTACCGCAAGCATCAACAGTGAGTTGGCGTCGTCGAGCATTGAATCCTCTGCGTCAAGGGCCAAGTGAATGCAGATTCTGTGTGAATCGAACTCTAACCACAAGTCGTGTCTGAAAAGTCACGAGAGCGGCACAGTTTGCCAACGGAAGAGTCCACGAGCAAGAAACACCCGCACATAAGTCCCACAGTCGCTGGAAATTCAGTCGCTGGAAATTCAGTCGCTCGCGATTCACTCATGTAGGACGAGCCTCACCCGCGAAGCTGAACGATTACATCGCACCGACCGAGAAAATGATCTGCAGAATAATAATCGCCGACTTAAACCGCCCGGCAAAACACCAACATGAATTCACCGGTAATTCTGATCGAGCGGCACTAACACTTAACAACCCGCGTGTTATGCAACTCGACGAACATTACCGCCGGACATTGAACCGGTCTGGTAGGACCAAACTCTCAGTGCCTCAAGAACCTGCTCGGCAACCATCATCGCGTTCACTGCTTCGGTGCCGGATACCTGAGGCACGCCCCCGGTTCGAATACAGGAAATAAATTCTCGGAGTTCAAGAGACATCGCATCTGAATTGTCTGCCTGAATTTCTTCCGACTGAATCCACTCTCCAAAAACACAATCTTTCAAAGTACGTGGATCCGGAGTACTTGCAGCAATAGCATGGACAAGTTGAGGATTGCTCGCAAATGCCCCGCTACTCTTCCAGTGTTGCACAGTTCGCGACTGCAAATCCGTGACGACGCATCCATCTGTACCCCAGACCTGGAGACTTCTTTCTGACGCTGGACACATTCGGCTGGACGTGATGTCCACAATCGTACCTGATGGCATCTTTAACCGAGCCACGGCCATGTCTTCATGTGGTCCGATTCCGACTGCCCCAAAGGCATCAACAGATGTTGGCATTTCCCCGGTGAGGGCTAGAGCAAGATCGATATCATGAATCATCAGGTCGTGAACAACACCGATATCTGTTGAACGAAACGTATACGGACTCACACGCTGACTACGAATATACAGTGGATATCCGCATCGCTTCGATGTTTCAACAAATGCGGGATTAAATCGTTCGATGTGCCCGACCTGCAGAATGCAGTCGTTCTCGTGAGCAAGCTCAAGCAGCGTTTGGGCATCAGCCACATTGGTGGCCAGTGGCTTTTCCACAAACGTAGCCACGCCAGCACTAAGGAAGTGTTTTGCAGCGTCCAGATGAAAAACTGTCGGGGTCGCGATAACGACGCCATCAAGTCCCGACGGAAGATCTTTAGCGTTGGCGACCCACTTCGTTTCAAGACGGTCAGCGACAGCGCGCCCCTGCTGTTCGCCGGGATCGACGACTGCAACTAGTTCAATATCGTCAAAACCGGCGAGCTTTGCGGCATGATACTGCCCCAGTGAACCTACGCCGACGACTGCCATTCGAAGCGACTTCATGCTGCCTTACGATCCTTTGCTGCAACTTCCTGGGAAACGTTTCGGATAACTTCCCGAGCACGCCCAAGTCTTCCAGCACGCTGAGCTTCGATGAAGTTCAACAGCTGAGACAGCTCGAACGGAATAATACCTTCGAGTGTTTCATCAAAGTGCTCACAGACTTCCGCGAGAGTCTTACGTTTTCGAAACAACATGCGGAACGCGGTGCGAACGACTTCGATGGAATGTTCTGAAATTCCGGCTCGACGCATTCCAACAATGTTGATTGTTTTTAACGTAGGATTGTCGCTGCCAGCTGCAAGCATAAATGGAGGAATGTCGTGTGGAACCCGACATCCGCCACTGATAAAGCTTAAGCGGCCAATCGTTGAAAAATGATGAACAACAGTGTTTCCCGAGACGATCGCACGATCATGAACGTGAACGTGACCACCCAGTAAGACACCGTTAACCAGAATAACATCGTCGAAAATACGACAATTGTGGGCGACATGGCTGTTTGCCATAAACATATTGCGGTTGCCAATGCGAGTAATATGATCTTCCTTCTCAGCACCGCGGTTAACCGTGACGCCTTCGCGGAAAATATTACTGTCACCAATAATCACTTCGGTATCGGACTCCTGATAACTGACGTCCTGCGGTTCGCCGCCGATAACGCATCCAGGATAAAGCTTATTGTGCGTACCCAGCGAACTGCGGCCGACCAACACCACGTGGCTGGTCAGTTCCGTGAAATCCCCGACAGTAACATGCGGGCCAACAACGCAAAAAGGGCCAATCACAACTCCCTTACCAAGCCGGGCTGCAGGATCAACCTGCGACAGCGGAGAAATTTGTGGTTCCATGTTGATCATCCTGACCCGGGAAATACAGAAAGAGTCTGATTCATTCAGACTCAGTGATTATTTTAAGCAACGTTCCGTTGTGGCGCAGAGAGCTTATTTATCGTCGACAGCTTTCGAGCCAATTCATGATTCAAATGATGCCCACTACGATAGGCTGTAACATGCCCGGAAAGCACTTTACCGCTTAACGAAAGATCTCCAATACAATCCAGTATTTTATGCCGAACACCTTCGTTCGCCCAACGCAACTGATTGTCTATTACACCTGAATCGCCAACGACAACGATGTCCTTTGCGGTCAGATGCCTGCCGTACCCCATTGACTTCAGGGCCTTAATTTCGCTTTCCAGAATGAACGTTCGAGCCGCCGCAATGTCGCTGTAGAAATATTCAGGAGTAATTTCTGCTGAGAACACTTGAGACGCGATCGCAGAATTCAAACCGTAGTCCAGATGATACGTGACGGCCAGACATGGATATAAATACGGACGAAGAGTCAGCGATTGACGTCCGTCCGCAGTCCGGACCGTAACAACCTCATTCACGTTCAAACAGTCAACCGGATCATCCAGTTTCTGAATTCCGGCCTTCAGAATGCCATCGCAAAAATCACGACACGAACCATCAAAGGCTGGAACTTCCGGAGCATTAATCTCCACGATGCAGTTATCAACGCCCAGGCCAGCCAAAGCTGCCAACAAATGCTCAACCGTTTCCACGGTCGCTGCTTTGGACGAAGCCAACACAGTCCGTCTCGGAACCGTTGTGACATAACTGCATGTAGCAGGAATGTCAGACTCACCATCAAGATCAACACGACGAAAAACAACACCAACACCTGCGCCTGCAGGAATCAACGTGGCCGTCACATCAAGGCCATGGAACAACCCGCGCCCAGTGAACTGAACAGGCTTAGTGATCGTGGCTTGCAGCCTTGATCGAGAACCTGACAGATTGGAAGCAAGCTGACCCATGAAAACACAACCCATACTCAGACGAAACAAAACCGGCACTAGGCCGCCGCTATTGCAGAAACCGCTGCCGGACCCAAAGGTGCCTCAGTAACCTGAGGCACTCAGGATGAACGCTTTACTCAACACTAGTTTCTAGCAGGAGTCGTCGTTCGACTTACCGGAGTTGCCGGAGTGCCTGCTGCACCAGTGGATTTCGTGTACTGCTTGTTCAGATAATCAAGAACAGTGTTCGTGATATCATTTTCAGGCCGAGTGTAGATGAATGTCTTGTTCATTGTCTGAACAGCTTCCTGAGGCGTCGTGGCATCAGTAATACCCTTGCTGTTAAAACGCATGACTGCGTCGAACTTGGCATATTCAGCATACAACTTTACAGCAGCCGTAACGTCGTTATAGATAACCTTAAACATCTCTGATTCTCGGCGAGCAAGCTGTCGCTGAGTTGACGCACGAAAAGAATCAAACTTGCCTTTTTCGTCCAAAATCTTTCGTTCAGCAGTTTCGTACTCAGCACCGCCGGTATCAAACTTGGCAAGTTCCGTCTGCATCTTCTGCAGTCGCTCAAGCATACCTTTAGCTTCGGCATCGCTCTGTTCGATTTCAGCCTGCATCCCATTTCGCAGACCCTCGAACTTGTTGTAGTTCTGGAACACGTGGGCCTTGTCAATCAGACCAATACGGTGTCCGGTCGACTCTGCTGGGGTGCCTTGAGCCTGGACAGGGCCTGTACTAAGGACTGTTAAAGCGAGCAACGAGAAAACAAGATTTTTCACAGGTGGGCACTCCTTTGCCAGATTCTTCCCCGATCCCTGGGGCGGTGAATTCGCGGATTGCGTTTTTTGAAGGTGAGACGCCTAAGCGAGCCCGAAATGTCTCATACAAGCCCGCAACGGTCAAGATCTTTGGTCAAATTGACTGGCAGAATTCAATTTACAACATGAATGCCGAGCGTTTTTCGGCACATTTTGCTGACATGACGATTCGTCTCCTGCCATTCGCCTGTCTTTGCTAGCCTTCAACCATGAACAGCAAAACGGACACACTTGCCACAGCAATGAATACCGGAATCATGATTCCAAATTCGTCGGTGCCAGAACCGCAACACACTGAAAACACGCGCCGCGCCACTGCGGTACCAACTACGACTGCCCCAACAAACTGTCACGTTTTCAAAAGCCTCGGAACTAGCATCACGATGCCTCGACGGCTTCAGGGGTTGGCAATGCCGGTTGCCCGAATCATCGGTTGCCTCACTTTAGCCGCGAATTCACTGGCAGGACAGCCTATCGAACCGCAGAGTAGCCCGAACCCGGACCGAGATCCAGGCAGCCAAATTTCACTTATCGCAGACGACATTCATCCAACTGCGTTTTATTCAGGGCCCGTAACACGATCGACCTTCATCGCCGACGACGCGGCCATAAATGATGTTTGCGGTGTCGGACAACAGGCATGGGCGGTCGGTGAATGGGGCGTTGTACTACGCAGCAATGACACTGGATTAAGCTGGAATACCTCAATTCTGCCGTTTGAATGCAGCCTCCAGAGCGTTTGCTTTCTCACAAACCAGATTGGATTCATTGCAGGCTCACGCTACGACGCATTTGAACGTCGACATCAGGGAGTATTGCTTGCAACAAAAGACGGAGGCAGCACATGGCGACTCATCAAGGGCGACAAAGTGCCTCCGGTGAAACAAGCGCAGTTCTTTGACCTCGATAACGCAATCGCAATCTGTAAACCTGACCAGCCAAACACTCCCAGTCAAATACTTCGAACAGAAGACGGGGGACTAACCTGGCAAAAACTGGAATCAGACATCAGACTGACACGCTGGCTGTCGGGCGACTTTCTTTCACCTCGTGATGGTATCCTGGCGGGCGGCGGCAGCTCTTACGGTGCAGTCGTATCAGATCAGGTTGTCGCTCTCGCACAACCTCAACACACGCTTCGACGAATCAACGGAGCCAGCCTTGCTCGGAATGGATCCGGCTGGTTGGCCGGCGATGGTGGATTTCTTCTACAAAGTGAAAACAGCGGCATTACGTGGAGTCCCACACAAACGGGGTTGCCGGCAAAGTTCAACGAAGTTTTCGACTTTCGCAGCGTTGATCAGCGTGGCGCAAATGTCTGCGTGGTCGGCCGTCCCGGAAGTGCGATCCTGTCCAGCGATAATCTGGGAAAGACATGGAACATACGTCGAACACAGAGTCCCGTGCCGTTAAGCCAGGTTCGTTTTGTCAGCGACTCACTTGTCCTGGCAGTGGGAGCCTTCGGCGTGATCCATCGTTCTGACGACAGTGGACTGACCTGGCAGACGATCCGAAATGCAAATTACCGAGCTGCAGTTTTGTGCCTGACTGCCAATCCCGATGATGTTTCCATGCGGATGCTTGCCGCTACCAGTGGCGAGCAGGGTTATCGTTCTGTAGTGGTGCAGCCTTCATCGCGTTTGCCGCAACTGCATCACGATGACGGTCACGCTGCCGAACAGATGGCGGTCGCAACATCACAGGCCGGTGCAAACTATTACGAGTTCGACTGGATGTTTGCTCGCACACAACCCATGCAGGATAAAGTTCGAACAGAAATCATCAACGCGTGGGCACAGCAAACAGATGGACGCGTTGGAGAACTACTACCACAAAGACTCGCTGAACTTATCCGTATCTGGCGGCCGGATGTTATCTGCGTCGACTTTTCAGACATCGACGATCAGCTCGCGCCACTATTGCTGCAGGCACTCGAACCAGCCCTGCAAATTGCAGCAGACACCACCACAGACGGCCCAGCCGCATTCCTTTCGTCATGCGGCTTGCAGCCTGTGCAGCTAACACGAATCGTCACGCGCATTGCCGGAGATTCGAAATCTCCACTCACATTTCAAGGCGATGAATTATTGACAGCACTGGGAACATCAACTGATTTGATCGCCGATTTCTGCCAGCGGCAACTTTCCGTGACCGAACCGGAACGCAACACAACCCAACCAGCAGGCGATGCTTATGTTGTGTATTCCACACAGCAGGCGATCGCCACGCCCGCACAGCTCATGGCTGGCACCACTCACGCACCCGGCAGTGACTGTCGGCGAAAAATGGCGGCGGGATCCGCAGAAGATCGCGCCAGCCTGACGCAGTTGGCTCAACGTGACCGTGTTCAGCGAGCGGCGTTGACTGGGCATCTTCACCAGTCGGGCACACCACTCAGTTTGATTGCTAACCTTCAGACAATGGGCAACGAACTGCCGGCACCATTGGCGTTGAAGCAGCTGCAGCATTTGGCCACTCTGTACGCATCGGTTGAGAATCTGGAAGGTGAGATTGCCGTGCTAAAGGAAATCAGCCAGCGGTTTCCAGACTCGCCACAAAACGCGGATGCGGCAGAAAAGCTATTTCAGTATTACTCATCCGCAGAACTGCGACTCTTAAGAAGGCGCACCAGCAGTTCTGAATCGGCCGACGGAATTCAAACTACTGTGGCACGCATTCCGGGATTGACCGCTGGAATGAATTCCGGCATTCAGCAGGTTGGGGCAAATATTCCGGGTGCGGTGATAAATTCTCCCGTCGTAAACGCCGGAGTCGGGACCAGTCTTCCGAATTCGTCGGGACGAGAGCGATTGGCAATTGACGCGAATTGGGATCTGAACGCTAACACGGCCCTGCGCACACTCAATCGCATCGCGCCGCAACGAGCAAGTTCGCCAGAAGTACTGCTGCGACACGCAGCGAATCTGCTGCGACAGGAAACCTATGGCGAAAACCGGACCGTTCTGACCCAGGCCGCTGCCGGTGATGGCTTGTTTTCGCTGCTAGCGCGGGCCGAGATGCAGTCAATGCACGGAACGGCCGAAACAATTGTGCCGATCCTGAACCTTCCCAGAGCAGAATCGCGACCGTTCCTCGATGGCAATCTAATCGAACCCTGCTGGGAACACGCAATGGAGGTCCATCTGCAGTCGTCAAGCGACCAGCCTGATGCTCCGGACTGCCTGATTATGTTTGCCTGGGATGAAGATCACTTATACATTGCCGGACGAATCGAACGCCCCGCTAACAGAGATAACAGAATGGATCAGGCCACGCCACGCCGCCACGACGCATCGCACGGAACGCATGATCGCGTAGAGTTCATGTTTGACACTGACCGCGACTACACAACGGGTTTCCATTTTGCAATCGACGAAACGGGACAGACAAGTGAACGTTGCTGGCGATCCGGTAACTGGAATCCAGAATGGTTTGTCGCTGCCGAAGCAGACGACAAAGTATGGAGATTCGAAGCCGCGATTCCTCAGAAAGAGCTTCTGGATCAGCCGCTGCGAGCTGGTGGGTTGTGGGCAATTCGAGCTCGCCGAACAGTACCGGGAGTAGTGCAACAATCGCTAAAAGATAAGGATCGTCCCAGCGACCTGACAGGCGCGGATGGCTTTGGTTTGCTAAGATTCATCCGTAACCGCAACTAGCATTTTTTCACGGTCAGGCATTCTCAGCTTTACGCCCCTGCAACGCGTCTACGAAACGTATCGAATCTTATGCCCATTGTCGTTGGCACTGACGAAGCTGGATATGGCCCTAATCTGGGGCCTCTGGTAATAACGGCCACGTCCTGGGAAATTCCGGACGGCCTCGAACCGGAAAACATGTGGCAGGCACTTGCTACAGCATTAACGGACGCGCCTGCTCGCCGAGACAAGAGGCTGCACGTTTCCGACAGCAAAAAAGTCTATTCGGCGGGCAAATCCTTCGCGCCGTTGGAACGAGCCGTGCTGGCGTTTCTAAGCCACCTCAACCTGCCCTGTGACAACGGCACCCAACTGGGCACCAGCCTGTCGGGAACAAGTTTCGCTGACGATTTCCAGGCGAACGGCAGCAGGTCACTTGCAGAAATTCGGCTGCCTCTCGAATGCGACCGCGCCGGCTGTGTAAATGCCGCTGCAACTTTGACCACAACTCTAGAGGCTCAAGACATTCGGCTGCTTGGCATGAGAAGCTGCATCATGTTTCCAACCGAATTCAATCACAAAGTTCAACTGGCAAACTCAAAGGGCAAGGTGCTTTCGGCCGAAACATTGCAGCTGGTAAAGTCGTCTGTCGACGCTGCACAGGCGGCAGGTACAACAAACGCTATCAAAGGGTGGGTAATCTGCGATAAGCATGGTGGACGCAATCGCTACGACGACATCATCTCAGAAGCATTCGATGACTGTTTTGTGTTTCGCATCGAAGAAAGCGGCCCGCAGTCGCTGTATCGCGTGGGCAAATTGGAATTCTGCTTTCGTACCAAAGCCGAAGCAATTCTTCCCGTTGCCCTGGCGTCGATGGTCTCCAAATACGTCCGCGAAGTGGTTATGGCCCAGTTTAATCGTTTTTGGCGACAGCATCTTCCAGAACTGAAGCCAACAAAAGGCTATCCCCAGGATGCCGTTCGTTTCTGGGCCGACATCGAAAAAACCGTTACGCAGCTTAAGATGGCCAAGACTGACATCTGGCGTTCCCGCTGAAGTGGCGCGAACTAAATGCCGGAAGTCTTCACCGCATTCTGTTCTTTCCCGCGGAGTACAGGTAACCTTGCATTAGATCAATTGAATAGGCCCAGAGACATGCCGCACAATTGAGACTGCGGCGTTTTTTACCTGAGTATTGGCTGAAACTTTTGCCAGTGCCAAATAGCAGCGCAGATAATTATTTTTTCTCAAAGAACGTTGCCAGGAAAATCGAATGCCGGATCAGTTTTTAAGGGACTTACTATCAACGCCTGGAACTTCAGGATATGAACAAAACGTTCAGAAGGTGGTTCGGACATTCACCACCGGCTTTGCGGATTCAACGGAGACCGACGTTCACGGAAATGTGATCGCAGCGGTCAACCCAGCCGGAACGCGACGAATTTTACTGGACGCTCACTGCGACCAGATTGGCTTAATCGTTCGGCATATTGACGACACTGGTTTTCTGCGAGTTAGTGCAGTTGGAGGCTGGGATATGCAAATTCTGCTTGGCCAGAAAATGCTTGTTCACACCGCCAGCGGCTCGATCCCCGGGATTATCGCTCGCAAGCCGATTCATCTACTTAACGAAACCGAACGGAAGACCGTTCCGAAGATTCACGAAATGTGGATCGACATCGGGTCGCTCTCATCCAACGAAACAAAGGAAGTCGTTCAGATCGGCGATTCGGTCACTCCGGAACCATGTCTGCGTGAACTTCGCAATGGACGACTAGCCGGAGTCGCAATGGACGACCGAGCCGGTATCTGGGTCATTATGAACGCCCTGAAAATGATTGCCGCCGGTAAGCCTCAGGCCGCCGTGTTTGCAGTCTCTGCCGTTCAGGAAGAAATCGGTCTGCGAGGCGCACAGACCAGCGCTTATAACGTCAATCCAGACGTCGCAATTGCCGTCGATGTGACACACGCAACAGACTGCCCCGGAATTGATCAAAATGAATTCGGCAACGTCGCCATCGGTGGTGGGCCGGTTGTTGTCCGAGGAGCCAACGCGAATCCTCGGGTATTCGACCTGCTCATAGAAGCCGCTGGCAAACACGACATCAAGGTACAGATAAACGCATTGGCTCGCCCGGCAAGCAATGATGGAGCGGCAATTCAGGTCAGTCGTGGTGGCTGCGCGACGGGCCTTGTGACATTGCCGAATCGATACATGCACAGTCCCGTGGAACTTGTGGCAGAATCCGACCTGCAGGAAGCGGCAAAACTGATTGCTGAATTCTGTCTGGCAATCGACGACCAGACTTCATTCATTCCCTAGGCTTCCTGTCATGACGACTGAACCGCAACGAAACCTGTCGGCCACAGTGACCGCACAGTCGACACGGCGCCAACTGCTTCGCGTTCTGGCAACCACGGCACTTGGCACGGCTACGTTTCAGCGGGCAGTCGCTCAGGAGGCTGAAAAGACAAATGCGTTGACGGCCGATTCCATCAGAGACGCCGAATGGATCGCCGGAATCGAACTGACTGAAGAGCAACGCCAGACTGCAATCTCTGCCGTCAACGATGTGCTCCAAAAGCGGGCTCAGTTGCGAACTATCAACGTTGATTACGACACGCTGCCGGCGGTCAGATTCGATCCGGAAATAGGTAATTCGAAAATTGGACAGAAGTCGTTAAGCCAACCTCAATGGCTGACTAAGACGACTCTGGAACCGGCAACCATTGATAGTATCTCTGACAACTACGCATTCTGTAGCATTCGCCAGTTGGGCCAATTACTCCGACAAAAAAAAGTAACAGCAGTTCAGCTGGCGACTCAATGCATTGCTCGACTGAAAGAACATAACGAGTTGCTGAAGTGTGTGGTCACACTTACTGAAAACCTTGCCCTTAAACAGGCCGAACAGGCTGACCGCGAACTCGCTACCGGAAAAGACCGAGGTCCATTGCACGGAATTCCCTGGGGAGCAAAAGACTTGATTGCGGTTGCAGGCTATCCAACTACGTGGGGAGCACCGCAGTTTAAAGAACGGACACTTGAACGCACCGCGACAATCGCCACAAAGCTGGCTGATGCAGGTGCTGTGCTGGTCGCCAAAATGTCTTTGGGAGCGTTAGCCATGGGCGACAAATGGTTTGGCGGCCAGACGCGCAACCCATGGAATCCCGAGCGAGGATCGAGCGGATCATCGGCCGGTTCAGCTTCTGCCGTTGCAGCCGGGCTGTTGCCTTTCGCATTAGGCAGCGAGACTTTAGGAAGCATTGTTTCTCCGTGCCGTCGCTGCGGAGTGACGGGGCTTCGTCCAACTTTTGGTCGCGTAAGTCGTAAAGACTGCATGGCACTTTCATGGACGATGGATAAAATTGGCCCCATAGCACGGCGCATTGACGATTGTGGAATTGTCTTTAACGCGATCCACGGAGCCGATCACGGAGATCCCAGCAGCGTTGATCGCTGGTTTGACTGGCCCATGAAGCTTGACCTTTCCGGCATAAAGATTGGACGAGTCGAAGTTGCGAAAACCTCTGCGGCCGATGAAGCAACCCTGCTGATTCTAAAAGATCTTGGCGCAACAATAGTTTCCATTACGTTGCCCAACGAGTTTCCGGAATGGGCGATTAGCATCATGCTGGATGTCGAAGCAGCCACCGTGTTTCACGACCTGATCGTCGCTAATGATACTGAGGGACTAAACCAATGGCCGGACATTTTCCGAAAGGTCCACTTTCTACCTGCCGTGGATTATCTACATGCCTCACGACTGCGAGTTCGCTTAATGGAAGCGATGGCCGAAGTCTTCACGAAAGTTGACCTGTATGTAGGTGGTGATGACCTTGGCATCTGTAACCTGACCGGACATCCAACAATCGTATTTCCAACAGTCATGTCCGAGTCAAAAACACACTCTCAACCTACCTGCAGCACATTGACGGGACAGCTTTACGATGAAGCAACACTGCTGACGGTCGCCGAATTAGTTGAATTGCAGGCCAACCTGGACGCCAACCGACCAGGCATTAAGAACGCGTAAGGTTCAAACACCGTTCAAAACAATTTGCACCGGATGTGTGTGTGTGTGTGTGTGTGTGTGTGTGTGTCACGATCGAGTGCACCAGACGCAAGAAATCAACGCCGCTTCTGATGCAGCAAAGATCTAAGGCTCAGGCACATCGGCCGCCCTGCGAATGGCTGTCGCAATACTCTGAAAAAATGTTTTAATATTAGCGGAACCGGCCACGCCAAAAACCGGCATAGCATGGTGAGGAAGAATACTCACGTTCAAAAAAACACCCGGAATACCGCCCCAATTGGTCGTCTGCCGCTCCTCTTTCCCTTTTCCCTTGCGAACAACATTTCTTGACTGCGAACGACTTAATCGCCCTTCTTCTGAACATGAAGAAACGGACACTATTATTGACAGATGCATGGGGCGAATTGCGATAGAAATTCAACATATCAAGTCCGCTCCCTGCAACTTCCGGCGATGTGACTCGGCAGCACAAACGATCGCAATATGACACCGTGATTCAAGATGCCACAAATCCTGATTATTGACGACTGTGAAGCAGACGCCATGATGGCAAGTTGCGCTCTGGCTGGACGTGCAGATTGGTTTGTCGCCAATGCCAGTGATGGCTCCCGAGTTCTGGACATGTTGGCAACCGCTCCATTCGACGTGGTCGTGAGCGATATTCGTATGCCACGGATTGATGGCCTGCAACTGCTGAGCAAAATCCGGCAGCTCGATCCGAAAATTCCGGTTGTTATCACAACATCGCACGGCAGCGAAGCAATCGCACTTCAGGCGATCCGTGCCGGAGCCACCAGTTATGTACCCAAGACTCAGGTCCTAATGGACCTCTACGAAGTGCTCGCCGCCGTAATTTCGTCGGCCATCCAGAAGAAAAACGAAAACAAACGGCTGAGTTGCGTGACGTCGCACACGATGAAAATAAAACTTCCCTCTAACGATCGAAAGTTTATCCCCACTGTCGTGCAGACACTTCAAAACCTCGCCGCCGAAACTGGACTCACAAATTCTTCAGACAACACGCAGCTCGCAGCCTGTCCGGAAACCAGTTCCCGCCTGGTATTCGTTGATAAAATGTCGAATTACGTGGTGAGTTGACTGGGCATTTTTGTTCACTCGTTTTTTTGATCGAGTCTCCGGGATGAGTCGTAAAATTTGTGAATGGCAGACGGATGCGAGTTGGTTGTTTCCTCCGTCGCCGCGAGACGGGTTGCCCGAAGGCCATCTGGTTTACTGTCTGCTGGCTGTGACGCCGCAAATCGTATTTCCCGATCGTTGACGACTACTCGGGCAAAGCTGGCAGCACCAGCGGCCAGCCGCCCTTTCATCCGCGAATGCTGCTGCTGTATCCGTACAATCAGGGCGTCTTTTCGTCGCGTG
>JBDNFN010000011.1:0-5086 GCA_041689795.1 Fuerstiella sp. | reverse complement strand
CCGCCGCCGCCGCTGGTTTGCTGTTCGAGTGCGTCGATTCGTGATTTTAATCGCTTCATTTTATTTTCAAAACTAGAAGGTAGGTTTTCAAACTGTGTAGTGAAAACCGGGACTTTCTTTACCGCTTCGGGACTGAAACCTCCGAAAGGGACCCAAAGCCCCAGGGGTGGTCATCGTGTCTGATCCTCGTTGACGTACGCCGTCCCAACCGCGATCGCCGTTTGAGCTCGGCCGGTGTTGGATCTTTAGTTGGTCTCATGTGGTCAACTTCCGAAAATCAGCAGTTGAATGCTGGCAAGAATTGTGATCGCCGCTGCGACGGAAGTTGTGATCGAATGGAGTTCTCGTCGCGACAATACAGCACGACGCACCGACCAGCACCCGGCAGCAATCGAGATCAATAATGTGATGACCATTTTGTTTTCTCCTGAAAAGTGTGATGTTGTGTCTGCGATTGTCGGCACTTGGCCTGTTTCAGTAGGGTTTCAGGTAGCAAGTGCCGACAACGGTTACTGTTTAAGTACAAATTCACGACTGGAATGCAGTGTCTGCCATTCACCGGCGTTGCGGCCGACCAGATCCATCAGTAGCAGTTCAGCCTGTTCGCTGGTGTTGATGTCGCGTCTGTGCTTACAAAGATCTCGTGCTGTAATCCGTCCGCCACGTTCTTTGATCCATTCGACCAGATGCCGTGCTGCTCTAACTTCATCAGGCTCGGTTAGCAGGTTGTTAATACGCAGCGTTTCAGTCTTGAACCACTGCGTAATCGCGATAGCATCTGCCATCGTTTCGCCACCAACAACGAATGCAGATTCCACGCCTTCGGTTACTTGGTAGGCACAATGAAGAACGATTGCAAGACGTGCTGGTATTTCTTCCAACTTGCTCCATTGGCTCGCCAGATGTCCGTGCAGGGCGTTCTGCTCAGCTCCGTGTGAGTTTACGAAGTCCTTGAACGCAGCCTTTGCTGTGTCACTCAACCGCAGCAGTGCAGGCTTCAGGTTTCCGGCTGCGTCGCTGTCGTGCTTAAGCTCAAACAGGTCGCCGATGAACTTTGAATACTCGTCCATTACAGCCTGAGACATTTCCTCATCACGCCACCGCTTCGGTTGTCTTGGTGGATATGCCATCAATAGACGACTCTGTAGCCCATTGGATTTGAGTTCATCCGTTAGACACTTCGCAAGAATGTCTGGCTGTATTCCGCCGCAGATACTGACAGACGGCCGCTTCACTAAGATGAAGCGAACGTCGCCGGTCTTTCTGTCGATGGTTATCGTTTCCGCGTTGTAGATCTCCAACCATTTTGGGGCGTCAGCGGATGCCTTGCCTTTGCCGCCGCCGTGCTGGTCGAAACTACTGATCCACCCTGAAAGCTCATCACGGCCAAGCAATACGCCGCGTTCATTATCCAGCAACGTGGGAGCCAGTGCTTCAATGGTCGTATCCACCACCATGCATCGCGGGCGTGATGGCGGATAGGGTTCCTGGGGTTTATCGCCTTCGGGTTTCTTATTCCAAGCTTTTTCAGCAGCCTTGTACCGATCCAGCTCATCCCCGTACTGAGCCAACGCCATTGTGAAATCATCCGCTTGTTTTGATTGTCTTTCTTTGATCGGGCAAACGGCAAGTTTAAATGGCGGACTTTTTCCAGAACCACTTTCGCCAACAATCATCGTCCAGAGAATTGGCGGGACGATCCAGCCGTATTTGATAATCAGGTTACGACTAGTTCCAATAGCAGCCGCACAAGCCGCCAGTGCTGGCAACACTGCGAATGCCGGATCGCATCCAATCGACGTTGCCGCCTCAGTACAGAAATCCCTTAACACTGGCGGCAGTCGCTCCAGTGGAAACGGCATAAACTCTTCCGTTTTTGGTAGCACCTCAGTGCGGTTGTCGGCACTTGGCCCGTTTGCCCCGTGTTTCAGGGGGTAAGTGCCGACATTTGCAGGAATAGCTTTTTGTTTTTCGTCAATCAGGTGGGTGTAACGATCTGGCTTCGCATTCCTCAGGTATCCAGTTTCCCCGCTGGCTTTACGAGCAGATTCGATCTTATGTTTCAACTCAGGTTCAGACCATGGCGGATCGCATGAGGAGTTCCATTCGCTGATAACAGCCATCGCGTCTGAATCAGATAACTCGAAGCCTTTAACCAGAACACAAGCCACGTGAAATGTCGTGTTGTGTCCGCCGTTGCCAGCGATTGCACTAGGTATTGTTGCGACATACGTTCGACCACGTTCGACCACGGCGTCATCAGACCGCCATTCGTGTTGTGGTGATGCCGTTTGTTCATCGACTCCGATTGTCTTCAGCAATTCCGGGAGAGTGGTTGTAACATCGTTCAGCATCAGACCACCACCTTTCCGGTCACAGCAAAGTATCGGGCGGCGGTGTAGACTTCGATGCCTGGTTGTTTGCCGTGAAGGTTCGGCTGGTCAATCTTGCGGTTGATGCCTTTCAGACTGAGTGACGATCGGCAGAACACCTTGACGCCTGTTCCGCTCGGACTGACTTCGGTGTACGAGTCCAAACCTTCAATCCATGGGATAGCCCACGAATCAATCCGGCCCGTCTTGGGATTCCTGCAGCCATCCAAATCGACACCACAAAACGGCCCGTCTTTCGTGAAGACAAACCCGAGTCCTGCGTGATATCCATCGCGGTACCGCATCACGGTGTCGCTGAATTCAGACCACGTTGTGGGATCTGTACTACTTGCTGCCTGGTCGTACACTGACCACGGAACCTTAGTGGTCTTGCCGCTGCGAATGACTGATCGCCACAAAACCCAAGAAACTTCGTTCTGAAGCTCTTCAGGAATGTTGCCGATGTGTCGCAGTGCCAGGGGAATTGACGTTGTTGTTTCAGTGTTCGTCGATATCATTTGTGTGTGTATCCGTTCGTGTGAATCGCACCTTGCCAGTGCGGTTTGAAAATCTGAGAAGCCCGCAGCGCTAGCCCGTTGCGGGTTTTTTGTTTCAGCGGGTGGAAACTGCGTCTGGCGATGGTTGACCGCTGAGCAAGTCACCCTGGATCCAGCGGGGTTGATCTTCTGGCAATTTTCCATGCTGCAAAACGTGCCGAACCAGTTTGTCTGGCAAGTGCAGCCCGCTGGCGATGTCCAGCAGCGGCGTTGCCAGCTCCCAAAGCCGGCGGATGTCTTCGATGATTGTTTGGGCGTCGGTGCGGTTCATTGGTCACCACCGGGAGTTTTGCCCAGACTGGCCAGCAGCTCGGCACGCACCCAGCGGGGTGACGCTACACCGAGATAAAGCGGCCTGGCAATCTGGTTGCGGTTCGTTAAAAGCTCAACCTGGCGTGTTGAACATTGCAAAAGTTGAGCCACCTGTTTTTTCGTGAGAAGTTCAGGTTGTGTTGTGGTCGTCATCGGTTAACCCCTTGTTTTATGCGTCTGTTTGAATCCGCGTGTGTGCGGCAAACGCATTAAACGAAAACACCCCGCGAAAAATCTATGGTTTTCGCGGGGTGCTTGGTGAATCGAAACTATGTCGGGGAGTTAGTCGGAGTTAGTCGGAGTTAGTCGTTCCTCTGCGGCGTGGAATTCCTTGAACGTGCGAAAAAACACTTCCAGTTTTCGCTGGCTGATCTCACGAATAAACACCTTCTTACCATGGTGTTGATCAAGAGCGTCCGGCTTCGCTTTGTGGTTTGCGGTGACTATTCTTGCCATTGCTGTTTTCGTTCCACAAAGTGGTCCGCAAGCCCGGCCGCCTTCGGTGTAGCCTGCAGGAACAGCGTCCGCAGCTTTCGCAAACGCCGCTTTTTTCGGCGGTGAGATTGCAGCCGCAAACGCCCCGCAGATGAATCCTGAACGCAGCCGGGCTTGCCGTGCCGCTTCAGTTGCGAACGCCGCAGAATCCGCCTGCAGGCCCAACCGTGCCAGCTCCTGTGATTCAAATGGCGTTGTAAACAAGGGTTTGCCTTTCACCCGCAAAACAGCAACCTCGGTGCCGTCGCTCTTCAGATCGGCGATGTGGAAGCCGCAGACCTCAAGCCAGAAGTTTCGCAGCAAGGCGACTCGGCGAATGTCCGGGGGTTGAATCGTTTCCGCGAATTCCGCGTGGTGCTTTGCGAGCCACCACAAACGATCTGTCCAGGGGTGGCCTTCCAAGAGCCTTGCTGTCAGTGCCTGCAGGACAATTTCTGCCGCTCGCGTTTGGAGCACGCGAATTCGAATCACGAATCCTGCCGCGTTTGAATCGATGCCCTGAATTTCCTCAAACGCATCCGCCAAGCCGCGAAGGGCAATCGCCTGTTCAGAAGAATCCATTGTGCCGGGTTCCTGGGTTCCGGGATGTCCTGAAAATGAAAGCAAAGCGGAAACGGCTCAGGAAAGCCGCGTTCAGTCGAGGTTATAAAGTTCGACCTATCCGCATTGTAAGTTTATGATTCTGTGGCCACGGAATCCACAACCTGAAGACGTGATTGTTGCAATGCGTCGCTAACGGTCCGCAGTTGTTCCGTTGTGAAGCCAGCCGACTTCAGTAAGTCGGCGAAGCGTTTCAGACGATCCGACCGGATTGAATTCGTGAGAATTGCGACGCCCATTGCGACGCTCGAAGTCTCCGTTTCAGCGAACCCAGTATTTTCATTGGTGAAACCGTCCGGGTTCGATTCCCATCCACTTCCGCTTGGGCAGGTTATGGCGTTCGTCGTCGTGACCTGCCTTTTTTCGTTTGGGAGCAGAAAACGCAGCAGTTCAGCGTCATTCGCGAGAAGTTGCTTGTAAAAAAGTGATGTCGCCAATTTGCTTTAAGGTTACGTTTGAGCTTATGCTGCTTTGCAGGATGTTTGCCTGAAGTTTATTCTTCATGAACAGCCCTCTGGAAATTAGCATGTGGCGAAGGCCGCAGAATCTACAGGCCTAATTACACTGAGCGACGCAATACGAAATGAAATATTCCTGCGGGCTCGGCAGTTGGGTTACTGTAGAAAGTTGTGTTTGAGCGAGGTTGAAAGAGGCGGCGTATTTCGGGATGAATTGGTTTGCAAACAATAGACCAGATTCATTTTGAAAGGGACGCCACCCATGACTCAGAGTACCAATTTTCAAGCTGCT
>JBDNFN010000010.1:0-11297 GCA_041689795.1 Fuerstiella sp. | reverse complement strand
TGGCCTCAAATTCGGCGGGGAACCGAATTTCGCGGCTCAATCCACGACGAGCCACCCGAACCGCCATCATCTGCCATGTAATTTTTAATTACTCAACCCGGCACTCGCTCAAAACAACCCGGTTCACGGACACGCTGCTAGCAGCAATTCTCTTTTATGCGTTCTGCCGTGATCAGTCGAACATAACGCACCGTTCCGCTTTTAAATTCTTATCGCCGGTGAACGGACAGAACTTCATGGCTTTGATGGACGGTATCACGGGCAGGGGATGTTTGGCGTGAGGGAATTTATAAAGCGAGATCGTTTCCCCGGTGCCATGATCCCAGAATTTCATCGCCGGAGGGGGCGGGTCTTCATTTCGCTTTCAATCCAGATAGACATACTTCTTGGTTGCCGAATCAAAGGCCGTAAATCACTCAAACAGTTTTCCGCCTCCGCAACTGACCTCGTAGCTCATCCTCTGTTCGTCGTCATGGCTGGGTATTGCCCGCCAAAGCGGTTGATGTGTGGATGACAAGTCCGCAAAGCAGAAAGAGTAGAAATCGATACAGCATTGAGGTTCTCCAATCTGGATGTTGTTCAGTGGGGGCGATCAGAACTAGACGATGTCAGATGCGTCATCGTTCCTGGCAATCGTGTATTTTGCAAAATGTAAAGTGTGTCGCCCTGGCCCCACGGCCCGAAGATCCCCTGAAATGTTTTTAACGTTTTGAGCGTCAACGCTTCTTGCATTTTGAGCGTTGCTTTCATTTCAGCTTTGCTTTCAAAGGTCGCTGAATTTCTGTCTGTCTGAATTTGCGACAGCGCTGTTCGATCTGGTCGGGACATACTGCGACCGTGCGAGTCGCAGCTGTGTGATTTGCAGTCGTGTCAGGCAGATACTCATACCACTGATTTACAGACGCTGCCGAATTCAGTTGGAGCATGAACGGCATTCAGCGTTTGCCCTGTGCGGACAGCCGCCTGACTACGTGACGCGAGTTTATTTGTCCGGGGCAATCATATTCAAAAGATCACCAATGGTGCGGTGGGCTTCGATGGGATGCCGCAGTGTTTCGCTAACGATGACCCGATAACGGTTGCGACGCCCCACACGCTCGCGTTCAATAAAGCCGTCTGCCTCAAGGTCGTGAATAATTCGCTGAACAGCTCGTTCCGTGATGCCGACTCGCACCGCGACCTCCCGCAGAATCATTTCGGGATTCGAATGCAGCGTTGCGAGTACGTGCGAATGATTAGTCAGGAACGTCCAGCGGTGTCCTGTAGCTTCGCCACTAGCTGGAGTCGCTGTGAGCGATGTTGATTCTGAAGCTGTCTTTGCCATCTCGCCTGCCCTGTAAATTGCCCATTTGAGCCTTGCGTCCTTCGACCGTCGAATACATCAAATCCGGCAGCAGAAGCAAAAAATCAGTTCATTCGCGAAACAGGTTTCGTGAATGAACTGACGCCTGTGTATTTTTATTGTTTTTTTTAAACATTTGCAGAGGAAATTTCATGTTACGACAAGAAATGCGCGAAACATTATTAACGAAGTATGTATCGTGTCTTTAAAGTCGTGAACTCTTTGTTACGCAACAATGTTCAGGTATTGCAATGTCGAATCTAATTTGTGCCGCCGGTGTGTTACCAATGATCGGGCTAATCTGTCTGGTCGCGTTGCCGAGCCGCGCAGCGAACCACTTCGTTTCCGGGCTGTCCCGAATCGTAGTGGGGGTTGCTGGGGCCAATTTTGTGCTCGCTGTGACCTGCCTGGCGATCACTCAGATTTGGGGGGCGACTTACCTGACCGCCCAACTCTTTCCTGCGGAATCTGTGTTTGGGATCAGCTTTTACTTTGACGGTATCTCCACTTTGATGTGGACGCTGGTGGCGTTTGTGGGCTGGGTGATCTGCAGATTTTCTGTGCGTTACCTGAATGGCGAAGAACAGCAGGGGCGATATTTCAAATGGACGGGCTTCACAATCGGAGCAGTTTCTATTGCCGTTGTATCAGCCAACCTGGCACTGATGGTGTTGGCTCTGCTGCTGACAAGTGTTGGACTGCACCAGTTGTTGGTTCACTACGGCAATCGTCCTGCGGCTCGGCGAGCGGCAGGGCTGAAGTTTTTCTTCAGTCGGCTGGGTGATGTCTGCCTGATCGTCGCCGCGACGCTGCTTTATCGCGAATTCGGGACTCTGGAACTGCCTGCTCTGTTTACGGCCGTGTCGGAGCTGTCGCCTTTTGCCGTTGCGAGTTCCACCGCTTTGCCTGCGGTTGGCTGGCTGATCGTTCTGTGTGCTTTGTTTAAGTCGGCTCAGTTTCCGTTTCACACTTGGCTGCCCGAAACGATGGAAGCTCCCACTCCGGTTTCTGCTCTTATGCACGCAGGCATCGTGAACGCGGGAGGATACATTCTGATTCGAATGTCTCCGATCATGGTGACGGCACCTTCGGCCATGATTCTGTTGGCGGGCGTTGGCGGATTTACGGCAGTGCTGGCGGCATTAGTTATGGTGTCTCAGTCCAGCGTCAAACGCAAACTGGCATGGTCAACGGTGGCTCAGATGGGCTTCATGATGCTGCAGTGCGGGCTGGGTGCATGGACAGCCGCTATGCTGCACATTGTCGTGCATTCGCTCTACAAAGCTCACGCTTTTTTGTCGAGTGGCAGCGTGATGCAGGAGCACTACGCGATGGCCGGTTCATCAAAAGCAGGCACCGGTGCGGTTCAGAGGTTAGGTTCATTCGTCATGGCGAGCGGGGTTACGCTGGGACTGTTTGCAACACTGGCGGCAGTCTTTGGTTTTTGGCAGTCGAGTAAGCCCGGCGCTGTGGCGCTTGGCTTCGTGATGTGTCTGGGACTGATCCATTGGATGTGGCAGATGTTTCAGAAGGGCCGCGACCTGATTCTGCCTGCCGCGTTGATGTGCGGCGCGCTGCTGACGGCATACTTTGCCAGCTATTCAGCCGTCGATTTTGTGGTCGGCAATAGCCCGGCGTCGATGACTCCACTGTTTCCTCTTGGTTATGTGACCGGAGCTATCGCACTGGCGTTCGGAATGCTGTTTGTCGTGGAAGCAGCGGGCACTTCCGTGAGCCTGTGTCAGCGAAAGTGGCTTGAGGGACTGTATCTGCATTCGTCCAACGGCTTTTATATCGACGTGTTTTGGAGACGACTGGCAAATGCCGTGTCCTTCTAACAAAAGCTTCGCCCTTGCCCAAATTCGAGCTGCTGCTCGGAAAAACTACCGGTGGTCGCTCCGAAAACCTAACTCAATGTAAACAGGTCTGGTGCCACAAATAGTCTGACGAAAAAGTCAGAGGGCGTTTGCAGCACATAGCTGCATTCCCCTGTTCTGAATTTACGTCACTCAGCCCTCCACTCCCGGAAAAAAAATCATGTCTGGTTCTTCTGCTGAAGTCATCTGCGAACTGCAATTCATGGAGACTCAAGGTGTTGCAGACTCTGATCTGTCTCGCACAAACTCGTCTTCCGCTGAATTCGACGCATCTGGGACAGCTGCGCCCGGTATCAACAACGCTGCCGAGGTGATCGCATCTGTTCAGGCAATGATCGCCCCGGTTTGGCCGCTGCGAGACTTCGTGGCCGTCAATCCGTTTCTCGGCTTGTCCGACCGGTCGTTTCTGAATGCGCGTCGGTTGCTGCGATCGGTTGCAGATTGCGAAACACTGATGCCGGTCAGCTACTACCAGAAGAAGTACCAGCGAGGTGACTTCACGGGGGACGATCTGAAATCTGCTATGGACGAGTTAAGTGATTCTACCGGCTTTTCGCACCTTAAATTGGCTGCCGTGTTGCAGACGCTTTCAGAGACACCAGTTAGCAGGTCCGCAGCAGAAAATCCCGAACGAGTAATCCGATCAATGGCAGAACTGGCTGACCTTCAAACGGGTTGTGAGTGGGCCGAGATCGTTCGCGAAGAAGTCGGTCGCCACTGTGCGGCGATGTATGACGAAGGGCAGGCGGTCTGGAACAGTCCATGGAAAGCCCTCACGTTGTTTCAGGCGTGGAAAGCGGCGGCTCAGCGAGATCGACGTGCAGACGCTCTGGGACTCAGGACACTTAGGCCACTTGCCGCGGATATACCTGAGAACCCGACCGAATGTATGGCCTACCTGCTGCAGAGACTGGAAGTTCCTGAAGATCTTCAGCAGGCGTTTCTGCTGTGCCTGGCTCACAGCATTCCGGGATGGAGCGCGTGGACAAAATACAAATCGAATCAGGCGGAGGAGAAACAACAGCTCGCCGATGACTTTATCGGGCTGATTGCGATTCGTCTGGCTTACGATGTCGCGATCGCTGAGCAATGCCGACTGCATGCGAGCTGGCGGACATTGTCCAGGGTTAGAAAAACTGCCAGCCGATCCAGTCAGGCAAGTACTGATGGCGATTCCGCCTTGCGTTACGTTTTGCTGAGAGCCACCGAAGTCGCCTATGAACGCTCACTTCTAGCATCGCTCGACACTGCAGGCAACCTCAATTCGTCGGACATATCAGGCGGCCAGAAAACAGCGACAGATCAATCACTGGCTCAGATGGTATTCTGTATCGACGTTCGTTCAGAACGATACCGACGGTCTGTGGAAAGCGCTTCGGAAGACGTACAGACTTATGGGTTCGCCGGATTTTTCGGAGTGCCGATCGCCTTACAGGCTCTGGGAGAAACAGACGCCAGGCCTCAACTTCCAGCGTTGCTGTCACCAAGTATAACGATTTCAGAATCCGTGCGAGGTGCTTCAGAATCAGAAATGGCGGGCGTAAGTCGACGTCGACGCGTGCAGCGAACGCTAAGAAAAACCTGGAAGCAGTTTCAGACTTCAGCCATCGGCTGCTTTGCATTTGTAGAAACCGCAGGCGTAACCTTCGGGTGGAAGCTGTTTGCAAAGTCATTGGGTCGGGTTCCAACGGACAGACGATTCGATGGCGTCAGGGCGAAATTACGATCAAGGCTGGGGCCTGACGTGAGCAATCTTGAAGACGCCGGTCTGCCGCCGGATCGCCAGATTGCGATGGCGGAATCCATTCTTCGAGGCATCGGAATCATTGATCATTTTGCGAAGCTGGTTGTGCTGTGCGGTCACGGCAGCACAACTCAGAACAATCCGCTGCAGGCTGGTCTGGATTGTGGAGCCTGCTGCGGTCATACGGGCGAAGCCAACGCCAGGCTCGCCGCAGCATTGCTGAACAACTCGGAAGTGCGAAGCGGTCTGTCACAGCGGGGCATCCACATCCCCGGGGGCACCGTTTTTCTTGCGGCACTGCATGACACGACCCGTGATGATGTGCAGTATTTTGATACCGATCTACTGACTCCTGAACGGCTGCAGTCGCTGGAAGAATTAACGCAACACACCTTCGATGCGACTCGACGATGCCAGCTGGAACGTCTGCCGCAAATTCAGGCGGAATCTGTAAAACATTTACTCAAACGAACGAATGACTGGTCGGAAGTTCGTCCCGAATGGGGACTGGCGGGGAACGCTGCTTTTATTGTCGGACCTCGGTCAGTAACGCGAACCGCCAATCTTGAAGCGCGGTCCTTTCTGCACAGTTACAACTTTCGCAATGATACAGAATTTAAGGTTCTGGAACAGATCATGACGGCACCGATGGTGGTCGCGAACTGGATTAACATGCAGTACTACGCATCTACTGTGGATAACAAACATTTCGGAAGTGGCGATAAGACCATTCACAACGTTGTTGGAAAGTTTGGTATTTATTCAGGCAATGGCGGCGACCTGACTACGGGGTTACCCTGGCAGTCTGTTCACAACGGACGAGAATATCAACATGAACCGCTAAGATTGCTGTGCGTGATTGTTGCTCCGTGTCAGGCTGTTTCTGAGATCCTTCAACGACACAAAACTGTGGAAAATCTATTAGCCAACGGCTGGCTGAATCTCGTAGTTCTCGATGAGGGGCACTGGTTTCGGTTCACGACTGCACGAAACCGGGTGCCGATCATGAAACCTTGACAAAATAATTAGCGCCGCACAGCGGGGGGTGGTGTAGGCTTACCAGCGTTTTAAACAAAAAAAATCTGAGACTCCAAAGAGTCATGTAAACTGTGGAGATTTTATGTTGCAAAGGTTAGCTGAACGCGGCCTATAATTGAAGAAGTACTGCTCATAGGAAATTTCGAGCCTTAAACACTTGCTGGAGAACTGGTTATGATCCTGGAAGTCCACACCTCGCGAATTGAAGTCTCAAACTCTCTGAGAGAATACCTCGAACGACGAATTGATTTTGCTCTGGGACGCTTCGAAGAAAGTATTCGCAGCGTGTCTGTAACACTGGAAGACACCAACGGCCCGCGCGGCGGCGTTGATCAGTTGTGTCGAATTCTGGTTAGCCTTCAGGGAGAACGCAAACCGGTGATTGCAGAGATGACGCATGATCAGTTGAAGGCCGCTATAGACCTTGCCGCTGAGTGTGCCGGACGAAGCGTGGCCCGTACTTTGGATCGCCGTACGAAAGTCAGACGCATTATTCCAGAACTTGCCTCAACCTGATCACGGCACAACGACGTGGTAGACCATCGATATTTGTTGGTTGCTTGCAGAGGTCCGATAACCGCTGCGGCGAACTTGTCGATTCAAGCACAACGAGCGAGTGAGTGAATTTTGCAACGGCAGGCTTCACTTGCTCGCGGTGTGTGTGTGTGTGTGTGTGAACATTTGCGATTTCCACCGCTCCTAAAAAAATCAGACTCGTGGGCGGCCCTTCGGCATGTGGCTGTTTCCACATTGAGCCCGCGGGCATTTTACTCTATCCAACCTGCTTCCACGAAAAGCGTTGCCCGCCGTGTGGAAAGACGGACGGAGTCTCTTTCTACCGTTGCCAGCCCTACATTGACGCAAGCTACCCTGTCGGGACAGGCTTGCAGAGGCAAGTTTCTGGCCGAATTCTGGCTTTTGCATCACAGTTATCCTTGTTCGGCACTTAAGCAAAACCATATCAATCCAATGTTTTAATCGATCCAGCGCAATATGGGACGCCGCCGAAACGATGCCGCCATGTTGGCTGCGTTCGGATCCCGCAATGAACTCGATTGCTGTTTGGCCGGTTTTGGCTTGCAGAAATTAGTGAAATTCCTGAACACAAACCGCATGGTCGCTGGTTGACTTGCAACTGGCATGCCAGCATGATTTCATTCGTTTGCAGGGAAGTATTCTGATTTGTTTCCCAAGAGGCCAACTGTCATCATGGCGAAAAAAACTGCAGTGGCATCCGGGCAGTCCGTGAATGTGTGGGGGTCTCGGTCGGCGTTGAAACAGCAGGCTTACGTTGACTTGAAGCAGCTAATCCTTGCGGGAGATCTGCCTGCTGGAAGCGTGCAGTCGGTGAGGCAACTGGCGTTGCGGCTTGAAATGAGCAAAACGCCGGTTCAGGCAGCTATTGAACGACTTGAAGCGGAAGGTTTGCTAATGCTTGCACCGCAGCAGGGAGTCGTCATTCGGGAACTATCAATTCAGGATATTGCTAACCACTACGAAATACGCCAAGCCATTGAACCGTTTGTCGTGCGTCGTCTTGCGGGTCGTCTGAACGAACTGCAGATTGAGATCCTGCACCAGAATCTCGAAGCATTTCGCAAGTGTCTGAGCGAAATGAACCTTCCGGGTTTGAGGGAGACCGACGCGGAGTTTCATCAACATCTATGCGGCTTTCAGCACAACCAAGAGATTCAGCGGGTGATGAAGCAACTACGCGACAAACTGCATCGAGTCATCTTTCAGGTTACGAACCAATTTCCAGAACGATTGCATGAAACCTATGATGAACATAAAGCGATCGTTGAATCAATTTCCAGCGGTGATGCCGAACAGGCAGCTCATCTGATGCATATGCACCTTGAACAGGGCCTACAAAGGTTCCTTCCCAAAAGGTAAGGCGTGCCCAATACGTTCCGAGCAAACACGTACGCAGCCTACACAAGAAAACGATTCTGGAAATTTAAACAGGTTAAGCGTGTGTCATACGGCGGCGTGCTTGCTGCTGCCGGCAGTACATCTTGAAACAACATTATCCAGGCATGTCAAAATGGAGTTGATGAGCCATAGCAACCTAACCAAGGGGTCCAGCATGCGTTCACGTCGCTGTTTTCTTCAGGCTGGCGCTACAGCAATCGGCGGTTTGTCACTGGCCCAACTGGGAAAGCTTCAGGCGGAAGTTGGTACGCGTTCGTCCATTTCCGATACCAATGTCATTCTATTCTGGCTGAGCGGCGGGCCCGGTCATATGGAGACATGGGATCCCAAGCCGCTAGCCCCGTCTGAGTACCGCGGTCCGCTGCAGGCCATCGACACCAGTGTGGGCGGAATTCAATTTGGGGAACTGCTGCCGGAGCAGGCAAAGATCGCAGACAAACTGTCGGTGGTTCGAACTGTGAATCACGGATCCGGCGACCATACTAAGGGAAACCACTGGATGCTGACCGGTTACGAAGGTCCGGCCTTCAACGCTGCGGACAATCGGCAGCAGAAGCGACCGTCCATCGGATCTGCCGTCGCGCGTCTTCGAAGTGCGAAAGTCCAGGGAATGCCACCGTATGTTGGCCTGCCCCATTTGCGAGGCGGCACAGACAATCTGTTTCATTACGGATCATACCTGGGCCGGGCGTTCGATCCGTTCATCGTGAATTCAGATCCCAACGATGCTGCATATGGCGTTAAAAATCTCACGATATCCGACAAGCTGACACTGAACCGTATCACTGATCGCCGATCGCTGTCGGCCAGTCTTGACCGGCTGCAATCGACCAGCGAATCGCCGATGTCAGACCTTAGTAAATACCAGCAGGCGGCGTTTGACTTACTAACAAGTCAGGGGGCGAAAGACGCCTTTGATATCTCACGAGAAACAGACTCGCTGCGCGATCGATACGGTCGACACACATTTGGCCAAAGCGCGTTGGTTGCGCGGAGACTTGTCGAAAGCGGTGTCACGTTTGTCACCGTGAATTGCGTTCCCTGGGATCATCATGGATCGCCTGGCCAGTACAAAACAGAGGAAGGTGCACGCCTGCTGATTCCACCTTTGGATCGTGCAATTGCTGCGCTGGTCGAAGACTTGATCGACCGGGGTCTATACGAAAAGACATTGATTGTCGCAATGGGTGAATTCGGTCGCACCCCGCGAATGAACGCCAACGCCGGACGCGACCACTGGGGAAACACCTTTAGCGTGTTGTTCGGTGGCGGCGGTATGAACATGGGACAGGCAATTGGCCGTTCCAGTGCTCGCGGCGAACACGTTGTGGATCAACCGGTTGATCCACAGGATATTGCGGCCACGATCTATCACCACCTGGGAATCGACGCCAGTTCTGTCACCTTCTACGATCACCTGGACAGACCGCTGACGCTGCTGGACCGCGGCAAGCCGATTCATGACCTGGTCGGGTAACTCAAGCATGGAAGAATCGGTCATCAAGCATCACACGTTGCCAACACCAATGATTGCGAATCGCACAACTGCAATCGCCATATTCGTTTGCTGGATTACCATAGCGGCCACTACCGTAGCGCAGGACAAAGCTGTTCAGCCGGATAGCGCGTCGCTGAATTTCCTCAAGGACGTTCAGCCGCTACTGGTTGCTCGCTGTGGAAAATGCCATGGGGCAAACAGGCAGCAAGGCGGATTGCGGCTTGATCTTAAGGCCTCCGCCTTCAAAGGAGGCGATTCCGACGAACCTGATATCGTTGCTGGAGATTCCGCACAGAGTAATTTGATTCAGCTAATCACGTCTGCGAGCAAAGATGAAAGAATGCCGCTGGATGCGGAAGCGCTGTCCGCTGATGACATCGAACTCTTAAAGCGCTGGATTGATGCAGGCGCAAACTGGCCGGAAACCGAACTCCCGAATCCCGCTCGTTCGCAAATGGTTGTCACCGACGAAGACCGTCAGCATTGGTCATTTCGCCCACGACAACAAGTCATTCCGCCGGCCATTGGCGACGATATATCGATTCGCACACCCTTCGATCAATTTATTCGCCGAACACTCGAAGACCACAAGCTGATGGCCGCAGCCGAGGCGGATGCTCGAACACTTATCCGCCGGGTTTACTTTGACATCATTGGTCTGCCCCCCAAACCAGACGAAGTGGAAGTGTTCGTCAACTCAGTTGACGGAAACGCATATGAAAAGCTGGTTGATGAACTTCTGGCGAGTGAACACTATGGCGAGCGTTGGGCGCGGCACTGGCTTGCTGTCGCTCGCTACGCCGACAGCAACGGGCAGGAAGGTGACGGCGATCGCGCCACTGCGTATCACTTTCGCGACTTTGTGATTCAGGCCTTGAACGAAGACATGTCTTCCGACCAATTCGTTCGCTGGCAAATGGCGGGTGATGAAATTGCTCCGCAAAACCCACGAGCTATCGCGGCGACCGGCTTCCTTGTCGCCGGCAACAGCACCATATTGAACGTCCCGATGGAAGAAGAAAAGCTTCGCAATCGAGCCAATGAACTGGACGACATGGTTTCTACCACAGGCTAGGCATTGCTGGGACTCACACTGGCTTGCGCGAGATGCCATGACCACAAATACGATCCACTGCCGACGCGTGATTACTACCGCATCATGCGTATTTTTAATAGTGGAGATCGCACTGAAGTGCCGCTGGTGTCACCTGACGAAGTTAAGGTTCATATTAAAGCCACCGCGGCATGGGAACAGAACTTGAACGTCGCAAAAAAGAATCGCGACGATTGGTCTAAGGAAGCTCGGAAGCCATTTACGGGTCAGCTGAAAACAGCGAAGATTGCTAAACTGTCCGTCACGGATGCCGAAAAACAACTGCTACTCGAAGACCCAAACAACGGCGACGCAAAAAAGCTGGAGGCTCGATTCCGAAAAGAATTGCGAATTGACGATTCCGAATATGTGGCGCTGCTGTCGCAGGACGATAAGCAACGGCTGGATGAACTCGAACGAAGTGTGCAGGCCATTGAAAATCGCAAGCTGCCCGAACTGCCGACCGCGTTTGCCTTTGCTGACTTTGCTCCCGATCCGCGTGAATCATGGTTCTTCGAACGAGGCGACTTTATGGCTCGTAATGAACGGATGGAGCTGGGTTTTCTCACCGTTTTGACTAAAGGCAAAACTCCCGACGAATACTGGTCGACAGCCCGCGAAGTAAAACTCCGCGATGACAGCACACAACAGCGTCACGCGATGGCCGATTGGATCACGGATATTCAGCACGGTGCGGGAACTCTGTTGGCCCGTGTTATGGTGAATCGTGTCATGTCCAGAATGGCACTGCCGTTTGGTATCCAAGGGTT
>JBDNFN010000009.1:0-3458 GCA_041689795.1 Fuerstiella sp. | reverse complement strand
TTGCGGCGACTGTTCCGGTGGCCGTTTCCGTTACGCAACCGCTGTGCGAATGTCTTGCTGAGCAACCGCCGTTCTTTTGTGAGACTCCACGCTTTGGCGTGTTGAGTCGCGGCCCGCCGCTGATGGTTGTGGCATAGGGCCGCCTTTTGTCGCGGTTGATCCGTGGTCGCGGAACTCGTCGTGAGTTTCGCTGCTTGCAGAGCGTACGTCGAAAGTCTTGACGACTTCCGCTACTGCGTACGGTCAGACCTTGGTTTTAGGGTTGTCGAAATGTAAGCGGAAGCGACACCGGAGTGAATCCGGTGCCAGTGGCATTCGACAGAATCAAGGTTCCTCGGTTGCGGCCCGCAGAACTCTTCGGGTCCGACCAGTCCTGAGAACTGCGCGGTCGCGCCGAGGTTCCGAGGCTGTCTGCACGGCGTCTGGCAATTTCAGATTTCAGATTTCAGATTTCAGATTTCAAATTTCAAATTTCAAATTTCAATACCAACGAAAGTCCTTCGACCATGAAACCAACACCACTATCACGGCCTCCACGAGGCTTCACGCTGATCGAACTGCTTGTCGTGATTGCGATTATCGCGATTCTGATCGCACTGCTGTTGCCCGCCGTGCAGCAGGCGCGCGAGGCAGCTCGGCGAACTCAGTGCAAGAACAATTTGAAGCAACTGGCCTTGGCGGCTCACAACTATCACGACACACATCGTGCGTTTCCGCTGAACGCAGGGACTTCGCTGTATGGATATTCGGCTCAGGCCCAACTGCTGCCGTTTCACGAACAGGGCAATCTGCACGACCTGATCGACTTCGATTTGCCCGCTCAGTTGGGGCTGGCGTGGATGCCGCAGATGAACCCCGCCATTCAGCCCGTGGCGTCGAAAACGCTAAATGTATTGCTGTGTCCCAGCGAAGCGGGCGATCCGTTTTATATTGACCGCAACGGTGAATCTTGGGCGGGCGGCAACTATCTGTTGAACGGCGGTTCTGGTCGAGGCACCAATTATTGTGCGGCGGGCAACGATGGTTTGTTCTGGCGCGGCTCTCGCACAAAGTTCCGCGACATCACCGATGGAACCAGCAACACTGTCTTTATGGCGGAAACGCTGTTTGGGAATCGTGGTCCGAACACCACGGTGCTACTGGATCATCAGCGGCAGATGAAACGCGTGTCTGCCGGTGGAGCGTGTTCGATGGATTCCGATTTGATGCCACCTCTGCCCGCCACGCGCTACGAAGGCGTTCGCGCTGGAGCGTGGATTTTAAGCACCGGGTATCACTCAATCGTACACGGCTTTCTGACTCCCAATTCGCCGTTACCAGATATGACTCATCATGGTGAAGTCGTATCCGGTCCGCGGAGTCTGCACGTCGGTGGAGCTCAGGTTGCGTTGTGCGACGGCAGCGTACGATTCGTGAGCGAAAATATCGACCAAGAAACCTTCCGCAACGCGTTCGCTCGCAACGACGGACAGGTTATGGGCGAATGGTAAGCACGCGTAACCACTAACCAGATGAACCGAACCGTTTCCCCTTGGCCGACACACCCAGCCGAAACTGTTCGTTTAGACATCGAACGTCCGGCCTGGGGCTCGGGGAAGACCAATCTTTTTTCAACCTGTGAGCCAATGGTTCAGCCCATCGGCACATAGGCTTAATGACCCACTGGGATGGGCATGCTGCTTGCCATCTGTAGTTCATCGAACGCTACCGCGGTTGCTCGGAATGCGTAGAGAACAGTCAGGGTGCCTATCCCACGCAGACAAGGAATCAAACTGTGAACAGAAATTATTTAACGCTCAGCCTTCTGGGGCTCAGCACATGCACCGCATTCACCGCAGTCAGCGCAGACGAAACCACAACCAGCTGGACCGGGTTTCGCAACGGCGGGGCCTCTACCGTCCAGGGCGAGTTGCCAAGGCAGTGGGCTCCTGACACGAACATCGCATGGCAGACAGAAACCGATGGGTATGGCCAGTCGGCACCGGTGATTTTTGGGAATCAGGTCATTGTGACCAGTGTGATTGGTGATCAGAAAGAACAATGTGCCATTACAGCGTATGCCCTTCACGACGGACAGCAACTGTGGCAGTCCGTTTTCAATGCGGCTCACCAGGGACCGTCCAGTTATATGATGGCTCGAGCCGCACCGACACCGGTCGTGGATCAGCAGGCCGTGTACGCATTCTTCGAAAGCGGTGATGTGGCAGCCATTGATCTTGCAGGCAAACCGCTCTGGCAACGTGACCTGACCACTGATTATGGAAGTTTTCAGAACAACCATGGTCTGGGCAGTTCGCCAGCTCAGACCGACGACCTGATTTTTCTGAACATCGAACACAAAGGGCCGTCACTGCTGCTGGCTTTAAGCAAACGGACAGGGAAGACTCAGTGGAAAGCAGAACGACCATCCGGCAGTTCGTGGTCGTCGCCGATTGTTGCTGGAGAAGGTATACAGCAGCAGGTTGTGGTTTCTTCGGGAGGCCACCTGTCCGGCTATAATGCCCGGAATGGCGAGAAGTTGTGGAGTCTGGAAGGACTGGAAGGCAATTCCATCCCGTCACCGTGTGCGTTGGGCAATTTCATTTTCACTGGAGCTCGGATCCCCGAATTCGGTTCTGCGGAAGAAGCAGCAAAGTCCAATCTCTGCGTGCGGATCACCGGCGATGCATCGCAGCCGTACGAACTTTGCTGGCGTGCAGCCAAAGCAGTGAGTGACTACGCCAGCCCGGTGGTGGATGGCGAACAGGTCTACCTTCTGAACAAAGTTGGAGTCCTGTACTGCGTTGACGCGATGTCCGGAGAAACAATTTATCAGCAACGTCTGCGAACAGAATGCTGGGCGACACCTGTCGTCACAGAAGCGGGCATTTACTTTTTCGGAAAAGATGGCACGACACGCATTGTGAAGCGCGGTCCGGAGTTCGAAATTCTGGCATCTAACCAGTTGTGGGATCCGGAACATCCACCCGCTCCGGAACACTACCGAGAAGTAAACAGCGGTGGTCATTCTCACGGTCAACTGGCGGCTGACAGCGTCGCTCAGAACAAGACCAACGGCAGTGATTCGGTGCCCGACAAGACGGCAGCTCCGGCAGCATCCGGCGGTGGTCGCGCGGGTGGAATGCTGACTCGGCTGATGACTGACGACAAAAACAAAGACGGCATTCTTCAGGCAGACGAGCTGAGCCCCGATTTTCAGCCGATGTTGAAGCGAGTTGACACGAACGGTGATGGAGCACTAGATCAGGCGGAACTGAAAGCGATGGCCGACAGTTTCGCAAAACGCCGCGAAGGTTCTCAGACTTCCACACGCGATCCGATTGTGTACGGAGCAGCAGCCGTCGACGGTGCGCTGGTGATTCGTACGGGAACTCGTCTGTATTGCGTTTCCGTGCCGGACACTGATGAAGTGGCAGGAGCAAACCAATGACTCAGGGAAAATCCCAAAGCTTCAGTCG
>JBDNFN010000008.1:0-21642 GCA_041689795.1 Fuerstiella sp. | reverse complement strand
GAACCAGGAAGCGCTTAACAACCATCGCCGGGAAGAGGCATTTCACACAACCCCTAACACCACGAATGCGAGATCAACAGATTTTCTCACACGTCAATAGACCACCGTCTGCCCTGAAATCACCATGACAGTGCCATTCGGCTCTGTACGGTTTCTACACGATTCTGCGCTTTGTGGAAGACCAAGCGATTCAGGTGAAAGCTGCCGACGCGTTTTTGTATCTCATGGCGTAGAGATCAACATTGATGACAGGTTGCATCGGATCGGCCGCTGACTTGGGTGCTCATTGTTTGTCGCGAGACAATGAGGCCGCTCTTGAGAGCCAATAGAGTTTTCCTTGTTGAGTCTTGTTCAACGCATCGCAGTCTTTGACGCGATACTCGGGCGGGTTGGTGATCTACGGTTTCTTTGCAGCAGGCTCTGTTTCGGGTTCAGATCGAAACAGGCCGACAGGGAAACGCACCATTCTTAATGGAGTTGCTCCAATCAGTTGCGACATTACGTGACGTGCTCCATGGGCTTCCGGTTCTCGGATGCGCACGACAAGCAACAGGCTGGCGAGTCGCAGCACTACGCTGACAGCGAACAGTACGCGATACGAGGCCAGTTCTAGCCCCAACACTGACACCTGCAGGTCTGAGTAAGTCAACAATGCTCCACAGGCGACGGATGTGATGCCACCGACAAGCCCGGCCAGAGCGGTTCCGGCGGCGATGAACATCGTGCGATTACCGGACGGCGATTTAGTCAGCATGAAGCCATTTGTGGCCACCACAAATCCGGCATTCAGGATGGAATCGAGAATAAACACGGGCACCAGTACGTAAAACGCGAACTCGGGATCGTTGGGGACAAAAATCAGTGCCAGCATATTCGCCGATTTCATCGCTGTGCAGATAATCAAAATTGGTCGATGACCATAGCGTTCGGCAAGCCCACCGATTCGTGCCGAACATGCGGCTCCGCCCACCCAGCAAAACACCCACAGCAGCAGAAGCCGAGACAGCGACATGCCGACTTCAGCCAGCAGAAACAGGCTGATGAAAGGAGCTCCTACCATTGCGGCGAAATGCCAGAAGCACATAAAGCTGATGAACGAACGGAAGTCGCGATTGCGAAACGGTTCCGCCAGAACTTTGCGAATGCGTGTTTCTGTAATGCGAGTGACGGGTGGTTCTTTGACTCGCCAGAACAGCAGAATGTCGGCGACTCCCAGAACGGCCGCCAGTACAGTCAGAATCGCAAACGCTTTCGGAATCTGTTCTGAGTAAAACGTTAGTAGATACGATGCGAACAGCAACGCGGCGGCACCTGCCCATTGCATCCACAAATGTCTGACGCCCCAAAATCGACTCAGTCCGGAACGTGGCAGGTAGTCGCCCATCCATGACATCCACAGCGGACTGGCGAAGTGCAGCAGGCCATGATTCACGATGGTGAGACCTAGAAACAGCCACAGCCAGAACGTTGGTGAGGCGTCAGGAATCAGAAATGGGCCCAGAGCCACAGGCAACAGCATTAGTCGCTGAACAATGGACACAGCCATCCAGAGTCCGCGGCGGTAAGTCAAATGATTTGCGACAACGGCAGACAGGAACTGCATAAACAGCATGCCCGTTGGTATGGCTCCCAGAATGCCGACGTGAAGTCCCGAGCCGCCAAAGTGCCGAGCAAACTCGATGCCGGCGGGAGAGAGCGTCAACTGAGAATACGCCATACCAAAGCAACCGGCGACGATAATGGTGTTGGCTCGTGGTATCGGATCGGCATTCACATCCAGTCGTACACTTCCAGCCGTACTTTTGTCGACGGTGTGTGAATTGCTCTGGTGACTGGTTGTAGATGGCATGTTTGTTTTGGGCTACGGCGTCTTACGCTGATTTGTGCCCGTGAGGAACGTGTTTTAGTTGAGGCGGCTGTTTGCTGTAGGAAGCCGGTCGGGATTCTTGATGCTGTGAGACGCAAAGGCGATTGCTGCGATTTGCAACACGGGATACGGCCTGATTGGGAAGCCTTCGCGTTGATTCAGTTTGGTCGTAGGTTTGTTTAGGCGGCCTGCTGCTGTTCGCGGTTTTTCTTTTCTTTAGGTGGTGTCTTCCAGCGACGATGCACCCAGAAGTATTGTTCTGGAGCACGGCGGATAAGCGATTCCAGAGCAGATGTGAAGGCCTGAGTCATAGCTGGCACGGCATCGGCGTCCTGGAAGTCGCGGCTGTCGATGACCGCTTCTGTGGCGAGTTCAAACTGGTGCCAGCGGCTGTGATGCTGTTCTTCCTCAGGCAAACGCCAGGCGCCGCCCAGTACAATTAAGGCATCGTTTTGTAATGCCAGCAGCGCAATTGACTTGAATGTAGATGCGGGTTTGCCAAAGAAGTCGACAAACACGCCTCGCCGACCAGCATCCTGATCGCACAGTAGCGAAACGTTTTCTCCGGCTTCCATGGCTCGCACAAGTTCCGTGCTGGCTCCCTGTTTTGAAATCAAACTATTGCCGGTGGATTCGCGGAATCTCAAAAACCAGCGGTGCAGCCACGGGTTGTCCAGATCGCGAGCGACAACTCCCATAGGAAAGCCAAAGTAGCCAAACGTATTGACGGAAACTTCCCAGTTGCCAAAGTGTCCTCCGAGAAACAAAATCGGACGCCCCGCAATCATTGCCCGCACGCATTCTTCTCGCTGTCGAAACCTGAGCACTTCGCTGCAGTTATAAAGTCGAAAACGACGTTGTAGCTGAATGACTTCAACCACCATGCGTGCAAGGTGTTTCCACATTCCGTGGATAATGTGGTCGACCTGAGCCGGCGGCATTTCGTCACCAAAAGCAGTGCGAATGTTGTCGGCGGCCACCTGATAGCGAGTTAGTTTTTTCGGGATGGCGTTGTGCAGAAACCACGCGACTGCGTCAGCCAGTCGGAAGGCGGAATGTACGGGAAGACAGTTCAGGGCAAAGAACATTGCCATGAAAACAGCGTACTCAAGCCGATATCTAATTGCCCTTGCGTCCATGCCATCGCCATTCCTGTAAAACTGCGAGCACATAGTTTACGCGAAGCAGATAAAGGTGGCCAGATCTGATTATCTGGACGCGGTCCGAAACTGCTCCGGCGAACGGCCCAATACAAGCATGAGGCGCAAGCGAGTCTGGCAATGTCTGGATTAACGTGCGCGTGAAAATTGCCATTTTGGGACCGCGTCTAGCGATCTGTGTTATGGATAACGGGAATTCGTTCTGGCTTTAACTGCAGGCCATGTGGATAACCACTGGAAACAGCCAGTAGTTCTTCCAAGCAGAATTCCATGTCTTGCTGTAGCCTGGCGACGTCGATGCCGCAGAATTCCGGGCTGAAGTCGCTCACATAGACGCAGAAGCTGGAATACATTTTGCGAGCTCCCGACAGATTGCCGCCTTCAAAGTGAAACAGACACACTGCCGCGTGGATCATGCCCTGAAAGAATTGTTTTTCCGGACCGAGCAGTTCTGACCAGAAGTCTTCGAAGACATCGTGACAGGCAAAAAATTCGCCTGCGTTGAAAAGGCGAATTCCTTCGGGGATTCTGGGATCGATGGAATCAACGGTCATTAGTTTGGCAGTTACTTTGTCGAGGAAAATCAATATGCGGCGAGCCGGATTCGTTTCAGTCTGACACAGGTGACTCTACAGTGTCGCATTGCGAAGTTTAGTACAACTCAAGATAGTACCGGCCGGTTTGGGTTCGTGTGGAACAGGCCTCACTGCCCAAAACGCGTTCTTTACGCGTTAACCGTCGGCAGCAGACAGTGAAGCACTCCGGTAGTCGCAGTCGAACACAGCGGATGCCGACAAAGCCTTCATTCAATAAAAGTCAAGACATGAAAAAGAAGAAGGCATCCGCTCCTCATCAGCCTGAGTCCAGATCGAACGATTGTTCTGACACGCAGCTTGGGAGTTCTAAGAAACAGATTAAGGTGAAACGTGCATCGCCCAACGGGAAGTCAGCAGGCGAAGAATTCGAAGCACTTTGGCGAGAACGTAAAGTACGAGGGAAGCAAGTCGTTCGCGCTTTGAAGAAGATTTTTCCAAAAGCTGAATGTGCGTTACATCATGACTCTGCTTTTCAACTGCTGGTCGCCACAATTCTGTCGGCTCAGTGCACGGACGAACGCGTCAACATGACAACTCCGGAGTTGTTCCGGATGTACCCGGACGCTGAGGCATTGAAAAAGTCGACTCAGGCGGACGTTGAAAAAATTCTAAATTCATTGGGGCTGTTTCGCAGCAAAGCGAAAAATATTCGTGCGATGGCCGCTCGGCTGATTGACAACTTTGGCGGTGAGATTCCGCAGGATATTAATCAGCTTGTCTCGCTGCCTGGAGTGGGACGCAAAACGGCCAGCGTTGTATTGGGAACATGGTACGGTATTCCTTCGGGCGTTGTTGTCGATACACACGTGCGTCGCATTGCGAATCTGCTGGGGTTGACGACTTCGCAAAACGCTGAGATCGTCGAACGTGACCTGATCAAAATTCTTCCTAAGAAGGAATGGATTGGGTTCTCGCATCGACTGATTTACCACGGCCGGCAGACATGCATTGCTCGACGTCCGCGATGTGCGGAATGCGACCTGCTCAAGTATTGTGCTCGCGTTGGCCTGGAACCGCTTTAGAGTCCCGGGTCTGTGCGTTCCAGATTGGCTCGGATCTCCGCGATAGCTTCTCGGCAACCGTTGCGAAGGCGATCCAGTTCGTCAATCGTCGTTATCATTTCTTCGAATGCAGAAGTTGCCTCTCCTCGGGAATCGTGCTGGGCGACTGCCAGGTGCAGCACATGAAGTTGCTGCTGCAACGGTGCATCCAGCAGTTCGACGGTGGGTTTTGTGAATCGGCGGATTGCCTTTGCCAGGTCTCGAAACGCGTCACGCTCGTTATTACGTTCGACCGGTGTTAGTTCACGTCGAGTAGCCCGGACCTGTTTCTTTAAGAGCTCTTTTTCATCAACCAGTCGTCCCAGCGGTGCGGCGTTCCGACGGTTACCTTCTTTAAGTTGCCGAGCTTTGGTGAGTATGGCCTGCAGTTTTTTTGAATCAGTGCAGTGCTTCAGCCCGTCTTCAGTCGTGCGAATTGCCTGCGTCGGATTCTTCATTTCAACAAAGATGTTTGCCAGATTGGCGTATGGTTCCGGCATGGATGGATCCAGTTTGATGGCTTCTCGATAGGCCGAAATCGCCATGGAATTCATCTTCATTGCTTTCTGAGCAATACCGAGGTTGTAGAAGGCCGAAGCTGACTTCTTATCTTTTTTGATAGCGTTGCGCAGAGTTTTGGTGGCGCCCTGAAAATCTCCCAGTAGGTTTTGCACCGCTCCCATGTTGACCCATCCGGCCGAATAGCCCGGATCCATTCGGGTAAGTTGATTGAATGCGTCTTTGGCCTGTTGATATTCTTTGGCCATACAGTGGGCCATTCCCAACAATTCCTGAGCGTCACGATTTGCAGAATCTGCCTTAAGTTTTTGACGCAGCAGATTAATCGCTTCGGGGAATTTTTTCTTCTGCAATAACTGCCGAGCGTTTTGAACCGTTGAGTCAGCGGACATCTTAATACTCCCGTACAGATTTTTTTAGACGGTCCGGATTCCGGCAGAAGTGACCGTGCACTTCAGGCAATTGAAATGATTGGCCGAAACGTTGCTGTGATGGGCGACAGTGGCCGCTGATGCGCGACGACTTGGGCGGTCAACTTTAGTCACCTCTTGGGATCCGGTCGATTGAAGTAACAGTTGGCCGGAGCCACTGGACCAGTCTACCCAAATTAACGCCGTAAGAACACAGGTAAAGTTTGCGTCGCCCGAGCACAGGGTTCAAGCTGCATTTTCGGGGCTGCCGAAAGATCCGTTGACGCTTCGGTTTGTAGTGAAGCCGACAGTTTTGACGGACTGCTGAAGAAGGCGCAGGTTCTGCATGTTTGAAACACGGCGAATACTTCTCGCTTCAACTCTTTTCTGCGTATCGCTGGCGGCGGCAATCGCGTCTGGTGATGACGACCCACGCATCACGCCGTTGGTGAAGGCGGTTGAGAACTGCAGAGATTTCGTTGTGAACATTCACACAGAGAAAGCAGGGACGGAAGATTCCGATTCTCGTTTTTTTACGTCAAAGTCTCGGCGTGTCAGTGGCATGGGGACAGGCATTGTCGTTGATGAACGCGGCTATATCGTTACCAACTATCACGTGATTCACGAAGTCGATGAAATCTCCGTGACCATGATGGGTGGCGAAGTGATGAAGGCTCGCCCCGTATCGTTTGATCGCAAACAGGATATGGCCATCATACACGTGACGGCTCCACATCCATTGACCGTGATGCCAATGGGAACGTCCTCCGACATGCGTCTCGCGGAACAGGTGTTCGCCGTTGGGAATGCCTTCGGTTACGAATATACAGTAACCTCAGGAATCGTAAGTGCACTTGGTCGCGACGTCGAAGTTGATGAAACGCAGGCCTACGAGAATCTGATTCAGACAGATGCCAGTATCAATCCTGGCAACAGCGGTGGACCGCTGCTGAATCTGAACGGCGAAGTAATCGGAATCAACGTTGCCATTCGCGCCGGTGCTCAAAGAATTGGTTTCGCTATTCCTATTGATGATGCAAGACGAACGATCAGTCGGCTACTAAGTACAGAACGTCTGAACGGGATTTCACACGGAATGTTTGGCAGTGATGTTAAGCTGCCGAATGATCACAAACTTATTGTGGATAGTGTGGCGTCTGGATCTGCGGCGGATCGATGTGGCCTGAAGGCCGGCGATACGATTGCCAACGTTCGCGGGATTAAAATTCACGACCTGGCCGACTGGGAAAGAAGTCTGCTGGACATTCCGGTTGGAAACGTTCTTGATGTGGCGGTGATGCGTGATGGGGCTCCTGTGGCGCTGCGATTTACAGTCGGCGTTGGTAACAGTGTTCCAGCGGTTGCAGCAAATGTCGACAAACGTGTTGCCGTGCAAACGGTCGCAACTGCAAAGCCAGTGACATCTGCAGCGACGACTGAAGAGGCAATCCGAGACAAAGCTGAGCGCCTTTATGGGATGCAAATCGCCCCACTATCGACCCGGGATCGCAGCACTTTGGGTCGCCGGTATAACGGTGGCATGAAGATCATGAATGTGTCTCAGGGAAGCCTGGCAGACAAGCACGGAATTCGGCGAGGCGACTATTTGCTGGGACTTGACGGCTTCGAAACACTGGATGATCGAAATCTGAACTTTATCCTGCAGGATTCGCGTCTAAAGAGTCTGACGACGATGAAGTTTCAGATCTTTCGTGGCAATCAGGCTTTGGTTGGCCACATGAAGCTTGATGACCAGTAGCCGATAGGCGTTGCCGGTTTGCCCCCGGACACTCAAAACTTCCTGATCGTTATAATCGAACAGAATGTTCCGCGGGATTTATAGAATTTTCCAACGTCCTGACGCCTGTTGATCGGCCGCGACCCTCAGTCAGTCAAACAGGATCGTTTGCAGTCAAGCTGGCTACAGGAAACGCTTGTCAGGCCAATTCCAAAACGTTTCGGCTATTTGCAGCGTCTCTGGAACCACTGCTCCGGGATGTCACCTTGGAATGACGTCTTGCCTGTTTGAGCTTTCCTCTGGTTATACTCGCAGCTACCTGTTGACCTACCGTAGCCATGTTGTGAACTGTAATGATGTCGACATGGAATTCTCAACTCGAACAATGGTTACGGTTAAGCTGCGTTGCTGAAGTTAGCGCTGCAAAGCCAGGTAACGTTTCGCCGCAAAAACAGTTTGTAGATGTGTCGGCAAGCGACTTCCTGATTTCCGCAGATGTGATTGCTCCGATTGTTTCGAGGGTCAATGCTACCGCCAGCGTAAATCCTACGGGTGTCGGCGAGACGATTTTTTTGGCGGTGCAGGCCACTCACGCATCCGTACATTCCAACACGAATCTAGGCATCATTTTGTTGCTGACTCCATTGGCTGCGGTGCCGGCTGATTGCTCGCTTGTGGACGGTATAGAGCGCGTTCTAGACAGCTTGACAATCGAGGACGCTGTCTTTGTGTATCGCGCTATCAATCTTGCTTCGCCCGGCGGTCTTGGAACAGCTTCAGACCAGGACGTTGCGAAGCCGCCTTCGATGGATCTGCGATCGTGCATGCGACTGGCGGCGGATCACGATCTCATTGCCGCTCAGTATGCCAACGCTTTCAAGGACGTGCTCGGCAGCGGCCTGATATGGCTGCGACAGACGCGTGAGTGGAGTTCGCACTATGACTGCCGGTTGGGCTGGTTGGCACTGAGTTTGATGGCTGAGTTCGGGGATTCGCTGATACTGCGAAAATGCGGAGAGGTCATGTTTTTGGAAACGTCACGGAAAGCACGCGGTGTTCTTGATGCCGGCTGGCCTTTTACTGCGGGAAGCCAGAATGTTTACAACGATCTTGATCGATTTTTGCGAGCGGACGGTAACCGTAGAAATCCCGGCACTACGGCAGATATAATCGCAGCAGTCTTGTTTGCCGCTTTCCGGGAAGGTTTGTGTGCATCCAGCGACGATGGCACGCAACTGGAATTTCATGAGCGGCACTAGATTCGGACAGCGGTATGGCGGTCAGTCAGCCGTAGGATTTCCGCAGTTAAGGTGAAAGATAACGCTAATGTCGGAATCATTTGAAGCCCGAGTGACCAAGGATTCATTGGTCTTCAGCGCTGCTCATTTTATTACCTTCAATGGAAATATTTGTGAACGCCTGCACGGTCATAACTGGCGTTTGGATGTCACCGTTTGTGGGCAACTTGATGAAAATTATTATGTCTTTGACTTTATCGCGCTGCGTGACGCGTGCATGAAACTGGTTGAAGACCTCGATCACAAAGTGCTGCTGCCGGAGACTCATCACAGCATCACATTGGAGACCTCGCCGAATGGCAAAGAAGTGACGGCCCGCTTTGAAGACCGCCGCTGGGTGTTTCCGGTCGAGGACTGCTGCATACTTCCCATCAGAAACACCACGGCTGAATTGATAGCCAGATGGATTGGGCACAGTTTGCTGGAAAATTTAAGTCTGAAGAACGCAAAGGGAATTGAAGAACTGCGAGTCAGCGTTGAAGAAAACTTCGGGCAATGGGCTACTGTTCGTCTCAGCACATAACGCTACTGCAGACTAAAGCTTTTGCCGGCATAGTGGTCGCCTGTTGCTGCGGCCGTTTGTCGCGTTGCAGTGTTCGCCTTCGCCAGCCTGAACTGCGATCATTATTCTGCAATCGCCTTTAGCAGATGTTGTACTCTGATACGCTCGGGATTTTGTTCAACGTCGGCCTCTCCAAACACAGCTAGCGCGTCTGCATTTCTATCCTGTTGCATCAATGCAATGCCCTGATTGATCATGGTTGCGTAGTTCCATTTTCCTGCGGGATACTGACGACGATAATTCATCAGTGTGATGATTGCCGCTCCGACTTCGCCCCGATCGATTTGGCACAGAGCCGTCCAGTACAGTGAGTCTCCGGTAGAGCTCTGGTTGACTTCTCGGATAAGTTCAGGAAATGGAATAACCATAATCGGCGGATAACCGTATTCCGTTTGCAGGGCTTCCGGAACCCGAATACGCATGGCTTCCTGCATGCTCGCAATGCGAACCTGCTGCAACTGTTGAATGACTCCGGTGTCTATACTTCCCTGAATCTGTTGAATTCTGGCCTTTAGCAGGGCGTTGGAAGGTTTGCCGAACATGTCATCACTGGATTCCATCATGCGGCCGAAACTTGCCATCAGGCGTCGTTCGACCAAAGCCTGGCGTTCTTTGGGTGACAATTCTTCCGGGACGGTCGTAAGTTCTTCCGTACTTTCCGGAGCAAAGTCTTTTCGTTCAAACGGAGCCTGGAAAGGACGCGTCAACAGACTGTAAGACTGCTTCTGCTTTTCGGTCATCGCATTTGCTGCCACGACCTGTTGTTCCGGATATTCCCACAACGAAATGCTGTCTACGTTCCAGTGCCCATTTCCAGCGACTTTGATGCGATCTATTAGGGGCATGATTTCAGAAACGCCACCTGTGAGTTCTTCAAAAAGAATGGCCGAATCTTCAGCGGCAAGCTGTTCCTGCAGAACAAGCATGCGAGGTGCAAAGGCGGATATTTGCGCGATCACCTGAATGGTCGATGATTTCCATCTGTCGTGAGTTGCGAGTTCAGAAATAGTTGCTACCTCCACGGTGCCAGTATCCGTGGAGTCTTTGCTGCCAACGGCGATTCCTGTGCTGACATCGAATAGAAAGCTTTGTTTGTCCAGAAAAACGGCGATCAGCCATGTCGCTGTGTTCAGTGTATCGCCTTCAGCGGGTGGTTGACTGGTCCGCACGATGACTGCATCGATCTGTTGTTGGCGAAGGGCTTCAGCGAAAATCCATGCTCGATCTTTTGCAGTGCCTCGACCAATCATCAGGACGTCGAAAAGGCCCAGCGGGATTCGTTCTTCAGACGCTGGTGCTAGGCTTACGTTACGCACGACCCAATCGAAGATGTCGATGATGTGACTGGAATCCGGCTGCATCTTGCCGCCCAGCGTGTCGGCATCGGATCGCGAGGAAACTGCATCAGCGAGACTTCGCAGCAGCAGGCAATCGCGAATGTACGCTCCATCGTTTGCCGTGAAGCGGCCTGCTGTGGCTCGAGCACTATCGCCAATTATTGCCAGTGTGGCTTTGCTGAGTTTCAGGGATCCGACTTCGTCCGCGGCACACGATGAGATCCACGAATTCAGTCCATTAATAGAACGCTCTGGATCGGCCTGCAAAGCCACGGTTTCCGGATCAAGTCGCCGAATTGCTGCGGCAAGCTTCTTGCGGCAGCGTTCTACTTCTGTTCCAGATCGCGAGTCTTTTTTTGACTTTGAGTCTGCCGTTGTTTTGTTTTCGGTTGAGCCTTTACATCCCACAATTATCAGAGATGCACACAGGGAAAACAAACACGACATCGCAAAGAAACGATTAGATGCAGACAGCACAGTCAATGGTCCCGAGTCGACAGGTTTTGGAAGATCGCAGTGTAAATTCAGCGAGCGGCCAACTGCGTTCAGATTACAGTGATCGCGTCGCTTACAGAGACAACATAGTTTCTCGCAAAGTTGTAAGCTGTCTCACCAGATCTTCAACACCAGACAACGGCACCATGTTTGGCCCATCGCTTTTTGCAGTATCGGGATCTGGATGAGTCTCAAAGAAAACGGCATCACATCCGACGGCGACAGCTGCTCGAGCCAGCGGTGCAACCATTTGTCGCTGTCCCCCTGTTGTTGCTCCACCGGGCGTCTGGACGCTGTGAGTTGCGTCGTAAACCACCGGCACACCGAATGATTTCATGATGGGAATGCACCGGAAATCATTAATCAGCTGACCGTAGCCAAATGTTGTGCCGCGTTCCGTCAGCATTACACTGCGCAAACCACGAGCCTCGCACTTTCGTACGGCGTGAATCGTGTCTTCGGGGGCAACAAACTGCGGTTTCTTGACATTCACGCAGATATTTCTGGCAACGGCCGCATCAGCAGCTGCGACCAGCAGATCGGTTTGACGTGCCAAAAATGCGGGAATTTGCAGGATTGAGCAGACTTCGGCACACGGGGCAGCCTGAGACGCTTCGTGAATATCCGTCGTTGTTGAAAGTCCAGTGGCCTGTTTGACCTTTTCTAAAAGCTTCAGCCCTGCTTCCAGGCCTGGGCCGCGATAGCTGTCAACGCTGGTCCGATTCGCCTTGTCGAAGCTGGATTTAAATATGATTTGCAGTCCCAGACGGTCTCGCAATTCAGCCAGAAACTCAGCTACCTGCATAACCATGGATTCAGATTCCATGACACAGGGCCCTGCAATTAACAGCAGGGGATTTCCCGTTCCGACCTTGTAGCTACCGATTTCAACCGTTCGATCTGTCATCTTTGACGTTCCAATCCATGATCATTTGACCAATTCTATTCCGTGTCTGAATCCGAACGCTATGTAAGCCGGCGGGAAAACACCAGTGAAGCACGTTTCCTTCATGTTGAATTCCCTGTGCAGAGCAGCCGGCCGTAAACTGTTCCGCTGCTTTTTTAAGCCGCCGGCATTCAACGCGTTGGGATCAGCTGTGAAAGGCGTCCGGGAAAAGCGTTAAGATTTTGGTGCAACATGCCTTAAGCCTGTGTTGTTAAACCCGGACAGGTTCCGCTTCACCGGCAAGTTCGGTTCGGTAACGCTCACGAACCGGCTCGACTTGTTCGGCGATAAACGAGTCGACCTGTTCAGGCGCTCGGCCGATGTATTTTCTGGCATCCAGCGTTCCGGCAAGATCGATGTGGGCGAATGCCGCGTCTTTCTGGAGCCGACTGATGAGGTCGTTCGGCAAGGCGTTCTGTTTGACTTCCGCCGCCGCCGCCTGACTGTGTACGCGAATGACTTCATGTAGATCCTGTCGATCTCCGCCGGCTCGAACGCCTGCCATTAGAATTTCTTCCGTTGCCATAAATGGAAGTTCTTCGTTCAGGTGCTTTTCGATCGTCCTCGGATAAACCACCATGCCATCGGTTATGTTTCGATACAGAATCAGGCAGGCGTCGATCGCCAGAAATGCCTGCGGTACCGCAAGTCGGCGGATGGCACTGTCGTCAAGCGTTCTTTCCATCCACTGAGTGGCCATTGTGGCGTCAGCACCTGCCTGAAGACTCATGGCAAAACGGGCCAGCGCGCACATACGTTCGCTACGCATAGGGTTACGTTTGTAGGCCATCGCAGACGAGCCAATCTGGTTCTTTTCGAAAGGCTCTTCAAGTTCTTTTTTGTGCTGCAGAATGCGGATGTCGCTGCCGGTTTTGTGGCACGATTGTCCCAGACCGTTTAGCGTGGCCATCACCTGCGAATCAAATTTTCGCGTGTACGTTTGTCCTGTTACGGCGTGGCGAGCTGTGAAGCCCATTTTTTCTGTGACCAGTTGATCCAGACGTTCTACTTTGTCGTGATCGCCTTCAAACAGGCTTAAGAAAGTGGCCTGAGTTCCCGTTGTTCCCTTTACGCCACGGAAGCGAATGGTATCGATGCGATGTTCCAGTTCTTCCAGATCCAGCAGCAGATCCCAGCACCATAACGTGGCTCGCTTGCCCACGGTTGTTGGTTGAGCAGCCTGCAGATGTGTGAATCCCAGACAAGGCAGATCACGATATTCGACGGCAAATTTTGCCAGCTGGTCGATCACCTGCACGAGTCGGCGTCGAATCACCAGCAGGCTTTGTTTGATCTGCAGCAGTTCCGAGTTATCCGTCACGTAGCAACTTGTTGCTCCCAGATGGATAATTGGTTTTGCCGCTGGACACTGGGTGGCCCATGTTTCCACGTGCGCCATTACGTCATGTCTTCGTTCCAGTTCAAAGTCAGCTGCCAGGTCGAAGTCAATGTTATCGACAGTGGCTCTCATTTCTGTAAGCTGGGCGTTTGTGATTGGTAGCCCAAGTTCCTGCTGAGACTCTGCCAATGCAATCCACAATCGTCTCCAGGTGGAGTGCTTCGTCTGAGCAGACCAGATGCCTGCCATTTCGCGAGAGGCGTAGCGAGTGATGAGCGGATTTTCGTAGATATCGTGGGACACGTAAAGAACCTTTTTTGTAATCAACTTTTGGTCGAGCATTTTCATTGCTCGCGTTTTGAATCAAAGTCGTGTTCGTACAGCAAGCGTTGCCCGGCGAGACTTTCGTCCTTCATCAGCGCCGGAATGCCGTTAGCGTTGCTACGAGACGGGCTCAACGCGAATCGTTTGCGCGGCCTTGCGACTGACGGTAAACTGCTGGCCATCAATGTCTGCTCGAACGACGCCTGCATCTTCGCTGTTTTCGATGATCTGACCAACCGCTCCGAGTTGAAATCCGGATTCTGAGAGATACCGCAGAAAATCAGGCTCCTGATTGACAACTCGCACAAACCGAACTTCGCTGCCGACTTCGCAGTCTCCCAATGCCAAAGCGCCCGAGTGATCGCTCCGCATTTGACCGTCAGCCGCAGGAATCGGCGAGCCATGAGGATCAGTTTCGGGATGCCCGAGAAAGTCGTCGATGCGGTCGATTAAAAATTCACTAACCGCGTGTTCCAGTTCTTCGGCTTCTTCGTGAACCTGATCCCAGGTCAGATTCAATGTGCTGTGCAGAAACAGTTCCATCAACCGATGGCGCCGCAACATTCTCATGGCCAGCTTTCGGCCGGCTTCCGTCAACTCCACACCCTCATAGGGAACGTAGCTGGCGAGTTCGGCTTCGGACAGAGTTTTCAGCATGCTGGTCACACTGCCAGGAGAAACTCCGAGTCGTGTGGCGAGGGCTCCGGTAGAAACCCGCGCCGCTCCTGACTTCAGTTCCAATTGAAGCACGGCCTTGAGATAGTTTTCAACGGTCAGGCTGGGCATGGGCAACGTTTGGCGAAGAAGGAAGTTTTTTTCACAATACCGGCAATCACAAAGAGTTAATCCGCATGCTGCTCTGATTTAGTCGGCGACCACGGCGCAGCTTGCGCCAGAACTAACACGTTGGGCGAAATGTTCCAGTTCAGGAATTGCCAGAATTTGGATTCGTTGGTGAGGTACAGCGGCAGCCATAATGGACGTGCAGAAACGTCGGAACGGATCAAAAGGTAAGGGAACCCCATGAAATTGCGACGTTGACCGCTATGAATTCTGTCCCATCCTACAATCCGTAGGGTTCCGGAAAAATCGGGGCCGTTGATTCCGCTGTCATGCATTTTGATGCAATAACAGGGCATCATCCAAATGATTGAAGCGGCTGCCGCCAGAAAAATGATGAGCGGCCCAGGGACGATCGATCTTGGTGCCTGCAGCAGCAGCGATGATAATCCACCGCTGGCGAGATAGTGCAAGACAATCGAGCTCACAACCAGCGAAACAGTACTGATCCAGATCCATGGGCGGAAAACAGAAATCCTGAAGGTGCGATAATTTCCTGCAGGATGATCTTCGATTTTTGGGGTTTGATAGGGATTACGTTCGGATTGCATGCTTGATCCCGTCTGGCATTCGATTTCCAGTTCAAAAACCGATCCTGAATTTGGCAGTGTGGATTTGTGACACCTCAAGAACGCGCGACCCGTGCATTGCTGTCTTGTCGCGCGTTCCTGTAGTGTTGATGAATTCAGAAGTCGGTTCAACTGTTCAGTCGGGCAACAACTTCTTCGACGACCCGATCGATGGGCACTCGATCCTGTTTCAGTGAATCTCTGTCCCGAATCGTCACGGTACCATCCGTCATGGTGTCGCCGTCGACAGTGATGCAATATGGCGTTCCAATTTCGTCCTGTCGGCGATAGCGACGGCCAATGGCTCCCTGCTGATCAAACTGGCAGTTTAGCCCAGCCAGCTTGAGTGCCCCGAAGATTTCGGCAGCTTTTTCGGGCATGCCTTCCTTTTTGATCAACGGAAATACGGCCGCCTTCACCGGAGCAAGTCGTGGGTGGAACTTCATTACGACGCGTTCCTGCATCACCCCTTTTTCGTCCGGTTGCTGGTCTTCGTGATAGGCTTCACAAATGAATGCGAGCGTTGCTCGGTCGGCACCTGCAGACGGTTCGATGACGTGAGGCGTGAAACGTTCCTTTGCCTGATCATCAAAGTAGGTCAGGTCCTTGCCGCTGCCACGATGTTTTGGCTTGCCGTGTTCGTTCAATTCGACTTCCAACTCACCGGCGGCATTCTTGGTTAGCTTGCCTTCCATGTGAGAACGCAGGTCGAAGTCGCCTCGATGAGCGATACCTTCCAGTTCACCAAATTCGCCTTCATCCAGAAACGGAAACGCGTATTCGATATCGGCCGTGCCCACAGAATAGTGAGCCAGTTCGTCCGCATGATGATCGCGAAGAATCAGTCTGTCTTTGCTTACGCCAAGGCCGAGGTACCATTGATAACGTCGATCTCGCCAATACGTATACCAGCCGGTTGACTCGTCCGGTCGGCAGAAAAATTCAATTTCCATCTGTTCGAATTCACGTGACCGAAACGTAAAGTTTCGCGGCGTGATTTCATTTCGGAAGCTTTTACCGACCTGGCAAATTCCGAACGGCAGTTTGACTCGGCTGCTATCAACAACGTTTTTGAAGTTAACAAAAATACCCTGTGCCGTTTCCGGTCGAAGGTAAGCGGCATCGTCGTCCGTTCCGAGAGCACCGATAATGGTTTTCATCATCAGGTTGAATTCTCGGGGTGCCGTTAGCGTGCCCGCTTTTTCTGCGCCCGGAGCCACAACAGATCCGTACAGCGCGACGTCGATGCGATCCAGCGTGCTTGCTTCGCCGTCCCATTGCAGCTTGTCCGCATACTTTTTCTTTTGGCCAAATGCACGCAGAGCTTCCGAAGTCAGGTCTTCATGAAAGTCTTCCGCGGTCGACGTAACCATGATCTTTGATAGCTCGCTGCTGGTTTCTTCCTGCTTAACAGTCTGGCCTTCAAAAGATACCCAGCGAACTCGCAGCTGGTCGAGTCTATAGCGACTTTTGGTAGCGCGGCAGTCTACCATCATATCGTGAAACAGGTCGTAATGGCCGGAACACTTCCAGACCTGAGGGTTCATGATCAAAGCGGTTTCCACGCCGACCATCTGGTATTTGGAAGGAGCATTTTCCGGTGCCAGAAGTTCGTTGTGAGCGGAAACCATGTCGCGGTACCAGCAGTCACGGACATTGCGTTTCAGTTCCGTGCCTAACGGGCCGTAGTCCCAGAATCCGTTCTGGCCGCCGTAAATTTCTGAGTTCTGAAATACAAAGCCCCGGCGTTTACACAACGCCACAATCTTGTCCATCGAACGACTCATAATACATCTACCTTCGAAAACAAAAGATGATCCCTGCTGGGTGCAGCGACCTGTGAAGATCGGCCAATGCGCCGATCGTGGGAGATTGTAGGAATCCCGGCCGTTGTCGCAATCTTAGACGCTACCTGGTTGGCCCAACGTGAAGACACTGAGAAAGTTTCAGTGTTCATGCAAAGATTATCGATTGCACTGATGGTATTTAGGCGGCCTTTGTCGACGGCGAATCTATCGAATTCGCCGTCAACAGGTTCTGCAGACGATGATCTTCTTTGGCCTGCAACATCGCGATTCGTTGCTTCTTTTTTCGGCTGAATCTGTTTGCGAAGTCAATCAGGCCTGGGACAAACCGTTTCATTTGAAACAGTCCGTGTGCTAATGGAGTGATGATAATCTGTCGCTTGTTTCGTCGAATGGCTTTGATCGTCAACGATGCGACTCGTTCAGCCGAGGCACACAGCCAGTCGGGAGGCGTCGGGACCTTGTTGCCTGCTCGGCCACTTGCCGCAGCCTCATACAGGTTTGTTCTCACGGGCCCTGGACAGATGGCACTTACTCCAACGCCCTTGCGTGCGTATTCTGCCCGAATGGCTTCCGTAAAGCCGATCAGTCCAAACTTACTAGTGTGATAGGCGGCGAATCGGCCTCCGGCAACAATGCCACTGATGCTGCACATGTTGGCAATGTGGGCGTCTGGTCGTTCCAGCAATTGTGGCAGAAAGTGATTTGTGATTTGAATGGGTGCAAGTAGGTTGATGTTCATCAACCAGTTCCATTGCTGCTGAGACATTGCATCTGTTGGGCCGTAATATGCGACGCCGGCGTTGTTGATCAGAATGTCGATGACGTCGCAGCGCTGATCGAAGTCTGCGAGAGCCTGGGTGATCTGTGACGAATCAGACAGGTCGCAAACGCGCGTCAGAATTCGTCTGCCGTGAAGTGCAACTTCTTCAGCGACTTTTGCAAGTCCTGCCTGGTCAACATCTACCAGGTAAAGGTCGCAACCGAGTGCTGCCAGTTGCCGCGCGAGTTCTCGGCCAATACCCGACGCTGCGCCGGTCAGGAACACATTTTTATTTTCGAATGACTTCATCGAAATTCCCTTTTCGGACACTCGGCAAACCGTCTGCTGCGTTGTGCAACTTTCAGATAAGCGTTCCACTGACTGGTTCGTGAACATCGGCAATCGCCGAATGAAACGTGATGTTTGTTGTCACGACTCAGCGTGCAACACTGCTGTGGGACTGTATCATATTGGCTTCTTCGTCGGGAGAGGCGAATTTGCTTAAAGCCGCGATTCTGATTCCCGACAGAACTGCTCGACACGGGCTGAAAACGCCTTCACCGCTGCCAATTGGGCTTCCAGTTCATCCAGTTGCAGAGGCGAATCATGCACGGCCTCCATCCGCTTGGTCAACTGAGCATAATCTGCCGAATTGTGTGGCGGAACGGTCAGGTCCTGAGCATTCCCGCGAGTCATTCTCAGGCAATCGATCAGTTCCCGTAGAAACATATAGGCGGTCGTCGCTGCGCTGTGTTCATCGGCCGTTAGCAGACGTTCTCTGAACGCTGCGTTCAACGCCTGCAGCGTGTTTGTCGTTCGCAACGATGGCCGGTTGTGGCCAAAAGTCAACTGCAAAGCCTGAACGGCGTATTCACAATCAACCAGTCCGCCGTCGCTTAGTTTTGCGTTGATCGTGCCACCGTGTACCAGTTGCCGAACCTGTTTTTCTCGCATGCCACGCATGGCATCGAAATCGAAACCAGAATCTGCATAAACGATGGCATGGCACTCGGCCCGCACAACTGCACCAAATTCGGCATCGCCACTGATACAACGCAGCTTGACAAGCGACTGACGCTCGTACGGCCATGCTTCGCCATCGGGCGAGAAGTAGTTTCGGAAAGAATTCAGCGCGACGGCCGGCGAACCCGCCTGACCATACGGTCGCATCCGCAGATCGATAGAAAAAATACCTTTATGTCGACACTGAATCAGCTCCGTAATACGACTAACCATTCGTTCGAAGAAATTGCTGGCCGAAATGCGAGTTTGTCCTGCGGTGTGACATTCCTGCTGGAACACGAGGTACATTTCAATGTCGGATGCGAACCCCATTTCCACGCCACCAAACTTACCAAGAGCCACAATTGTAAACGGGCATAGGTTTCCGTTGTCAAGACAAGGCGGGCCGTATGTCATGTGCAGTTCTGCGGATGCAATCTGGCAGGCCGCGCTGATAATGACTTCCGCCAGTTCAGTGATTTCATTCGAAAACGTACCGAAGGGACCGCAGTGTCCCAGCACGTGCCTCAGGTCTGTGCGAAACAGATGCAGATCCTTGAACGTGTTCAAAGCAGCAATGCGTCCCGCTGCATCAGTGGTGAAGCTTAGGATGGACGCGAGTTCGTTTTGCAGTTCGGTTCGAGTAACTCGGTTTTGCAACTTACCGGAATCGGTCAACAGTGGTAACAGTTTTTCGGTGCGCACCTGTAGGAAATCTTCCCACAAATAGCGGCTGATGCCCAGCACCTGGCCAACGGCTCGCAATACTTCAGGTTGCTGTAAATTTGCAACGTTGGTTTCCCATTGGGACTTCCGCAGAAGCACGTGCAACAGGTCTCGAAAGCGAAGCAGAGCCTGGTGAGGATCGTTATTGGACGGCAGCCAGTTTGTAAACTGTTTGATAAGGACAATGGCTGTTCGCAATTCTTCGACGCGTTCTTTGTTGCTGACGACGCCTCCATCAGATTCTGCAACATGCAGCACGTCGCGAATTCTTCCGTCGGTTTCGCCTAACTGTGCTCGCAGAATTCGGAAGCCACAAATCGAAAGTGCGTTCGAGAGTTCAAAAAAGAAACCGAAGCTGTCGTCGGCTGAAATCTGCAGCACCGTGGCTGCATCTGCTTCTTCCTGTGTTACAGTAATTGAAAGTTCAGCCAACGGAATAGGTGCGGCTTGCAGGTTCGCAACTCGCTTACAGAACATGTCGAGCAGCGTGGCACGAACGTCGGACGACTGTTCCGATTGCTGCATTTTCAGCAATCGTTCCAGTTCGTTTTGTATGACGGTCGCAGTGGACTGTGCGTTGCCTGCAACTGTGGTGGCAGTGTCTTCACACAAGAAGATACCCAGAAATCTGTCGGAAGGAATGTTGCATCCGAAACGATTAGGGCCGGCTCCGTTGTTGCAATCGCCTTCGCGGATGTCCAGGTAATTGGCAAAGAAAACACCGCAAATCATGGATGTGAGGCCCGGCGTTCCCCGCACCGCTATGGTTATCAGCTGCAGGTTTTTGTCGGAACCGAATTCCTGTGCGTGCACGCGGCAAGCGGCTCCCGCTTTGAGGTCATCGAACATTGAGCGGCGAAGGTCTTCGTGTTCAGCGCCGTGGTTTTGGAAGTATGTTGCCAGTTCTGAAAGTTCAAGAGGAGTGCCGTCATTCTTAGCGGACAAAATGTTATTGCTGAATTCATCCAGGCTCGCACGCGTTGGCATTGGGGTGAATTGAGCATCGAAGATTCTTCGCACGGCGCGTCGATGTTCATGGAATCGATTCAGTAAGTCCGCTTCACCGGGATAGTCCATTCTTCGAGCCAGCCATTCACGTTGTTCCGCATCTTCGGGAAGTTCGTGGGTCTGCTGGTTATGAAGCAACTGCAAAGCGTGTTCAATGGTTCGCAGAAAAATATAGCCTTCTCGCAACTGTCGATAGACCGCAACGTCAATCAGGTTGAATTCCGCCAAGCGGACCAAAGCATCCAGTGTATTCGCGCTCGCAACTCGGGGCTCGGATTTGCCATGAATCAGCTGCAGCGCCTGAACGATAAACTCAATATCTCGAATCGACCCGGAACCCAGTTTTACTTCAGATGCCAGTTTGCCGCGTTGCCGCAGTCTGTCTTCAATTTGCCCCTTCATCTTTAGAACGTTGGCTAGCACTTCTCCTTCAGAAACCGCAAACAACAATGGCGGCAGTATTTGAAGCAGTTCGTCGCCAGCCTTGGAATCTCCGGCAATTACACGAGCTTTCAACAGAGCCTGTTTTTCCCAGAGCTCTGCGTCCGATCGCAGATACTGTTCATAAGTCTTCGGCGTGCTGACCAGCGGACCGGCATCTCCCCACGGTCGCAGTCGCATGTCGACTCGATACAGAAATCCAGTCGCCATGTTTTCGCCAAGACCGTCAATAAGTCGACGTGCGACTCGCTGAGTCGTCGGCGAATCCGAGTTCGCGATCAGAATCAGATCTATGTCAGAACTGTAGTTCAGTTCTTCGCCGCCATGCTTGCCCAACGCGAGAACGGCAAACGGCGGTTCCGTTACGCCAATGTCGCTGCAGGCAATTCGTAAACACAGCTGAACCATTGCGTCGGCAAGCAGTGAGATCTGCAGCGTCACAAACTTCAGGTCAAGTAGTCCGAACGCGTCGCACATACCAATTCGTAGAATTTCTCGCCGTTGAAAACGCCGTAGCAATGCCAGTTTCTCGTGGGATGATTGCACGTGCTGAATCGCTGCGTTGGCTTCGCTAACGAATTCATTCCGCGACTTCATTTCTGCTGTGCGCCGCTCTGTGGTGAGCTCGCGAAGTACTTCCGGTTGGCTAAGCAAAGCCTGAGTCAGAAACGGACTGCCACAGGAAAGCCGAGCCAGAACTTCCAGCGATCGAGGAGCTTCTTCAAACAAAGCAAACGCATCGTTGGAACTGGCACTCTTCAGCACAAACCGATCGACTGCATCCAACACAGCGCTGGGAATAGGGGCTTCCAGCAGTATGCGTTTCAGAGTTTGGAACCAGGGCGGTGATGAAGACT
>JBDNFN010000007.1:0-8558 GCA_041689795.1 Fuerstiella sp. | reverse complement strand
ACTGTTCGATCGGCTGACAACCCAGTCGCCCCTGCGTCTCATACGCTTTTCGCATCGATTCATTCTCTGAATGATTTTTGCGTGAATTGGTCTTCGTCAACAAATTCAACGCGTGAACCACGAAAGTGGTTCAATCTTCGAAGAATGTTTTGCAACTTTTCACACGCGCCAAAACGTAAATCCGCTTTACGATCAGACACTAGACTAGTGGAATCGCTATACTCGGCTTCATCCTGCAGGCACTCATGCTGCCGCTCAATGGTAAAGCAAAATCACACATAGAAAACCTGCCTCACCACTCATTCTCATCGTGAATCAAATGAAAAATCCCCAAAGCCTCAAATCGTATTTGCTGGTCGCGCTAATTCCTCTCTTTTCCATCTACCCGGCCGGCGCCGATGAGCCGAAACAAGGGGACGCGGAAAAGCTGGATCTTGGCCACGACGTTATGCTTGAAGTTGTCTACATCCCGCCGGGAAAATTCATGATGGGCAGCACGGCGGCGGAAAAAGAGTGGGCGACCGGCATCGAAGGGGGAGCCCAACCGGGAACCGCGCGAGAGAATTATGAAGGTGTGCCGCGGTCGATGCAGGTCAGCAAGGGATTTTGGATGGGACGCACGGAAGTCACAATCGGCCAGTTCCGGCAGTTCGTGGAGGAGACAAATTACGTGACCGACGCGGAGAAGTCGCTTGGTTGGACGCAATGTTTTAATCATAAATGGGATCGCTATTATTACGAATCCACAATAGTGCACCCGTGGGAAACCCGGGAGGACAAGAGCTGGCGTGATCCGGGTTTCAACATGCCGATGAAGGACAACTACCCGGTTGTCTGCGTCAGCTATCAGGACATGAAAGCCTTTTGCCATTGGCTCACCGACAGACAGCGCAAGGCAGGCCGACTGCCCGAGGGATTGGAGTTCCGCCTTCCCACCGAGGCCGAATGGGCCTATGCCTGTCGAGGCGGGAGTCAGGAGAGTCATTATTTCTGGTGGGGAAACGATCTGATGGAGGGTAATGGCAGACTCAACATCTCCGCCGTCGACTTGCTCCCCGGGCGAGACACAATTTGGCCCTTGGCGAATGCTCCGTGGAGCGACGGCTTTGCCTTCCTGTCGCCCGTGGATCACTACGGCCAAAGGGGACGAAACGGCTTTGGTCTCGCGGACATGTGTGGCGGCGTGTGGGAATTCGTCCTCGATCAGTTTGATCCAGAAGGAGGACATGAGGAAGTCTACTATGAGGACACGCGGCAGTTTTCTGTGTCGAGTCCTGTTTGCCGGGGCGGTAACTACTTTGATGTCCCAGGCAATGCGCGTTGCGCCGTCCGGCTGGGCATCGCGAGCGTTTCGTATTCCGACTCCCGCGACGGATTCCGGATCTGCCTCGGCGTCCCCCGACAGACCGTGCCCGTTCCTCGAAAAAACTAGACTGGCAGCACATATTGTGGCGAAACGGTGCTATCCGGGACCTGCATCGAAGTTTGGTAAAAAGAAAGCCGCACCCCGTCAGGTGACTCTTGCTAAAGACCTGCCGGTAATCGCGATGGACGACATTCAGGCCCGATTAATCAGGCCCGATTAATCGGGGCCTGGATCGAGGCATTCAGTTTGTCCCGATCGAATTGATTCGAGCCGAGCGCGCCGGCAATTGAGAATCCGTCTATACTGTGACGCCCTGATGACGTGGGATCAACCAGTTTAACAGTTTCCGGAAATGGAGTAGAATCCTATCCGGATTGTCAATCATCAGCGAATTCATCGGAGCTAAAGCCGTGCAGTTTCCCCGCCTTTTATTTATCTGTTCTTCCATTCTGTGCGTTTGCACTTCAAACGAATTTTCCGAAGCCGACGAAGCCCCGGACGGGCCGAAATGGCGGAAGCATACGATTAATGATCAGTCGCCGTTTGAAGCTGTCGGAGTTGCAGACTTCAATGGTGACGGAAAACCGGACGTCTTCAGCGGAGATTCCTGGTATGCCGCTCCGGACTGGACACGACACAAAGTCCGCGACGTGCCGCCGGGCAAGAACCCGCACTACCACGAAGACTTTGCTGACGTTCCGCTTGATGTCAACGGGGATGGCAGGGTTGACATCGTTACGTGCGCCTACTTCAGCCGAAAGATTTTGTGGGTGGAACAACCAGACGATTCGACCAGGCCGTGGACCGAACATCTGATCGACACGCCGGGCTCCATGGAAACCAGCTATCTTGTTGATCTCTATGGTGATGACACACGCGTCTTTCTGCCCAACGTGGGCGGACAAGTGGTGTGGTATGAGCTGGCGGCGGCGAACGCGAAGTGGCAACAGCGACAGTTGTCAGCGGAGGGCGCTGGGCATGGCATTGGTCACGGAGATATCAACAGTGACGGCCGGATTGACATTGTGACTCCCAAAGGTTGGTACGAACAGCCAACCGATCGAAATGCCGACTGGAAGCTTCACGCCGAATTCACGCTGGGTGCAGCAAGTATCGAAATCATCGGTCATGACTTCGATGGCGACGGAGATACCGACATTGCCTGGGGAATGGGGCATGCATTCGGTCTGCACTGGCTGAAACAAACAAAAAATGCGGATGGCAAACGAACATGGACCAGGGAAGATATTGATACCAGTTTTTCACAGGTCCATGCGCTACATCTGGCCGACTTTGATAGCGACGGTGAACAGGAGTTTGTCACAGGTAAGCGTATTTACGCTCACTCCAGTGAAGCCGGTGCAACGGACAAGCCATGTATTTACAGCTACAGGTTCGATCGCCACGCGTCAAAGTGGAACCGGAGTGTCGTTTATGAGGGAGAACCCGCGTCCAATGCTCCAGCGAATGCCGGACAGCGAGACGCGATGAAGGACTTCCCACGCGGATCCGCCGGGACGGGACTTCAGATGGCCGTGAAGGATTTAGATCAGGACGGCGACATCGATATCGTGGCGCCCGGCAAATCAGGCCTCTACTGGTTTGAAAACCTGCGCATTACCAAGTCCGCGGCGGCCAATTAACTATGATTATCGACGGGGACTTGTTGCCGTTGATTTAAGTTTCATAAAAACAACGCGTCTGCGCTTTTCCTAGCTGGCACGTAGAATTCTGAATCTGCTGATCGTCGTTGTTCCGTCTGGATGGTAACCTGAAAACGTTACTGAACACTGGATCTGTCTATGAATATGACTACTTGTCTGATCGCCACTTTGATTCTTGCGATCGCCAGCTTTGTTGAGGCGGGGGATCCTGTGGTCGAATGGCGGTTTGATGGTGAATCGCAGCCGGGTGCTTGGCAGGGCAAATTCGGGACTCCTGCGGATGGGCCGCGTGCTCCGCGATATCCGAAGTTTGGTACGGACAACAAGGCGGCAGCCTTCGTTGGGCACGAAGGCTGGATTCTTGTCAAAGACCACGAACGTGGCGGCTTCACGAATATCCGATTCGGTGCCGGCGACACCTTCGCATTCGAAGCCTGGGTGAAGACGAAATCCGTTACCAAAGGCCAGATGATCTACATCATTGGCAAGGGACGACACGGGAAGCTGGGTGAAAATCTCGGCGAGAATAATCAGAACTACGCCGTCCGACTTCAGGGGACGACGGCTGGTGCTCAACTCGGTTTTCTATTCACCAGCCAGCATCCCGGAGCAAAGAAGCACGACTGGCACCGCTGGTGGAGCACCGCTGAGATGCCGCTCACAGGCTGGCATCACATCGCTTTTGATTTCACCTTTGGCAATGCCGACAGTTTGCACGCTTACATTGACGGCAAACCGACGGAGGGTGTCTGGGATCTTGGTGGCGCGACGAACCTTCCCCCCGTGCAGGATACCGATGATCTTGTCATTGGAACCGGATACCAGCGCAGTTCCGCTGCATCGTTTCAGGGCTGGATGGATAACATCGCTTTGTACCGCGAAGCCTTCTCACCGGAGGTCATCACGCAGCGTTACGTCTACGTTGCACCGCCGCCGGCCGTGACTCCCAAAATGATTCCGGCAGGCAGGGTGCTGATACAGATCAGTGAGGACGGAGTTCCGGCCAGCAATGCATGGCCCGAAGAGCCGCAGGTCACAGAGACTTATCAGGAAGACGTCTTTGGCCTGATCGATCTGCCGCAAAAGTATGTGTCGACCGGTGTTCGAGGCGATCGTGTCAATCCGCTGCATCTGCGAGCTTCTGCGATGGTGAAACTGCCACTGGGCAAACACCGTCTGCTGCTGCGTGGCCGAGGAGTCTGCCGACTCATCATCGATGGAAGGAAGCTGTTGGAAACTTCACCCCGTCCAACAGATCCCGCCGGACACGGACTGCTTTCCGCCCAGGACGATTACCTCGACCTTGGTCCCGAATTCCGCTTTGCCCCTCCCGGCAATCGTGACGCCTGGTGTGAATTCGAAACCGAAGGCGGCGAGCATCTGGTGATTCTGGAAACACTGGTTGGCGGGGTCACTGGCAAAAGCAGATTTCGACCGGAACTCGGCGAAACCGTTGTTGCTGTGTCGCTGGCAGGCAGCGAAGACTGGTCGCTTCTGTCGCCCGGCCAGCGTCAGGTAGCGTACACTGATCAACAGTGGCCCATCTATGAGGCGGAACGCCTTGCACGGTTTGCAAAGATGAATGCTCAGGCCCGTGCCGACTGCCGCGATGCCAATCATAATTACTGGGATCGGCGCCAAGTCGCCGCTGATAACTGGCTTGCCAAGACCGAACGGGTGGAGGTGCCGGATTTGCCCGCCGGATTTGCCGCCAACAACGACATCGACCATTTTCTCGCCACGAGGATTCAAGCTGTGTCGCTGCAATCAAACGATAACGAATCTGCCGGCGTGGACTACTTCAGAGAAGTCCGCCCACTGCTGGAGAAGCGCTGTTACAACTGTCATCAGGGAACCAAAGCGAAGGGTGGCCTGCGACTTGACGATCATGAGTCTGCCCGCAAAGGCGGAGATTCTGAAGGCCCGGCCATTGTCGCCGGCAGAATCCACGACAGCGCTCTGATCCTTCGTATCACGTCTAAGGACGAAGACGTCGTGATGCCTCCAACGGGCGACCCATTGTCGGATGAAGAAATCGCTCTGCTCAAACGCTGGGTCGAAGGTGGTGCGGTATGGCCGCAGTTCAACGTCACAAGTTTCAATTCCACGCCGCTCGCCGATGATCTGAGTTTTCTCCGACGCGTGACGCTTGACACTGTGGGTGTTACGCCCACCGAAGCTGAGATCGCCGCATTTCGCGCAGACAGCCCGGAGACTCGCCGCGCCAATGTCATCGAACGATTACTGTTCGATTCGCGTTGGGCCGATCACTGGATGGGCTACTGGTTGGACGTGCTGGCCGAGAACCCCAACATGATCAACCCGACGCTGAACAACACCGGGCCGTTCCGCTGGTGGTTGTACGAATCATTGATCGACAACAAACCCGCCGATTTGTTTGTCACGGAATTGATCCGCATGGAAGGCAGTGAGCGGTCTGGTGGGCCGGCCGGTTTCGCCACCGCCTCACAGAACGATCTGCCGATGGCCGCTAAGGGGATTATCGTGAGTTCGGCGTTTCTCGGTGTGGAAATGAAATGCGCTCGCTGTCACGATGCACCCGCGCATGTCTCAATGCAGGAGGATCTGCTGCAACTCGCTGCGTTGTTGAAACAGGAACCGATCAAGCTGCCTGAATCCAGCAGCGTTCCTCTCGGGCGATTGGATCAAGCAGACCGTCAGCCGCTAATTCAGGTGACTCTGAAACCCGGCGTCGTAGTGCAACCGGCTTGGCCCTTTGCCCGCTATTGCGACGAGAAGGTTGCCGACACGCTGGCTGAGCATCCGGAGAATTCCCGGGACAGACTCGCCGCACTCATCACCGCTCCACAAAACGAACGCTTCGCCCAGGTCATGGTCAACCGCATTTGGCAGCGGCTGATGGGACGTGGCCTGGTGCCTGGTGTGCACGACTGGGAAAAGAGTGGTCCCACCCATCCCAAGCTGTTGCGGTGGCTTGGTCATCGGTTCGTCGCGTCCGGCTACGACGTGAAGACCGTCAGCCGACTCATTCTGAATTCTCACGCCTACCAACGCGCTACGGATCCCACGCTAATGGAAACCAGTCCGTTGTACGTTTCGCCCGCACCACGACGCCTGACGGCAGAACAAATTGTCGATTCCGTGTTCCACGCGACTGGCACGCCCTTCGATCTGGAGGAAGTTAGCCTCGACATCGATAGCGTCCGAGCGGTTCAGATTGCACTCGCCCTTGGCAAGCCGCGGCGTTCCTGGATGCTGGCCTCAATGTCGAACGAACGCGACCGCCCCAGCCTGTCTCTGCCACGGATTACGGCGGTCACGAGTGTTCTGAAAAGCTTCGGCTGGCGGGGCGCCCGACAGGATCCGCGCAGTCTGCGTGATACGGAGCCCAACATCCTGCAACCGGCCATCCATGCTAACGGAGTCATGAGCGTTTGGCTGACGCGGCTCAGTGATCGCCACGGCCTCACGCAACTCGCACTCGAAGAGCAGCCTCTGGAGCAACTGATCGACCGCCTCTTTCTGCGACTGCTAACCAGAAAGCCATCTGCCGAGGAGAAGGATCTCTACGCTCACTTTCTGTCTGAAGGATACGACACTCGCATTATTCCCGAATCAGAACGCAGCGTACCAACGCCTAAGAAACGCGAACCCGAGCAATACGTGAGTTGGTCGAACCATGTCGATGGCCCGGCCAACGCTCTTGCCGTACAGAAAGAAGTCGCAGCCCGTCGTGGCAATCCGCCCACCAATGCTCTGAACACTGACTGGCGCGAGCGTATGGAAGACGTTCTGTGGGCTGTTCTGAATGCGCCGGAATGGATGTACACACGATGAGGCTTTAGTGCGGCTGTCCCCCAAACCGACAGCCAGTATTTAGGACAGCCTTTCCAGGCCGTCGAACACAGGCACCGATGGCCTGGAAGGGCCGTCCCCGGATCAAGAGCTCGATCAACAAACAGAATGACTTCCATGAAACGACGAGACTTTCTAACGCAATCCAGCGTGCTGACCGGCGCTGCTCTGGTCGGACCGTCCGTGCTGGCTGCACCGCCCGGTGTAGATGTGCCGAAAGGCAAAGCTGAGCATGTTATCTTCATCTGGCTTGGCGGCGGAATGTCGCAGATCGACACGTTCGATCCCAAGAGTCGCGGCAACTCGAAGGCATCCCCGAAGGCGGCTGGTTCCGAGTATGACACCGTCGAGACTGCCGTGCCGGGCGTGAAATTTTGCGAACATCTGCATCGCACAGCGATGCTTGCCGATCGCCTCACCGCGATTCGGACAACCAATCACCACCTGATCGACGAACACGCCTTCGGCACGAACTTCGTACATACCGGTCGCGTGACCAGTGGCAGTGTTACTTATCCGTCACTTGGTTCGATCATCGGCCACGTGCGCGGCGCGGCAAGCCCGGATGTTCCCGCCTACATGCTGATCGGCTATCCCAACGTCAGCCGCGGTTCCGGGTTCCTCGGCGCAAAAGCCGGGTATGTCTATCTGGTCGACACCGAAAGCGGCCCTGCCGGATTCTCTCGACCGGAAGACGTCACGCCAACCCGCGTCGAACGCCGTCGACAACTACTGCAACCTCTGACCGACCGAGTCCCGGACGGTTCTGTCATCGCACAATACCGGGAAGCACAGACGGAAGCCCTGCGGCTTGCGGGGCCGGAATTCATGCGTCACTTTCGCCTGAAAAGCGAATCTGCCGATGTGCGCAATGCGTATGGCGGCGAGTTCGGGCAGCGGTGTTTGCTCGCACGTCGCCTTGTTCAGGCAGGCGTGCGTTTCATCGAAGTCTCACACAATCTAAACTTCATCAATGGCACCGGCTGGGACACTCACAATGAAGGCCAGCAGAATCAGCACCTGCTGATCCAGGAACTCGATATCGCATTGTCGGCTCTCATTACTGACCTCGAGCATCAGGGGATCCTCGACAAAACACTCATCGCGATCGGCACCGAATTCGGCCGGCCCGCTGTGTACGATGGTCGCGGCGGTCGAGGACACCAGGGCAGTTGCTTCAGCCTGCTGCTCGCGGGCGGTGGCCTGAGACATCAGGGTGCCTACGGCGTGACCGACGAACTCAGCAAAAAGATCATCGAAACCCCCGTCTCCGTCCCCGACTTCCATGCCACAATTCACGCCGCTCTTGGCATCAATCCCGCCCTCGAACTCTTCGCCGGCTCTCGCCCAGTTCCCATCACCGACCACGGCAAACCCATTTCGGCTTTGTTTGGGTAAACCGTCCGCGGTGCAGGTCGGTTACAGCAAAACGAGCGACAAGCCGGAATACATCGGCTCAGGTTTCTGCACAACTTAGTGGCTCGATTCAACTCCAAGCGTTTGCGGACCACCGTCCGCGTTGATCACCAGCACTACGGGATGCCCAGACAGCGGGGCACTGATAGAGGTGGCGGATGGCGGCACGGCTAACGCGCACTCTGGGAGCTCTTAGCAATCGGGGTTGACTTGCGCTGCGGGCTTGTTTCGGCGATGATGTCTGGCTCGAGTTTTGAGTCTCCCACACGTCTTGT
>JBDNFN010000006.1:0-7472 GCA_041689795.1 Fuerstiella sp. | reverse complement strand
TGGCCTCAAATTCGGCGGGGAACCGAATTTCGCGGCTCAATCCACGACGAGCCACCCGAACCGCCATCATCTGCCATGTTTTTTAATTACTCAACTCGGCACTCGCTCAAAACAACCCGGTTCACGGACACGCTGCTAGGCTTAGACATGACTTTACTTTCACTGGTAAAAGGAGGCGAGGAGGTGGCGTGCCCCCGAATCCCGCCGCTCCAAAAATCCCAGTCACTGTCGCGGCGATCCACGTCAAAGTGTCATACTTCAACGAGCCCCTTGAAGCGGTGAATCTGATATCATTTCCAGGACGACCGCCATCACGTGCTCAGACTTGACCACAACCTCGGGCGGGTGGTTCGCACTCTTGCTTACTTGCGTGAGCGACTTAGATGCGAGTTCGGTATCTTGACTCGAACTAGGTGAACCTTTAGGTCTGGTGATTTTTCGGCCTCGCTGTGGGGGCGGTCGTTTGACTGACGTCTCTTCCGGTTTTGGATGATTACCCGCATTGGGCCAACTGAACCGCATGTCGTCAAAGAGAATTCCCCACGTGGGCTTTACTTTTTCCACGTCTGGATGGGCGACGATGGCCATTCGGTCTCGACTGGGAATCGCCTGGATTTGTGTTGGAGCCGTCTCCAGCAGCAAGTAGTCACCATATTTGGCTCGTACGTGAATTTGCCCCCATTCACCCCAGGATTTCACGGCTAATATAGTCAGCCGGAACCAGTAGCGAGTCTCCGAGAACTGGTTTTCAGATATCCTGAATTGTTCTTCTCGGGATGCTGCCTCGTACCACGGAGTGGCGGCTGTTTTCGGCAATCTGGTGAGCACGGGCAGGGACTTGCATCCTCTCAGGAGTGGCTCGCCAACTTCATCATAAAGCCAACGCGGATTTACGTATGGAAACGAACCCAGCTTTTCCAGGAGCGTTTTCGATGGCTCACGGTCTCCTGACAGAGTGCGTGACAAAAGCGATTGTGCGACTCCAAGCTGACGAGCTGCTTCCCTTTGCTGGATATCTGAGAACAGGAGCCTGAGCAGGTGCTCGACTCGGCGGGCAATCGGATTCACGAATTCTTTCCTAATCAAAATACCAGACGGACCATTGACTATGGCATCTAATGATGCCATTATGGTGAGGTCGTGTCAAGTTGACGAGTCGTTAATTTTTTGGCTTCAGAAGGGTGTTGATTTGAAGGCACTAGAAACCGCCTCCACCCGAAGTAAAACAGGGATTCGCACCGAATCTTGATGGTCTGGATCGAATCAGAGAAACGAACGAACGTCACAGTCAGCGAGACAACGCCGGAGTCGAACTAATGCCCAGCAATTACAATTCACGATTACGTGCAGAGGCTGTTGACGAGCTCTTTGAAATCCGAGAACGTCTCGTTCGTATCGAGGACGCGCTGCGGACGATCGCTGCCCCTCCACCGAAGAGACACTTCTATTCCACGAGTGAAGTCGCAGAACGCCTGCAGCTTTCGAAATGGTACGTTCGGCGTCTGTGTGCCCTCGGAGAAATCAAAGCGGAAAAGCACCCTGAGAATGGTCGGTTCCTGATCCCTGAGAAAGAATTGGCAAGGATTGAATCACGGCGGGACGTTCTAAAGCACGGCTGAACCACATTCATGAATCGGGACATCCGTCGCCACACATTACAGCATTCAGAATGGCGCAGAATTCGCTCATGAAGGACCGTCATTGAAATACCAGATCAATGGCCTGCTGTTGCGATTCCGGAAAGAGGTGTCGATACCGCCTTCTTTGTTCGTCAGTTTGGTGCCCCACCCAAGCGTCGATGAATCGTTGATCAATTCCTCGAGAGGCGCAATTGCTGATGAAGCTGTGACGGAAGACATGCCAGCCTTTGACGGGATCCCAGTCGCTCCCGGAAAGGACGCCTCTCAGAAAGTTGGTCGCTTCGAATGGTTTGAGCGATCCTTTCTCGTCATCTGACTTTCTGAGCTTCAGGGCACGGTGATCTTCTGGAAAAAGAAACCTGCACTCTGGCTTTTCCGCAAGCCAACATTTCATCGCCCGCACAACTGCTTTGCACATTGGTACAGTCCGCGTCGTACGATGTGATCGCGACCGCTTCCGTTCGCGAATGGTGAACGTTGAGGCTACAAAGTCGATGTCAGACACCAAAGGCACGGCAAAGCTCACTTCGTCTTGCTCCCGTGAATGCGGCCAGCACGCACATAGGATAAAGCCCGTTGTGTTGTGCTTGCTGCTCTACAAATTGCAGAAGCTGCTTCAGTTTGTCACAACTGAAATACAAGCAGTCCCAAAGATAAGCTGCGTCAGCTTTGGTGAGGCCGTTGTCTCGGATCTGCCTCGTGATTTGCTCCCAAGTCTGAAAAGGAGGACGCTCTGTTGCCTTTGGAAACATCAGCCCTTTCCTTGGGAACTCAGAATCCACGAAGCCCTCCGATCTCGCCCAATTCCAAAGAGAACCGAAGGTCGCGACCTCCTTGCGAATTGTGGAGGCACTGATCATTCCCTTTCGGCCCGGCTCACGAGACCGCTGTGTGACGTATTGCTGTAAATGAGTCTTGCTCAGTAATCGCAGCGTCTGTGAATCTCCGAGAATTCGTGTGACGTGCCTCATATGAATCTTCATCGTTGCCAGCGATGTTGATTCGAGCGAATCTTCTGGAATTGCATCGGTGCACTGCTGGAACAGCGATCTCGCTTTGATCGTTCTTGAGACACGGGGCTTGTCGGCTAGTTTTCCGTCAGACAGCAGGAAGACAGGCACGTCCACACCATCCGGCAACTCAATGCGTCCTTCGTCCACGAGGCGGAGGTTCTCTTCGACGCGACTGGCTGCCGCTTCAGCCTTCCGCTTGATATTCGTCTTCAGCGAGCGTTTGAAGCGACTCTCCCTGAAGCGAAAGCAGACGTGATAGTTGCCGCTCGGGTCCTGTTGAATTGATGCCATAATTGAGTCTCCTCGTCTAATGAAAACGATAGGAGTGACTCAACAAGTCGACCAGCCACGCACAACCAACGGCGTTGCAACACGAAGCATTCAGAACCACCGCAGTGACACCGAGAACCCAATCTGGATTCAACGGATGTCACTGATTTGTCACTGATTTGTCACTGATTTGTCACTGATTCGGAATTCCACAAAAAAAGACCTGAAGCAGTAATTACTCCAAGTCTTTGTGGTTGTTTGGTTTACGTTCGAGCAATTTCGCTCGAAATGATTAACCCGACCAGGACTTGAACCTGGAATAACAGAATCAAAATCTGTTGTGTTACCTATTACACTATCGGGTTACAAACTTGAGCCGGAGTTTAGAAAACCAATCGGATGCAGGCAAGCTGCGATTGGCATCAAAACAAATTCTGCGGCGGTATGTTTGAGATCTGCATCGGTTGAAGACTTAGAATCAGTCGTTTCTAAGCTTCAAGCCGAATTCTGTCAGTTTCTGACGGATTTCGTTCAGCGATGTGACACCGAAGTTGCGGCTGGCCAGTAGTTCGTCCGGTGTTCGGGCAAGCAGCTGGCCAATTGTCTGAATGGCCAGGCGATTCATGCATTTGCGTGAACGAACAGAAAGGCTCAGGTCGCCGATTGGGCGGTTCATCGTAGCCTGTTCTTCTGGTGACAGACTCTGATCCACAAAGTTGTCGCGAGAATGTACCTTGTGTAGGTGCAGGCCAATTCGAAGTCCGTGAGCGGCCAAGAGTTCTCGAATCTCCAGCAGACTTGTTTCTCCGAAGTTTTTCCCGGCTAGCAATTCCTGTTCGCTGATTTCCGTCAGGTCGCCCAGAGTATTGATGTCCATCGCTGTCAGGCAGTTTCGGCTACGAACAGACAATTCGAAGTCTGTTACCGGACGGCTCAACAACTGACTCATTCTCGCTTCCTGGCGAGCCTGGTCTTCGTCGTAGTACATGTCCTGAGTGGCTTCGATGTCCTTCAGGTACAAGATCGCCTGTTCGTGTGTCGGATCGTATTCGATGATACGACGGAAACAGAACGCTGCTGACTGATAGCTTTCGCGATCTTCATACAACAGGCCGAGGTTCAACAACGCACCAACAAAATACGGTGGGCGTGACAGGCTGCGTTCGTAATAGCGAATTGCTTCTTCGTCGTTGCCGCGAAGTGAATTTTCAGCGGCCAGCCAAAAAAGTGCTCGGCTATGATGTGAATCCATGTCCACAGCACGCTCAAAATATTCAACAGCTGTCAAAGCGTCGCCGCGATCCGCCCAAATGCATCCCATCTGAAATGAATACTCAGCTCGGCTTGCTGCAGAAGCAGCAACGCTGCGAAGCATTTGTTCAGCGGCATCAACATTACCGCCGGCTCGAATCGCCCCGGCCTGACGCAAAGTAGCATCAATTCTGTCGTAGCCGTGCTTTCCGGCTTCTTCGAACTTCACGGCAGCCTCGTTGTGTCGACCAAGCGAAATCAAAGACTGGGCGTGATAGTAAAGTGCCACGCCGTCTGATCCAACTTTTGAAAGCTGTTCATCAGCAGCCTTGTGCCGAGACAAAAGATAAGACGCGACTCCAGCGCGAGCCAGCATCGCTTCTGATGCTTCACCTGCACTGATTTTTTGATTTAGTTCGGTCAGGGCCTGACGAACTTCGCCAGCCTGCTGGCCCATAAGAGCCGACCGGAGAGCTTCAACCTGATCAAGAGTGACAGCGCTGTTGAGATTAAGGATTTCGGATACGTTCACAAGATTTGCAACTGACACAGAGTCTGTTCCTTCCGGGAAACGACACTTTGAAACGGAACACGTTTGAACCCACGAGTCAAACGCCGGCCTGCAAGCGAGCAATCGCCAATTCGCCGGAATTTCTGAAACCCAACAGTTTATCGCAACATGACGCTTGACACAAACGACTGCGAGGTATTCCTGCAAAATGAAACATTGCCAAAAACACTGGGGTTTCACTGGTTTTTTCGACGTTTTCCGGAATAAACGCCAAAAATAATCGCGAGAAACGAAAAAAAGAAGCACCGCGCAACTGGAAGGGAGACAGTTGCCCGGTGCTTCAAACGGATGAGACGAAGAGACTTCGTCCACAAAAAGTACTCATGCAGATCGCCTCAGCATCACTAACCATCGTTCTAACGATGGTCACCCACGCCGCCGATACTGCCGGTTCGTTAATGATAAGTCGGGATTGTCTGAAAAGCCGTCTGCGGTGCGAAACCGGGAGCAAATGCTGTTGTCGGAGCGAAACCAGGAGCTATGGCTGAGGGATAACCTCCAGGAGCAACGCCACAGCCGTTATTGCAACTGCCACAGCCGCCGCCGCCGCCGCCGCCAAAGTTGCTGGGATAACCAGCTCCGTAACCGCCGCCGCAACCGCCGCCCATGAGGCAGCAGCCGGACAAAGAACACATCAACAGCAAGCCGCCGAAGAACATAACTAAACGAGTCATCTGATTGCCTCCAAGGGGCTGCCGTGGTTGGTATCCAAATGGATATTGGCAGTGGGGAGAGTGAGAAGAGAGAGTTTGCATGAATGATGTTTCCCGCCCTGAAAGTCCTTTAAGAAAAGGAACATGGAAGAACAGAAAAGATCAAGTGCATTCGTGAGGAGATACTGAAGGGAATCACTGGCGAACCAGCGACTTGGGGGGACGGTACGAGAACCGGCGAAACGGGTCAAGACGAATTCGTCTACATTCAAAAGTACCGGAAGCTCGACAAAACACAGAGTTTTTCCCTTTGGATCACTGTTTGTCTGAAATCCGACTAAAGTTTTTTTTGAGTTTGCTTTTCCTTCAGTCGCCCGACCAAGACCGGTCATTAAATAGCATTCCTGTGTGAAGCCGCCTGCCTCCTTTGACCTGACAAAATTCATGCAATCCCTGACTCGCCTGTTATTGCTCATGGTCTCCAGGCTGGGATTTTTCCTGAGCATCGAAGTCTGGATTATCAGCCTGTGATGGGGCATCGACTGCACAGGCCGCATTGCTGGACGTTCTGGTGAAATCGTTGTCTGTGATCGGGGCATTGCATTGGCAGGAAGAGATCCTCCAGGCCTACCATGGACGTACACGTTTTCAAAACCAGAAGATGTTACTGAAGCTCGCTAGGTGTTTGATCCGTCCGAACAGGACATCAAGGCTGTCAACTTCACACAAGAACTGCTCGGAGCTAACCTTCGTATAGGGGCCAACCACTTTCACAATAAGTTTTCGACACTGGTTGATCGCGCAGTAAACCTGCACCTCAATACCCATTCCAGGAATGGCTGAGAAGATGGCGACATCCGAGAATGCGTTTCAGAAATCGGAAGAAGATTTCTATCGCCCATCGATAATGGTACAGCAGTGCAATGATCTCTGCCGGGACATGCCACAGGTTGGTGGCGATGTCCAGAAAGCCGTCGCAGTTCTGCCTCGTCGAGCCTGTCCCTGGTCGCCCCTTTGACTTGTGAGGTTTCGCTTCGATGACCACCAGACGTACCGTGTAGTTCAGTTTTCCTTTTGAAGAATCATTACCCAGCGAAATGATCTCGTCCGAGAGTTCACGCGCCGCGCGGTCAGCAGCGGTCTGTGTTCGGTCGCCTCTTAAACGCTGTTGTCGCGAATCCGTCCGACATAACTGCTACCTGCATTCACAATGTGGTTAAACAGTTCGAATTTGGCGTAGCCGCAATCGAACGCGTAAGTTCGATCTGGTTCGATGACGCGTTCCATCACGGCACGCTCATCGTGTGCACCGCCTCAGACTGCATCCGAATGCAGCCACAATTTGTTGTGGAATCCACAACTGTTATATCGAAGATAGATTTGGCAATCGTAAGAATGTTCGAGTCACTTCGCCGTACGCGTCTTGAACCGCCTCCAGTGCCGATGAGGCTATAGCAATGCTCTGAGCTGGAGTGTCGATCAGTTCACGTGGTAACCAACGAAAATTAAACTGATAACTGCGGTCGTTGTAAACAGTCTGTTCACACGATTGAGCCCATAACAAGTACCCATGCGATGCCGCACATGTGCCGGATTTCGATGTTCGTTACGCCCGGCGGCTGCATCCCAGACTTGTTGATTGGCAAGACTTCCCGGTCGCGCATGTCTTTCCACCAGTTGTCGTTGTGCACGTATTACCCATTGGCTTGCTCGCACAAGTCAAAAATTTCGGGGTTTGCCCGATCAGTGACGGCATCTGACAAATTACCGTTCCGCAAAACAAGACGACGCTCGCCAACGTGCACATCCGGAAATACTTTTCGATCTTTTCAAGCGATTTACTTCCTGGCAGAAACAAAGGGGGTAAAGCAATGCTCCCGACGCGCTTCCTAGCAGCGTGTCCGTGAACCGGGTTGTTTTGAGCGAGTGCCGAGTTGAGTAATTAAAAAAGATGGCAGATGATGGCGGTTCGGGTGGCTCGTCGTGGATTGAGCCGCGAAATTCGGTTCCCCGCCGAATTTGAGGCCAAAATCGGCGATGTCTTCTTCGCAGACTGCCGCGTTTGGTCTCATTC
>JBDNFN010000005.1:0-13337 GCA_041689795.1 Fuerstiella sp. | reverse complement strand
GCCAAACCCTACCGCTGGACATTCACGGGACGGCCCCTCACGACCTGAGAGTGATCTTGACACGGCACACCAGGCAAACAACAACAAATGCGAAAAACAACTCACTTCATCCACTGCCATTTAGCGGATCCACATCTAGTTAGATCGGCCTACAGTCATGCCTGCAGTTTGTTCCTGCGCCAATCGCTAACGTCAGTAGTCCGACGGTCCGATGCGGTGAGTTGGCCTTTAAATTCGCAGACCAACAACGGACAAACTATCCCTGCAAATTTCAGGTTCCGTGAGTCGGTTTGATTTGTTGCGTCGCAGCATCAGCGGCGATTGTTACAGAGCAGGAATTTTTCGAATTCGAAATTCGAGTTTTCTTCCAAAAGCCGCAAGTCAACACAGGCAGCGACGGACGTCGCGTGACGCAACGAAATGTGAGATTATATTAACAGCCAAAGTTGTGGCAAACATCAGCCTGCCGACGAGCTGGACGTTTTGCGATTTGCGTACAACTCACGTTTCAGTAAATCTATCACGCGTCGATTGCCAGCACCGGACCCAAGCAAAGTAAGCATCAAGCCAAATGGCCGGAACTCATCCAGTTGAACAGGCCACACCAATACCACACAAGCCGGTAATCAACGTGCAAATCTCAAAGCTTCCTAGCACTTAGATAGTCGATGCGCGAGTTCGTCAACCCATCGCTCGCTGTTTGAATGTGAGATGACTTTGATCTGGTCAGAAAAAGCCCGGCGAACACAAAGAAGCTAAAAACGCTTCCCGTTAGGCAAACGAATCCACGGACAACAGGACCATGGCAATGCCATCCACAGCACGGCTGAATCTAAGGCCAGAACTGCGTCGCGTCGCCAGCTTTCAACGGATGCGCTTATGAATAATCGCGTGAATGGACAAGATGGGTTACGGTGACGTTTTTCTGTCACTCTTACCAAGGAGGCCCCCGATGAACTTTGAAGAACTGAGTCCTGCGGAACGTCTGATTGCGGAACACGCTGTTCTGAATTTGCGAACGCTGAACAATGGAATTCCTTGTGAATAGTGGGCGCTCGACGAATCGCGTTATATAGCACGCAAGCAGCGAACTGAATGTCGAAGCCACCGGTCAAAATTATCCGAAGCAGTTACAGTGACGAGTATCGTCGGAATGCGGTGTCGCGGGTTGAAGATCAGCGTTACACGACGGCTCAGGCGGCCGTAAACTGGGATCAACGCGAATCTGCTGCGTCAGAAGTATCGAAAAATGGCCGCTTCAGCTGGTGAGCTTTGATCAGGCGATCAGCAGCAACTGGATCGTCTGCGGAAGGAAGTCGTTCGTCTTCGTATAGAACGTGACCTGTTAAGAAAAGCCACGTTCCGCCGAAACGGCGGACTGATGGCCCCGCTGAGGCCGTCGCGAATTATAAGAACTTAGATTTTAGTTCATCGCTGAGCGCCGCGAAGAATGGCTGATCACATGAATGTGAGATGTGCCTGAGGTTCGACCAAGCCGATTTCATGTCTCGCGAAATCGTCCGATGGGTGCTCGTTCAGAGCTTCACGCGAAAGTAATTGCGACGATCAAACAGATTCATCCAGAGCGCCTTAAGGAAGTTTGCGGGAGTCCTCGCATGCATCTGGAATTGGTTGAGCGTGGTCATGATATCTGCGAAACGACGGTTGCCGAAACTCATCCGCCGGGAAAGCGTTTCGGCGTCGACGCTTCGCAGTTTTCGAATCAGAACAACGGATTCTAATTATGACCTTTGTGTCGCAGAAAACACATTAAACAGGGAGTTTGAGCGTGTTCAGCCGAACGAAGTGTGGGTCTCCGATCTGACCTAAATCCCAGCGAAACGGGGTGACTTTATTTGGTTGTGATCATTGATCTTTATTCGCGAGAAATCGTGGACTGGTCGATGGATGTGACGACGTCGACGGACGTGTTCCTGTCGGCATTGGAAATGGCATTGATCCGTCGCGGCAACGTGTATGGCCTGACTCATAATTCGGATCAAGGTAGTCAGTATTGCCGTCAGGTGTTTCGATCAGCACTGCGACGCAACGGCAGCATGAGCCGCAAAGGAAATTGCCGGGACAACGCTGTGGCGGAGCGTTTTTCGCCACTCTAAAGCAGGAACTTGTGCACCAGTGCGTCCACGCAGATCAGGCCGAAGCTCGTGCAGGTATCTTCGAGTACATCGAAGTCTCTTATTATCGCGTTCTGCGACATTCAGTGTTCGGTGGAATCAGTCCGGAACAGTTCGAACAACAGAGATGACAGAGATGGATTTCACTAGAACCCCACCAACAAAGGCGGGACATCCACAGATGGCGGCCGGGTTCGCATTCGTCTCCGCCGGTGATCATTCACGGCAGCAAGTGAGTGAACGACCAACGGCTCCGAAAAAGGCAAAGCCTCGCACAACATTTCACCGAGACAGAATGCCTGTCTCAAACAACCTTACTCAGCGCCCACGAAATCTACGGAACTTCAGTTTTGAAGTCTTTGCGCGACCTCAAACTTTCTGGCACAGTCAAAAAAATAACGCCGCCCAATTGGACGGCGTTATTTAATTCAGGCGATTCCGAACAGCTATTTGCGAGCAAATCTCTTGCGTTCGTTTTCGGTTAGAAAAGTCTTTCGGAGCCGAATAATCTCAGGAGTGATCTCAACGTACTCGTCCCACTCAATATATTCCAGAGCGGCTTCAAGAGACATCTCGCGCGGTGGTCGCATAACGATAGCATCGTCAGCACCAGACGAACGCACGTTAGTCAGCTTCTTTTCGCGAATCGGATTGACCACCATGTCGTTCTCACGAGCATTTTCACCAATAATCATGCCTTCGTAAACGTCGGCTCCGCCGTGGATGAACATTTCAGCTCGATCCTGAAGCTTCCACAAAGCGTAACCAACTGACTTGCCACTCACCTGAGAAATCAGAACACCGTTCTGACGCGAAGGAATATCGCCTTCCATTGGACGGTATTCTTCAAACCGGTGGTGCATTATAGCTTCGCCCTTGGTGGCATTTAGCATTCTCGTTCGCAGACCGATCAGACCTCGTGCTGGAATACTGAACTCAAGGTGAGTCATACCAGTTCCGGTTGCCGTCATTTCGATCGTTTGAGCTCGTCGGTTTCCGACAAGTTCCATCACGGGACCGACGTCAGAAGTTGGTACGTCCACAACGAGCAATTCGTATGGTTCGCACTTCTTACCGTCGATCTCTTTGATAATAACTTCGGGCTTACCAACGGAAAGCTCAAAACTTTCGCGACGCATCGATTCAATTAGTACCGCGAGGTGAAGGATACCTCGACCGGAAACCTTGAATGAATCCTTGTCGCCTGTTTCCTCAATTCGCAAAGCGACATTTGACTGAAGTTCGCGGTACAGACGCTCACGCAGATTACGGCTGGTGACGTACTTGCCGTGCTGTCCGGCCAACGGCGAATTGTTGATGGTGAACTTCATCGACAAGGTCGGTTCGTCAACTTCCACTCGTTCCAGAGCAACTGGTTTGTCAACATCGGCCACCGTGTCACCGATTTCCGGGTCGTCTAGGCCGATCAATGCGACCACGTCGCCAGCTGATGCTTGGTCCGCATCAGTACGTCCCAGGTTGTCAAACAACTGAACCTGATCCACCTTGCACTTGACCAGCGAATTGTCCTTTTTCATCAAAACGACCTGCTGACCGGTTCGTACTTTGCCCGACGCGATTCGTCCCGTGGCAATCTTTCCGACGTACTTTGACCAATGCAACGAAGTCACCATAAACTGCAGAGGCTCGTCGGGACGTACAACGGGACCGGGGATTTTATCCAGAACCATGTCCAGAAGCGGGCAAATGTCGCCGCCCAACTTTGTCGGATCGTGAGTCGCATAGCCTTCACGAGCGCTGGTGAAGATATAAGGGAAGTCCAGAGTCGCGTCGTCTGCCCCAAGCTCAACCAGTAAGTCAAACGTCTGAGAAAGTACTTCGTCCGGCCGGCAATCCTGTCGGTCGATCTTATTAATCACAACCATCAGGGCCAAATCGTTTTCGAGAGCTTTCTGCAGCACGAAGCGTGTTTGAGGTCGAGGGCCTTCAAATGCATCAACCAGCAGCAGAGCTCCGTCGGCCATCTTCAGAACGCGTTCCACTTCTCCACCGAAGTCGGAGTGACCTGGCGTATCGATAATGTTGACGCGGATACCTTTATACATCATGGCGATATTTTTCGCCAAAATTGTAATACCGCGTTCTCTTTCCTGATCGTTACTATCCAGAACGCAGGTCTGCATTTTCTGGTTGTCACGGTACATACCGCTCTGCTTGATCAGACAGTCGACAAGTGAGGTCTTGCCGTGGTCGACGTGAGCAATGATGGCGATGTTGCGAATATCGTCGCGGCGCATAACGTTTTCGCTAGTATTTTGAGTGGGCGGTGTCGCAGTGGACATGAAATGGTCCGATCGGTGATGCCGTGAAAGGGCGGCCGATGCAGGCCGCAGACCGTTTCGTCCGGCTGAGAAGCGAGGAATGGTAACAAAGTAGGTCGACTTGCGTTGATAATCAATTCTGCTTTTCATCCATAATTCTCATATGGAGAGCGGGAATTCCGTATGGCAGGACGTCTGCCGCTTGATATCCGCCGCGGTATTGCGAAACTTGCGGCCGAAACACTGTTGCTTTTTACTCAGCTGTCTTATGTTTGATGATCATTGCGACCCGTTGTACAAGTTTCCGAATGCTCTAAGTCTTAATTCCTGGACTTACATCCGACGCAAAATTCACATTGGTGAGATTCATGGACATTGAAGAAGTTCGAAAGGTCGCGTCACTGGCTCGTCTTTCATTGAGTGATGCCGAGCTAACCATTTACGGTGAACAGCTGACCCATATCCTGGGTTACGTCAAGGTGCTGGACGAAATAGATATTGACGGAATCGAGCCAATGCCGCACGCGGTTGAGCTGTCCAACGTGTTTCGCAAAGACGTCCGCCAACCATCGCTTTCACCTGCCGAGGCCCTGGCAAATGCTCCGAAAACGGACGGCCGGTTCTTCCAGGTACCCCAGATTCTGGAACAAAAAGACGCGTAGTCTTCCATCGGACGCTTTCAATCAGGCTCAATTATGTCATTTGAATATCACTCACAATCCACAAAATCTGTTATCGAGGCACTGCAATCCGGCACTCTGACCAGCCGAGCTCTGACAGAACAATGCCTGCAGCGCATCGATAAGCTCAACCCAAAACTAAACGCTTTTGTAAGCGTTGATATCGAAGGAGCGCTGAAGCAGGCAGACTCCGTTGATGCCAAACGCAAGTGCGGCCAAACGGTTGGAATGCTGGAAGGAATTCCAATTGGCATCAAAGACAACATGTGTCAGATTGGCGTAAAAACAACGTGCGGCAGTAAAATGCTGCACAACTTTACACCGCCGTATGATGCTCATGTTGTCCAGAAAATCGCTGCGTCCGACGGCGTAATCGTCGGCAAGCTGAACATGGACGAATTTGCCATGGGCTCAAGCACCGAAACATCAGCCTCGGGGATTACGCGAAATCCGTGGAATACCGATCACTCACCCGGTGGTTCATCGGGTGGATCAGCTGCGGCTGTCGCTGCCGGACTTGTGCCCCTGGCACTAGGGTCCGATACAGGTGGATCCATTCGTCAACCGGCTTCGTTTTGCGGGGTTGTCGGCCTGAAACCGACATATGGCCGAGTTTCGCGTTATGGACTGGTCGCGTTTGCAAGTTCACTCGATCAAATTGGCCCCGTTTCGAAAGACGTTTTCGGAGCAACGCTGCTGCTACAGGCCATTGCAGGACACGACCCGCGCGATTCCACTTCCGTACAACTGGAAGTGCCGAATTTTACTGCTGAGATCGGCAGACCGCTGACTGGTCTGAAGGTTGGAATCGTGGACGAACATTACGGCGAAGGGCTAGACGCTGATGTTGAAGACGCCGTTCGGAAGTCAATCAGGCATCTAGAATCGCTGGGTGCGACAATAAAGACCATTGAGCTTCCTCATGCCAAATACAGCGTAGCCACCTACTACCTGATTGCCCCAAGCGAAGCTTCGAGCAATCTGGCGCGCTATGATGGTATTCACTATGGTTACCGTTCAGAAACCTTCGACAGCAACAAACACGGGCTGGTCGATTTGTATCGCCGAAGTCGAGGCGAAGGATTTGGCCCCGAAGTAAAACGTCGCATTATGCTGGGAACGTATGCTCTGTCGGCCGGTTACTACGATGCGTATTACCTGAAAGCGTTGAAAGTCCGTCGACGAATTCGCGAAGATTATGATAAAGCGTTTGCCGATGTGGACGTGATTGCCGGCCCAGTGGCTCCATCAGGGGCATTCCGGTTGGGCGAAAAAATGAACGATCCGCTGGCTATGTATCTCAGCGACATCTACACCATCAGCGCGAATCTGGCGGGAGTTCCGGGAATTTCAATCCCGTGCGGGTTCACATCCGCTGGACTGCCAGTTGGGCTCCATTTTCAGGCACCCGCATTTCAGGAAACTCGCCTACTGCAGGCAGCCAACATGTTGGAACAGGCGACAACATGGCACCAGCAAGCTCCATCCATCTAGATGCTTCTGTCCGTGATGACAGGTTGCGCCGCCGGAAAACACCTTGCGCGGCGGTGTCATCAGGGACTCCGATCGTTGCACAAATGCGTTCAGTGATGTTCACGAGACCGCTGAAAATCTTCAAAACGCTGCATTTCAACGAATCTATTGAATCCGAATCGCCACGACTTTCGTTGTGCGCCTAGCTGACTAACATTTAACATTGCGTCGCTCCTTTATGCGAATCTCGGGCGGTTACGATCGGTTCGGGGCATCGCACTACCTACCATTTCAGGATTCAAGAATATGAAGAAGTTCACACTGCTGTTGCTGTTACTTCCAGCTGTTTTAGCAGCAGGTTGCAGCTCAGACGAAAGCGGCGTTGCAGTTAATTCCGCAAGTGCTGGGGCAACGGGACCGTCTGAGGACACTGCAGAAGCAACTATGCAGCACATCATGGACGGTCTGCAAAGTGGTCAGCCGATCGTGTTCTGGAATTCTCTTCCTGAAAGCTACCAGAAGGATCTCAACGGACTCGTCCAGACCTTTGGCAGTAACATGGACCCGGAAGTGTGGAAGCAATCGCTGGGGCTTGTATCAACAATTCAGACGCTGCTTGTAGACAAGGGAGAATTCATTGCCAACTATCCAATGCTGGCGGAAAGCCCCAATGCGGATGCCGCAAAAAAAGCCATTCCTCAGATTGCTGGTTTCCTGAAGACCATTATCGATGGCAGTAGCGACCTGGAGGCATTGAAGGCGTTCGACGGAGCGACTTTCATGACCAGCACTGGTGCCAACCTGGTAACTCAGCTAGATGCCATATCACAGCTGGCTCCAAACCCAACGGGCGGCCCCAACGGTCTGGCGGCAATTAGTAGAGTGAAGCTGGAGACCATTGAATCCACCGATTCAACGGCCACGCTGAAAATCACGTCTCCGGACGGAAATGAACAACTACAGGAGTTCATCAAAGTGGGCGGTAAGTGGCTGCCCAAAGATATGACTCAGGATTGGGATATGAAAATGGCGTCAGCACGAGACGCACTGGCAAAGCTTCCGGAACAAACAGGTGCTATGAAGGGTCAGATGATGATGGTCAGTGGAATGGCTGGCGGCATGCTGGCTCCTCTTCAAAGCGCCGAAAACCAAGACCAGGTTAATGCAGCATTGGACGGTTTTGTGCAGTCAGCGATGGGTCTGTTTATGGGCGGCATGGGCGGTCCTCCGACCGATCTTTTTGGCACACCTGCCGATACTGGCGAAGCACCGTCGGATTCTGACAGCAGCCCTGACAGCGGTTCTGACAATTGATGAATTGTGTGTGAAATTCACGTGAGTTCAATGGCGGCAAGGCATGTCAAACGACGGCCTTGCCGCTTTTTTATTTTGGTCGATTCGATCGACATTCAAACGTCCGGAATCGCCTCAATTACCAAGTCACTAGAAGCGGCGACAAACAGCATTTTTTAGAATCTTCAGGGATTTGCTGTCGATAAAAACGCTTGTGGGCCGATCTTATAAACATACAACATTTAGTGTTGACAGTTTTCCAAAGCCCACTATATTGCGACCAGACGTGACCGACACAGTATCTGCCAGTTTGGCATTCAAAGCCACAAGGCGTTGCCTCCCATCCACTTGGGGGTATTCCACTACGGTGGTTTGACACTGTCGCTGACGTCTCTATCTTGCCACCTGCACGGACGCCAAACTTCGACAGGAAGTCGACTCAACATGCCAGCCAGTTACATCAAGCTAGGTCTGCCAGTCCTTCGGGTTTTTGACAGCATCTTTGCTGAATCCCCAGACTCAACTCAGTTCGTAAATGCTGCGCTGCATGTGGTTATTAAACGCGATTGTTAAAGATGGTTTTCGCCTGCTGACGCAGGCGAGCACTGCTCATTGTGTTGATGGAACATCTGCGCAAGACACGTAGCTTTCACCTGGACGAAAGATTAAAGAGGAGAAGCATCGAATGATTCGTGCACGATCGGAATGGGTTGTCCGTAAACGAGATGGTCGAATTGCCCCATTTGATGATGGGTTGGTTGGTCGAGCAATCGCGAATGCTTACCGCGCAGAGTTGAATCTGGCGGATGGTCAGCCGCTGGACAGCAAGACTGACGAAGAAATTCGCGAAATTACCGAGCAGGTGTCTGCAACTGTCGCATCTGATGCTGCAACCGACAAAGGCACGGACGTTGAAGCTGTTCAGGATGCTGTTGAACTGCTGCTAATGAAACGCGGACACTACCGTATCGCTCGACGTTATATTGTTTACCGAGCTGAGCATCAGAAAATTCGTGCTCTTCAAATGGTGGACGGTCCTGAGTCGGACGACGTGGCTTCGGTGCCGCGAACATTTGTAAAGCTTGAAGACGGCGTTCCTGTGCCGTTTGACGCTCAACGTATTCGTCGTCGCTTCGAAGTCGCGTGCGAGGACCTGAAAGAATGTGATTCCGAAAGTCTGCTTCAGGAAGTGATGAAGTCGATCTTCGACGGGATTTCAATTGCGGAAATCTACCGTGCGATGATTTTGGCGGCTCGGTCACGCATCGAAAACGACCCGGCTTACGACATAGTCGCTTCTCGTTTGCTGCGAATGGTTATTGCAAACGAAGCGTTGGGTAGTGCTCCCGCAAATGCGGAAGATTTCGATCGGCTGTATCGAAATCAGTTTGAACACTACATCATCGACGGGATCGTTGCCGACCGTTTGACGCCGGAACTTAGAAAATACGATCTAACAAAGCTGGCGAATTCACTGCAGCCCAATAATGACGAGCTGTTCAAATATCCCGGCATACAAGCTGTTTACGACCGGTATCTGTTGCATATCGACGGCAGACGCATCGAAATGCCTCAGTATTTCTGGATGCGAGTCGCCATGGGGCTTGCGATGAACGAAGCCAACCGAGAAGAACAGGCGATTGAGTTCTACAATCTGCTGTCCAGTATGCGGTTCACGTCAGCAACTCCGACCCTGTTCAATTCGGCAACCAATCATCCTCAGCTGAGTTCCTGCTATCTTTCTACAGTGAGCGACAACCTAGACCACATCTTCAAATGTGTTTCGGATAACGCGAAGCTCAGCAAGTGGGCCGGCGGTTTGGGGAACGACTGGACAAGTATTCGTGCGACAAATTCCTACATCAAAGGAACCAATGGTCGTAGCCAGGGAGTGATTCCGTTCCTGAAAGTCGTCAACGACACGGCCGTGGCTGTAAATCAGGGTGGCAAGCGAAAAGGCGCGGTTTGTTCGTACCTTGAAACCTGGCACATGGATCTGGAAGAGTTTCTTGACCTTCGTAAGAACACAGGAGATGACCGTCGTCGTACTCACGACATGCATACGGCCAACTGGATTCCTGACCTGTTCATGAAGCGAGTTCAGAACGAGCAGGACTGGACATTGTTCAGCCCTGACGAAGTTCCAGATCTGCATGACCTGTTCGGTAGTGCGTTTGAAAAACGCTACGAAGAGTACGAACGTCTGGCAGACGAAGGTCGCATCGATCTGTTCCGCCGCATTCCAGCGGTTGAACTGTGGCGAAAAATGTTAACAAGAGTCTTCGAAACCGGCCATCCGTGGATCACATGGAAGGACCCTTCGAATATTCGTTCGCCCCAGGATCACTGCGGTGTGGTTCACAGCAGCAATCTTTGCACAGAGATTCTGCTGAACACATCACAGTCTGAAACGGCCGTTTGCAATCTGGGTTCCATCAATCTGCCACGACATGTTGTCAACGGTCAGCTTGACCTGAAGATGCTGGAAGACACTATCCGAACCGCCATGCGGATGCTGGATAATGTTATCGACATCAACTACTACCCAACCGACGAAGCCAAAAACGCTAACCAGCAGCATCGCCCTGTAGGCCTGGGCCTAATGGGGTTCCAGGATGCTCTGGCAAAAATGAGCTTCAGCTATGCCAGTCAACAGGCTGTCGAATTTGCAGACCAAAGCATGGAAGCCATTTCATACTTTGCAATTCTGGCTTCCAGCGAACTGGCTGCCGAACGTGGCACCTATTCGTCTTATCCGGGTTCTAAATGGGATCGCGGCCTGTTGCCGATCGACACCCTGGACATTCTGGAACAGGAACGCGGCGTAGCGATCGACGTCGATCGTTCAGCTCAGATGGACTGGGAGTTTGTTCGCAAGAAAATCGCCGAAAACGGAATGCGTAACAGCAACTGCATGGCGATTGCTCCGACAGCAACGATCTCAACAATCATCGGTGTGTCTCAGTCCATTGAACCTGTATACAAGCACCTGTATGTGAAGAGCAATCTGTCTGGGGAGTTTACTCATGTGAACACTCTGCTGGTCAGTGAGCTGAAAGAACTTGGCCTTTGGGACGCGGACATGCTGAACGACCTGAAGTACTACGACGGTACGCTGACTGAGATAGATCGAATTCCGGCCGACGTTAAGGCACGTTTTCTGACGTCATTCGAAGTCGATTCACGTTGGATTATCGAGTGTGCGGCTCGTCGACAGAAGTGGCTGGATATGGGCCAGTCTCTGAATCTGTACATGTGCGAACCAAATGGTCGCAAGCTGCATGAAATGTATATGCTGGCATGGCTCAAGGGACTTAAGACAACCTATTACCTGCGAACTCTCGCAGCAACACAGGTAGAAAAGTCAACTGTCGACGTCAATAAGTACGGCGTTCAGCCTCGCTGGATGAAGAACAAAAGTGCGTCTGATGACATCCACGTCAATCGTGAAGTCATTAGCGAGACACTTAGAACGGACGAGGCGACGACAGCTAAGAACACTCCTCATCCGGTGCCTGCCACCGACATGACAAACGTTCAGGCCTGCAGCCTTGACGACCCTGATTGTGAAGCGTGCCAATAGTAAAACGGGCCAGATAAAATCAGCAAGACGTGCTTCTCGGATTTAGTTCCGGGAGGCACGCTGGTTGCTGATATGTCAGCTTGGTCCGACAACTCAACGTCCTCGGAAAATCGGATACGCACTTTTGATTTATCGCCATTGGACAAATCAGTCCCGAGTCTAAAGTTTCTCAGGCTGCAGTAATACAGCTCTAAGCCCTCTCATCACCATAACCACAAGGATGAATGATTATGTCAACTCCAACTGCAATCCCTACGACTGAGGAAGAACTTCTGGTCGGAGCAGATGGACGTTTCAAAGCCACTGAGAAACGATTGATCAACTGTGCTCAGGTGGATGTTAATCAGTTGATGCCCATCAAATACAACTGGGCATGGGAACACTATCTCAATGGCTGTGCCAATCACTGGATGCCAACCGAAGTGCCCATGAATCGCGACGTCGAAATCTGGCGTTCCAACAAGCTGACCGACGACGAACGTCTTGTCATCATGAGAAATCTAGGTTTCTTTTCAACGGCGGAATCACTGGTCGGGAACAATCTGGTACTGGCTATTTTTAAGCACGTAACAAATGCAGAATGTCGTCAGTATCTGTTGCGTCAGGCATTCGAAGAAGCAGTTCACAGCCACACATTTCTGTACATCGTGGAAAGCCTTGGGCTGAACGAAAGCGAAATCTTCAATATGTATCGTGAGATCCCCACGATCGCAAAGAAAGACGCTTTTGAAATGGAACTGACAGCAGAAGTGCTGGACCCTGACTTCAACACAGACACTTTTGAAGGACAGCAGGCGTTTCTAAAGAATCTGATCGGCTACTACGTCATCATGGAAGGGATTTTCTTCTACAGCGGATTTGTGATGATGCTGTCATTCCATCGCCGCAATTTGATGTGCGGTATCGGAGAACAGGTTCAGTACATTCTTCGCGACGAGACGATTCACCTGAATTTTGGCGTCGACTTGATCAACGGGATCAAAGCGGAAAACCCTGATCTGTGGACATCGGAATTCCAGAAGCAAATGATTGACCGCATCAAAGCAGCCGTTGAACTGGAAGTGGATTACGCCGAATCTTGCTTGCCTCGCGGCGTATTGGGACTGAATTCAGAACTGTTCCGCGATTATGTGCAGCACGTGGCTGACCGTCGCCTCGAACGCATCGGCCTGCCGATTCAATACGGTTCCTCAAATCCATTTACATGGATGAGTGAGACGATTGACCTCGGCAAAGAAAAGAACTTCTTTGAGACTCGGGTCACGGAATACCAAACCGGCGGAGCACTCAGCTGGGACTAAAAAACTCAGTTAGTTGAAAAACTAAGGCAACAAAGAGCACTCGTATTAAACCGCGGGTGCTCTTTTTTTGTGCTAAAGAGTATTACGAAATGGCGTAGCGACCGCATAATTCCGTAACTTGCCCTAGTACTACAGTCGCACTTTTCTAAAGCCGCTGGATATTCTATGACACGGATTTTAGGAGGGGGAGCATGGCATGGAAGCCGGGCGTCGCTGATATCAGGAAATGGCGGCACGAGCTGAATCGTTTGAGCGATCGCATCGGGCCCCGCTGTGGGCGGACGGAGATCCGTCAGCGAGTACACGTTTACCTGGAATTTCTGTTCTCTAATGTGCGGCGCAAAAACAGCTGGCCGTTAGCCGAATATGCCGGCGATGCGACGCCCAGAAACATTCAACACTTTCTCGGGCGCGCAAAATGGGATGCCGATGAAGTTCGCGATGATCTGCAGCAATACGTGGTCGAGTTCCTGGCAGAACAGGACGGAGTGCTGATCATTGATGAAACGGGATTCCTAAAAAAGGGGACGAAGTCGGCGGGCGTGGGGAGGCGGTATTCAGGAACCGCGGGACGAATTGAGAACTGTCAG
>JBDNFN010000004.1:0-11425 GCA_041689795.1 Fuerstiella sp. | reverse complement strand
ATCATCGCAATTCTGATCGCGTTACTATTACCGGCAGTTCAGCAGGCAAGAGAAGCGGCTCGTCGTACACAGTGTAAGAACCAATTAAAAAACCTTGCACTTGGTTGCCATAACTATCACGACGTCTACTCTATGTTTCCCATGTCCACCGACGCAGATGGATCGCTTGACGCGGGAACAGCGTCATTGGCTTCAATGAGCGTAGCAAACCCTCGCATTGCATTGCTTAATCATCGTGGCTGGATCGGGATTTTGCCTTACATCGAACAGAGCACCGCATACAACCAGCTGAACCTGTCGGCTGCGACGGGCGCGTACAATCGCTCCGGCTTCGGCCTGATTGCAGGCGTGGACCCTTACACCAGCGGCAATTCAGCCATTGTTAGCAAGACGATAACACTGTTTCACTGCCCATCGGACCCCGGTAACACGCATTATACAGGTACCACTCCAAACTATACGATCAGTGCTCTGGCTCAGCAGAATGGTCATTTTGGAGCGATTACCAACTACGACTTTTCGGTACAACGCTATTCCAGCAGTGCTGCAATGTGGACCACCGCAGCCAAGGCAACTCGCCGAATGTTTGGGGCCCATTCCAACTCACGTATCCGCGACATCACAGATGGAACTTCAAACAGTGTGATGCTGGTTGAAGGCACACGCGACGTTAAAAACGGAATCGCGAATACGTGGGGGTATTCGAAGTGGGTTGGTAACGGAATCGACCTCGCAGTCAGTGAAGGAATTAACTTCTGGACATGCTGTCCATGGTGGAGCAATCCCGACAGTAACTCAACGCCTGGAAGTACCAGAAACTGGGGTGCTCCGGGAAGCCTGCACACCGGTGGAACGCAAGTCGCGCTGGGAGACGGTTCTGTGAGGTTTCTCAGTCAAAACATGGATAGGAACACTCGTCTCTGGGTGGCGTACATCAGTGATGGCAACCCGGTTGGCGAGTTCTAAGCTGACCTGACAGACCGGTTCGAAACGTGATTTCATGCGTTATCGAAACATCAGCAGGTTCTCACGGTGGTGGAAGTGCATTGACTGCCGCCACCGGTTTCGACATTAGATAAATAGGTCAAGTGCATCTTGCCGATGTTAAAGACTCGGTGAGGGGGTAGCATGCCAAACGCGGGAACTCAACGTTTAAACTTCAAATCGAACATGATTCTTAGTTGCCTGTCTGTTTTTGCGATTGGGCTGCCGGTTGTTGCTTGGCGATTGTTGCCCATGGTGCCGCCACAGGGCGCTGCTCCGGCTAGCTTGGAACTCGCGGTCACATATCCCGGATCGCTTCTGCCGTTTGAAAGAATCACCATCGCTGAGCCTGCCATTAAGCAGCCGAGGATTTCGCACGTTCAGGTAACGCAACTTGAGCCGAACGGACCGACTGGGGTTCTGGTTTGCGATGCCGGGAAGAATATGGTGATGTTTTACGTTGAACAACAGTGTGGCGGGTGGTCAGAGAAAGTTGTTGCAGCGAATGTCTCGTCGCCGGCTCATGCAACGGTTGTTGATATGAATGGCGATGGAGATCTGGACATACTGATTTCCGTGCTAGGGAACATCGAACCCGATGACGGCGTGATCGGCTCAGTTCTGCTGCTGGAACGGGACGGTAGCAATTACATCCACCGGACGATTCTGAATGACGTTCGCAGAGTCGCGGATGCCCAGCCTGGTGACTTTGATGGTGATGGTGACCTGGACATTGCCGTGGCAGTATTCGGTTATAACCGCGGGCAGGTATTATGGTTGGAGAATTTATCGAACGGCCATTTTCGTGAACACGAACTCCTTTCCGCACCTGGAACAATCCATGTACCAGTTGCCGACTTCGATGGTGACGGCGATTTGGATATAGCCGCCATCGTGACACAGGATGAAGAAGAACTATGGGCCTTCGAAAATCTTGGGGGGCATTTTAATGCTCGCCGTTTATGGTTCACCGTCAATTTCGACCTTGGCAGTGCCGGTCTGCTGGCCGTCGATCTTGACCGCGATGGTGACACCGATTTTATTCTCCCGGCCGGAGATAATCTGGAAGATTTCGACCCGTTTCCTCAGCCCTATCACGGTTGCCTTTGGTTTGAAAATCTTGGTGACTGGCAGTTTGCTGCCAAACGCATCGCAGATTTCGGAGGCACCTATGCGGCCGCAGCAGGTGATCTCGATAACGACCAAGACATCGATATCGTTCTGGTAAGTATGGCCAGAGTTTGGGATGCACCGGATCAGGCCAGTATTGTGTGGCTTGAAAACGACGGGCATCAGAGTTTCAAAACGTGGCATGTGGATTCTGCCCCAACGCACATGGTGACTGTCGATATCGGCGATCTGAATTCCGATGGGCAGCCGGATATTGTCGCAGGAGGCCTGCACATTCGCGGCCCGTACGATCAGACCGGGCAGATCACCAGCTGGCTGAATCGCGGGGAACACGGGCGATGACAGTCATCAGGAACATTCTACTTCTATCGATCGTCGTCGAGCTGGCTGGATCAGGCTATGCGTTGATTGACCGGATTTCACGAATCGCTCCACCGGAAATTGATTCACGCCGACTGGACATCGCTACTGCGAAGGCGTTTGTCGCAATTCGCAAGAATGCTGTAAACGGCGGTCTGGCTGGCTGGCGTCAACTTGCCGAGGCCTATCTGGGGATTGGGCACTATTTGGAAGCTGAGCAGTGCTTCCGACACGCGTCACAACTGGCGCCGGCTGATATTCAGGCTGAATACGGCATGGGATTTTGCCTTGAGCGGATGGGGCAAACGACGGCGGCCATCAAAACGTTTACACACGTCGCCCAACGCGCAGACAAGCAACTTAGAAACACCTGCATGTATCAAATCGGGCGGTGTTTTCTTCGCGAAGAAAATCCCGAAGAGGCTGAGGCAACCTTTCGGCTGATCTCGGATCAACCAGGGGCCGCCTACCAGTTGGCGAAACTTTTGATTCGTTCGAACCGCGCTGATGAAGCAACCGAATTTATTGACAGGCAACTGGCAGTGCTCCCGAATTCCTTGAAGTTTCTTCAGCTGAAACAGCGGGCAGCAATTCTACGTGGCGATTCGGAATTGGCGTCAGAACTTCGAGACCAGGAAGATCGCGCTGAATACAAATTGGTTTTGGAGTACGGCCAGTCATTTATCAGCATGTTTGCGGTTCGCTATGGATTGAGTAGAATTCTGTCACGCGCAATGCAACTTCGAAACAATGGCAGCCTGCGTCAACGGAAGTTCGCGCTGGACGAAGCACTACGCATCATTCGGACAGACGAATTATGGCAATACCGTTCTGTGTATATTGCTGCCGCAAATGTGGAATTATCGTTGGGGAATATCGATACGGTGCGAACGCTGATCGCCGAAATTAAGGCGAACACACACGACGGCATCGACTTACGGGATCTGGAAGCTATGGTCGCGGTCGCTGACGGCGATGACGAATCCGCCTATCAAATCTGGCAACTTGCAGCCAGCATGAGTCCCTCGGCATTCTTGTATCAGCGGCTTGCCGAAACGCGACACAACATCGACGAAGAGTTGCGCCAGACCTACCGCGGCCAACAACTGTTATACACCGGAATGGACGCTTTGCGGGACAATCGTCTTCACGAAAGCCAGGCACTTCTGGAGGACAGCGTCCGATTTCTCCCGGGCAGTGATGCTGCGTTCTTTAATATCGGAGAAGCCTATCGAATTCAGGGTCACGTCAACAAAGCAAAAGTCGCGTTTGAAGAGTGCCTACGCATCAACCCGCATCATTGGCGAGCCATGGCCCAATTAGAAAAACTTATTGTCGAGTGAAAATCAACGGAACCTAAACAGGTGTTTACCTTTTTAACCAAACAGAGAAAGATGGTCTGATGAAGAAGCTCATTTTGAGTGCGAGCTGCTTGAGTTTTGCAATACTTATTGTCGGATGCGGGACCGACAACAGTAACCAATCTGGCGCAGTCAATAAGGGGACAGGTGAGACCGAAGATCCAGATGCCGGCGTCGGCACCGATCCCGAACTGATGGATCCCAACTACGATAAGCAGAAATAGGGACTCGGTTAACAATGTAAACGTTAAGTTCACGCTGCCTGTGGTAAATACTGGCTGTGGTAAATACTGGCTGTCCCTGTAGTCACGTGTTGAACAGGGGACTGTCGTGGTCAACTGTGCCGGTTCGGCTACCCCCGGCTAAGGATGTGGCGAGCAAACATACGCGATTCAACGGAAAAACTCAGGTGGCGTCAGGGATGGTAATCAACGATGAACCATACGGCATCCAATGATACGGCCAATTCGCAAAACACCGGCGTCAGGCACGTTTTTACCGACGACCGTTACAAAAGCTTTGAATTCTGCTGCGTGTGCATGGTGAAGCCGGGACGAATTTATGGAAAGCCCCCAACGACTGCAGCCATGGATTGAGTTCCATGACTGCGGTCGCTTGTCTGACTGATCGTAGCTTACTTACTTAATCGCTCAGAGCCTTCAATCATCAATAACTCACAGCGTAAATGTTCTCACGAACGCTTAGCCTTTTTTATGGCTGGTCCAACGCACCGTTATTCGATTCCTATTAGTTGATCTTGGTAAGTCGTTGGTCTTGGCACAGGAATTATTTCTCATCCGCCTCAATCGGTCTGCTGCCTTCAAATGCTCCCCACATCATGCGTTCTTCGTACTCTTTGGCTTTCTTGTAAACGGCAGCGTCGTATTCTGGATTCGTCTTAGGGAAGCGAGCCTCAACCTTTTGCAAGTAGCTGGTCATCTCGTCGAACAGACGCTTGTGTTCTTCCGGATGCGTCTTGGCGATATTGTTGACTTCGCCGTCGTCCTTCGAGAGATCGAACAGCATCGGGATCTCGGGATGCTCGTAAAAGTGCATCAGCTTGAGTGGCCCAGAGACGACGGCAGAGTGCGGCATACTGCTGCGGTAGTGAGGGTAATGAAAATAAAGATAGCGATTCAGAAAGGCTTCGTCCGGATTCTTGCCCGCCATGTAACCCGCAAGGCTGACGCCGTCGATGGCTTTGAGTTTCTTCGGGTTGCCACCAGCCCAATCGACGAAAGTCGGCAAGAAATCGTAGTTGACGACGTTGCCGTTGAACGTTGAAGCTGGCTTAATTCCCGGCCCTTTCATGATCATGGGCACGCGGATACCGCCCTGCCAGACCCACCACTTGTGACCGTGGTGTGGTTGCGTGAGGCCCGGCGTGAGTTCGAGTTCGTGATGCCTGTAGCCGTTGTCCGAAACCATGACCACGTAGGTCTTGTCTTCGATTCCTAACTTCTTGATGCGGTTAAGCACCACGCCGATACGACCATCAAGGTCTTCTCCCATTCCCAACCAGATCGCCGGGTCGGACGTGCGTTTCACTTTTTCAGCAGTCGTTTTGTTCTTCTTATACCACGCCTGCACCAGCGGATGTTTCGTGTACTTATCTCGCGTCGCTGGCAGGCACTCGCGACCTTCGTGCATGGCGTAGTGTGAGATCTGAAGATAGAAGGGTTTACCGGCCTTTACCTGCTCATCCATGAAGCCAATTGCCTTCGTTGTGACGCTGAACATGAGCTTGGGATCGGTCAGGTCGTCGGGCAGTCGCTGATTGTTCTCTTTGGGAAGCGTGTTGCCTGGATCGTTCGAAGTATCACCGTCATGTAGGACATACCCTTCGTCGCCGGGGTTGCCCCGCATGTGCCACTTGCCGATGTGCGCGCTGACGTAGCCGAGTGGCTTCAAAGCTTCGGGAATCGTGACGGCGTCCTCGTCGATGGTCATGTCTGAAATGCAAGGAATCACCGGAAAGCTCGGATATCCTTTCTCGTCATAATAGTCTTGGCGACCGTTGTTCATGAAGACGGTGTATCCGTTTCGCGGCGAAGACTGTCCGGTCTGAACACAGACACGCGAAGGCGAACATTGCGGCGATGCGTAAGCGTTGCGGAACTTCATTCCCTCGCGTGCCAGTCTCTCGACGTTCGGCATTTGCAGCACCGGCATGCTTGAATTAACCATCGTGTCATCCATCGGAACCGTCGACCCGTTCCACGCCCAGTCGTCGATGAACAGCAGCACGATGTTCGGTTTCTCATGAGCGGATAGCTTGCCAGTGGCCAACGCAACTGTTGCGAATAACATCGCAAGGGCGAAATGTTTAGGTCTGTTCATTGGATATCTCGTTGGTGCATACTTCTTGAGTTTTGACAGTAAATCTCACCAATGATCTTGTGTTCAAAGGCCTCGGTTCGCAGTCTCTGCCACGAATCAACGAAACACATGAGCAACGCGATAAGACCGGAGCTCATTCTTCTTTCTTCAGTGTTCGTTTGAAGAATGGAACGGCAGCGGCAAGCATCTCGTCGAACCAAACTTGCTGGACGGTGAATGGATGCGGGGCGTTTTTGATAACGGTCAGGCCGTTTGGGATTGCAAACTCGTCCATTCTATTTCGCAGCGATTCGGCGCGAGTGCTGGGGTCGTCTTTTTCGCCGGTGATTAGCCAAACAGGCGGATCGTTCTTGTCAAGGTGGACCAGTGGTGATGCGAGTCGGTAAGTCTCGGGGACTTCATCTTGTGAACCACCGAGAAACTGTTGCCAGATGTCGGCAGTCGCGGATTTTTCACGGTTTCGTTCCGAAAGGAAATCCGTCTGACCTCCCATTGGAACGACCGCTTGAATCGCGCTACTGAATTTTTCGTTGCCGCCATCGCCTTCCAGTTCTTCAACACCGGCGGACGTTGCCAACAACGCGGCCAGGTGACCACCAGCGGAGTGACCGATCGCGCCGATCTTGTCAGCGTCGATGCCGAACTCTTTTGCGTTGGCACGCAAGAATCGGACTGCCGCTTTACAGTCGTGAATGTGAGCTGGGAATATCGCTTCGCCGCTCAAGCGATAATCAATGGACGCTGTGACGTAGCCTTCCGCCGCGAGAGCTTGAGCGACTTTGCGATGATTGATCTTGCTGCCTTTCCCCCATCCGCCACCATGAATACAGACGATCGCGGGCAATGGGCCAGCGGCTTGCTTCGGCGAATAGATGTCCATCTGCAAAGTTCGTTCAACGTACTGTGCGTATGTTACATCGAGTCGTTCGTCCAACCGATCCAGCGTGGATTTTGGAATGACCGTCTTGCCATCAGCACGTGCCGGCTTCTTTGGTTGTTCGGTCGCCTGTTCGTCAGCATGTCCTGTCAGTCCAGACACAATCCAAACGACGCTCAACAAAGTAACACGGCCGATGAGATGTAGAGGAATTGTTTTCATGGTGAGATCCAGTTTGGGATGTTGTTTCGAGAGTTAATCATTCGTAAAGACGTCGCTGGTGACGATCAGTTGCACTAGATCTTGCAGTCCGTAACCTTGTGCGGCAAGTTGGTCAGCAATCGCCTCGACGGTCGGTCGGTCTTGAAATCCAACTTCTCGTCCTAGTGCGTAGGTGAGCATCTTCTCGGTCAAACAATGGGCGAATTCTTCCTTCTGTTTTAGTAATAGTATTTTAAGTTCGGCGATGTTTTCAAACGATTCTCCGGTCGGCAAAGTCCCAGCGGTATCGACAGTGCTGACGGCTTTCCCTGTGCTATCACGGTACCGGAGACGAAATGAACCGATTGCATCAAAACTCTCCATCGCGAAACCGCTCGGATCAATCTTGCGGTGACACTCAGCGCATGTGGCGACGTTTCGGTGCTTAGCGAGTTGCTGGCGGATCGTGGTCGCGCCACGAATATCAGGTTCCAGTGGCGACACATCTGCTGGCGGCGGCGGCGGTGGTGAGCCGAGAATGTTTTCGAGCACCCAGATACCCCGAGTGACCGGAGAGGTTTCGACCCCATTGGCCGTCGCCGTCAGAACACTCGCCTGACCGAGCAACCCGCCGCGAAGCGATTCCTTGGGGAGTGAGACTTGTCGAAATTCGTCGCCAACGATTTCTGGTAAACCGTAGTGCTGTGCTAAGTAGCGATTGGCGAACGTGAAGTCTGAATCAATAAAGTTTTCGATGCTCAAGTTCTTGTGGAGTATCTCACCGAAGAACAACTGGGTTTCCCGCCGCATTAACGGCTCAAGCTGGCGATCGTAGTATGCAGAAAACTTCAACGTGTCCGGCGGCCTTGAACCAAGTTCATTCAGGCGGAGCCAACTATTCGTGAAGTTCTCAATGAATGCTTCCGCTCGTGGATCTTTCAACATACGCTGCATGTGGACGATCAAGGTCTCCGGTTCACTGAGGCTGCCACTGGCGGCAGCGTCCAGCAATGGCTCGTCCGGCATCGAACTCCATAGGAAGTAGGACAACCGCGATGCAAGCCTGAACGCTTGCTGGTCTGATTCGCCCGAATCAGGTGGAGTTTCCACATAGAGGAAGTTGGGCGAACAAAGGATCGCTTTGCAAGTCGTTAGATATGCAGTCTCTTCGGATTCGCCGCCGTCCAGTCGTGACTCGAAGAACGTTTGATACCGGGTAATCTCTGATTCCAAAGGCGGGCGTCTAAAAGCTTGAAATAAAAATCGTTTAAGGGCTTGCTTGTTCTTGTCTACTAACAGATCGGTCGCCGAGTCAGGTTTGACCTCTGGTCCTGCGATTTCCATTTGGTGAATTCGCATGCGAGGGCCCTGATAGGCATCAGACAACCAGACGTCGAGGATCTCAGAAGGCTTCGTTGCAAAAACATCTCGCCAGTTGCTGGTCAGCGAATCGGGGTGATGGACTTTCAGAACTTGAATTAAGGATTGCTTGAAGTCGAGCGGTCCGTTGGCGTAGCGAATGACAGGCACAAACCCCTTGTCCATCCACGTGCGGAATTCGTAGACGTTTGATTTGTGGTCTGTGAGAGGTACTGTCGCCACGACCCGGTCTGAAGAATTCTGGCCCGCGGGCGGACGGGCAACTTGCGGGTCGGTCACGATGACTTGCATTTTAATTGGCTCGGTGCGATCGACCTGTAGAAGCTTCGGCGGATACGGGTGCTCGCGGTTGATTCCTTCCGCCTTGACGCGAATCGTATAGTCCCCATCGGCCGGAACACCTTTGAAGCGTCCTGCATAAATGCGTTTCAGGCTTGGGTCGCTGTGAGCGACGTCAACATAGTCCCCCGTCGGATTGACTTCAAAATAGACGAGCGGACGAAAATGATACTTGTCCCGACACATGTCTTTGGCCCGCAATACTTCCGCAATGGGTTGGACCACCGTTCGGATCTGGACGGCTTTGTCGATGCTTCGCGAAGCCGCTTCCAGATAACATTGCAACAGGTAGTCGGACAGAACCAAGTGTTCGCCGATGTTCTCAAAACCATCGATTCGATCGTCTGCCGGGAAGGAAGTGGTGGGATCGAAAGATTCGACATTCACCCCTAGCAGGTCGCGAATCGTATTGCGGTACTCATATCGATTCAGCCGTCGAAACCGAGCGTGGGCCGCCGAATTCAATGATTCGCGGGCGACGTTGAGCTGACGCGTTATGGCAGCAACGAATTGTTTCGTAGCGGCGGACGAAGGTTGCGGTTCGTCCTCGGGAGGCATCTCGCCAAGATTGACGATGTCTAGGATCTCTTGCCATTGCTCAGCAGTCTGCTGATCTAAAAGTTCAGACTTCAATAGGTCAAATCGTCGATCCGCGTTTTGTTCCTCATTACCGTGACAGCGAATGCAATGGGTCTGCAAGTAAGCCTTCGTGTCGAAGTCGGCGTCGGCAGCGATGAGCGTTGAACCTTGCCAAAACGCTGCGATCAACAAACAAACGCGGCCTATGCCACGAATTGACTTAGTAAGCGTGCTCATTAGTTCAATCCCTCCAGCGTACCGGTGCTGGTTCCGAACCGATCGAATTCCACGCCAAAGCGTTGCAACATCGACAAGTACAAATTGCAGGCCGGAGTTTGCGGGCCTCCATTAGCTGGGTACGCCTTGTGTTCTCCGTGCGGGAACCCACCGCCAGCCAAAATCAACGGCAGTTTGCGGTTGGAGTGTGAACTCGCGTTCCCAAGCCCGCTGCCGAATAACACCATCGTTCGATCAAGCAACGATGCATCGTCGGCAACTTGGGAATTTTTCAGGCCATCCAAGAACCGTGCGAGCTGCGCTGTATGGAACTCCTCAATAATGGCGAGTTGCTCCAGCTTCGATTCATCACGACCGTGATGAGACAGATCGTGATAGCCCTTGCTGACACCCGTCAGTCCTGAGTCGCCCTTCCATCCATGAATTGCCATCGAGATGACACGCGTCGAATCAGTCTGCAATGCCAGCTTCATCAGGTCATAGAATAACGCGACTTCCTCGGTGAAGCTGGTCGGCAATTGCTTGGGCAACTTGTAGTTCGACTTCGGCTTCGGTTTGTTCAACCATGCCTCGGATTGCTCGAGCCGTTTTTCCACTTCGCGAATCGATGTAAAGTACTCATCAAGTTTCGTCAGGTCACTCCCACTGATGCGTTTCTTCAATGCAGTCGCGTCATCACCAACCACGTCCAGAATGCTGCGATTGACGGCGAAGGAACCAGCCTGTCGCTTGCGTTTAGATTCCGGCGTTTCCAGGAACAACGCATCGAACATGGATTGTAGCCGCGTGATCGGCGGAATCTCAACGCCGTTTCGCGTCCAGGAAACGCTCCCACCACCAAGCCCCAATTGCATCGATTGGTAACGAGTTTCCGCACCCACGTACTCCGCCGCCCTTTGATCGACGGTGACGTTCCCTTCAGGCTGCGATTTGGCTTGATCGGATTTGACTCCCGACAGAAACGCATGTGTCGCCTGATGCCCGCCCGCGACACCTGGATGATCCAGGTCAGAGAAAACAGTGAACTCGTCTCTTAGTCCAGCCAGTGGAGTCAGCAACCGAGGTAACTGGTAATCGCGACCTGTTTCCTTGGGGAAGAAGTCGTTCGGATAGAGGCCGTATTCCAGCCCAACGCAAACCATTCGCATCGGCGGTACTGCCGAACGTTCTGCCGCCAGCACATATTTCGGTATCGCCATCGATTCTAAGAACGGCAGCGAAATGGCGGCTCCGGCTCCACATAGCAGTTGTCTTCGATTGAGCTTATTCAATTGTGCCTCGATAGAATTAGAATGATGGTGTGGGAATGATGATCACTTGCCAACTTCAGCGACATCGACGGTGCGGATCTGAAGTTCTTTGAAGAACTCATTCGCTTTGAACTTGCCCTCGCGAGTATGTTTGCCTTCGGCCCACAGTGGAGTTGTGCTGTCGTTGGCGTGGCGGATGCGGAGGTTGTCGAGATAGATAGTGAATGTGCCGGCAGTGCCGCCGGTGAAGACGACACCGTGCTTGCCCAGCGGACCGGGTGCGGTGCTCGACAAACCGACGATGCGGTGTTCCCAAACGCTCTTGCCGTCAGCAACGCCGGGGCCAGTGCTCTGATCGCGGCCGAACTGGTCGACGCTGGTGCCCT
>JBDNFN010000003.1:0-18918 GCA_041689795.1 Fuerstiella sp. | reverse complement strand
GTCTTTGGAAAGGCATCGATCTGACGTTACGCCGATCAGCGGTCTGCATCATCCGATGGTTCTGGGCAAACACCACAACTGCGACAAAGCCTGGCTGACCGGCGCGAACGTACCGGGCGATGGCGGCGCATTTCGGAATACGGTTTCGGCAGATCAGCTGATGGCTGAAGTGCAGGGACAGTCCACTCGGTTTGCGTCGCTGGAACTGGCGATTGAAGGACACTCGTTGGCGTGGTCGCGTGATGGTATTCAGATTCCGGCAGAACGAAATACTCGCAATATTTTCAATATGCTGTTCGGTGTCGAGAAAGAAAGTCCGGAGACCATTCGCCGACGTCTGAGCCGTCGTGGCAGCATTCTGGATCTCGTCGCCGAAGATGCTGAGAAAGTGAACAGGATGCTTGGCAGCGAAGACCGCAGCAAGCTGGACGAATACCTGACAGCCGTCCGTCAGGTTGAAGTTCGCACGGAGCGAGCGGCGTCGTGGCTGAGTATTCCCAAGCCGAAACTTGCGCCGACTGATGAGGCTCGCCTGAGTCGCAAACTGGATATGAGTCAGGTTCAGGAATACTACCGACTGTTCTACGATTTGATGGTGATGGCTCTGCTAACCGACTCAACGCGGGTCATCACGTGCATGATCTGCAGCGAGTCCAACGGCGGAGCGATACCTGACATAGGTATTTCCCAGACACGTCACGGACTATCGCATCATAACGGCGATCCCGAACAGCTTCGGCGTCTCACGCAGACGGACACGTTTCTTGTTGAACAGTTCAGCTACTTTCTGGACCAGCTGAAACAGCATCAGGAAGGCGGTTGCTCGCTGCTGGATACTACGCAGGTGTTATGGGGCAGCGGCATGTCATACGGACACAGTCACGGCAATGCCAATCTACCCACTCTGCTGGCTGGAGGAAGCGCGCTGGGGGTGAAGCATGGTCGGCACATTGATTTCAACCTGCCAAAGATTGGCAGGTACGACGTCGCCGACGCCAATTCTCATTATCGCCTCTGCTCGCGACCGGCTGATGAAAATGCAAGACTTAGCAATCTGTTGCTGACGATGCTGCAAAGTGTCGATGTCGAAACTGATCGGTTTCAGGACAGCCTTGGGACGATCTCAGATATTGTGGCCTGATTCTCTGCATAGATCTTTGTAGCGGTTGCCTCGCAGCTAGCAGCTCACATAGCAAAAAAGAATATGAACAGCCGAAGCCTCTTACTGCTTTCAATCGCCTGGGCAAATTTATGCAGCGCTCCGTTGCAGGCCGAAGACACAGCAGTTACTCCATTTCGCACGGATGATAATCCGGACAAGGCATTGCCGTGGTTCCAACTGGTTGATGGCAGTTTTCCTCCGGAAAATTCGGCGCACGCTATCTCCGGTGAGCTGATACGAATCGATCACCTGGAACGCCAGTTCTATCTGCGAGTCGACCGCGACGACAGCCAGCAGCGCGGCGTATGGGATCTGCCGGTGGCTGCCACCATGCTTTCATATGGTTCAATTTACTACAACGGAGCGCCGGCTGCGCTGCAGGACATTCCACTGGGCACTCACGTGCACGGTATGTTTTACTGGAAAGCAGTTGATGATAAATCACCACCGCCTCCGGGGCCACATCGCCGAGTCACCCCGGATGTTGATTTCAATCGCTGCTTGCAACTGGAAGACGACTTCAGCTACCGCGCACGACGGCAGCAGATCTGGAAGATTGAGGCCGTGAATCTGAACGAAAAAAAACTGACCGCCACGCTGTACGACAAAGGCGCGGCCGCTGGGGCTTCTAAGCAGTTTGACCTGCTTTCCAGCACGCAAGTGTTCACTGGTATGGGTTTCGGCAATCTGAATTCCCTTGAAGCAGGTCAGATGGTGCAGTTCAACATCACGTGGGCCACTTTGTATGGCCCCGGTCGTGTTCTTGAGATCTGGCTTGATGAGCCGAGCCGTCAACGGGCCACTGATTTTCAGTTGGAACGCCACAGGAATCACATCCGCGAACGTGGTCTACCAGGCTGGGTAGACGCGGTCGATGACGAGACGCAAATTGTCACCATCACATTTTTTAGCGGTGTGGCCCCTGTGTTGTTCAATGACCTGACTGGAATTGACAAAGAGCCGCACGGCTGGCCTTTCGGAGCACAGGAAGACGACCCGAACGCACCCAAAGGCGGCATCGCCGTTTCTCGCGAATGTCTAATGACCTACGACCCGGTCAACGATCGCAAAGGCGGTAACATATTGAGTATCAAAGAAATCCCGGTTGAACTCGGCAGTAGTGGAATTCAGATTCAGGTAAAATGCGGCATGCTGCTGGAAGGCTTTCGGCCACACCGCATCGTTCGCTTCTATCCTGCGACTTGGAAAGTGGATGCTTTGCCTCGCGAAGAACAATTCCACGGTCGCGAGTAATCTAATGCAGCCGAGTCTGGAAATCGTCTGAAGTTTTTCCAGTGGTGACTTAGTGAGCTAAGAATCGAGGGGCAAAGTTCAGAGGCCAGCAACGGAAATCCGGATTTCCGTTGTCGGCGTGGGGAGACGTTTTCAACATGTGTCATTGTCCCACCGCCTCCGCCGGCGTTTCGGTCGTGTTTCCTGGTCTGTGCGTTCGGGGATTAGTGTGGACTGTGGCAGCACACCGCTGCTGTGAGTGTGCGGGTTCGCACGTTTGTTTGGCTTTGGTGATGTGTTGTGTCGTTGGTTCCGATAGCGAGGTTGCGTGGGCTCATGAACGAAGTTTGAGTGAGTTGCGTTTGGGCGATACCTGTCATGGTGGCGTCAAACAAAAGTGGTTCTGGATTTGCTGTTCCGTTTGTGGTGCACGGGCCGCCTTCTGTTGTGTAAGTTGAGGAATGTTTTGATGTGGAAGAACGCCATCCAAACCAGAACTGCATCGATTGTGGTGGTGATGCTGGTGGCAATTGTTCCTGCCGCGATACAACTGCCTGCAATCAGGCTGCAGAACAATCTGGAAACATGGTCGTCTGAAGACGACGAACAGGCTCGCGCGCTGCAACGCATGGAAACTTTCTTCCCGAAAGAAGAACCGATTTTGGTTTCCTGGGATACGAGTTCTCTAGCGGACAAGCGTGTTCAAAGAATGTCTTGTCGAATCGCCTTATATTAGCAAGGTTCGCACTGCCGCCGATTTGGTTTCTCAAATGACGAAATAGAAGGTGCCTGAAGATGAGGCCATTCGTCGCTTAACCGGACTGTTGATTGGCCAGGTTGTGTCTGGTTCAGGGGAAGAGGAGCTAAATCGGAACCAGCCGTATCTACCGTTCTAACGCTGTCTGTGGCTGGTGTTGAAGATCCAGTCGCTGTGATGGCAGCCACTGCGTAGGCCGCGTTGGAAAGTGGCATTGCCGCAGAAGAGTTGCATATTAACGACTCTCTGGTAACTAGCCTTAGCGGTCGACCGCGAGGTGATGGCTGCCACCTGGAATTCCCTGGATCGATGGCGTCGGCCGCCCGTGTTTTTGATGTTGGCCGTGGCCGGAATTCTGCTGGCCTTGATTATTCTGCGCAGCGTGCGTCTGGGGTTGATGCTGACATCGGTGGTGACGGTAACATCGGTGGCATGGCTGACTTCGTTGGTGACGACAGCTTTGATTCCCGCCGTGGGGCACACGATGAATATGGTGACGATTGGTATGCCGTCGCTGATTATTGTGTTAACAGTTTCGGACGCTATTCATGTGGCGAATTATTGGAAGCACGCTGCTGCGTCAGGGGTTGATAATCCGATTCAGGAAACTGTCAGGATGGGGTGGCGTCCGTGTTTGCTGGCGACTGCGACAACAGCCGGGGGCTACTCTCGCTGGTAATCAGTCGGCTTGGTCCGATTCGCGACTTCGGAGTGTTTTTGACGATCGGCACAGTGTTGTCGTTCTTTGTTGCGATTGTTGGTTTCCGGCGATGCTACGTTTGTCTGGAGTACGCCCTGGGAACCAATCGAATGAACATCCGATTTGGCGGCGTGTTGCCGAAGTGGTATGTCGGCATCGACGAATGATTGTTCGCAGTGCTCTGGTGCTGGGGCTTTCAACGGCAGTTGGCCGGCAATGGCTCAGAACAGAAGTGAAGGTCGGCCGTTATTTTCCCGCAGACTCGCGGTTGATTCAGGACGGCCGATTTCTGGAGGGAACATGTCGGCGGTACAAGTTCGGTTGAAGTTCTGGTGCACTTCAGCGATGACGGCGCAGAAGGGCAATCTTTTCTGGAACGCATGGAACTGATTTGCAGTATTGAAGACGCTTTGCGGTAGCGCCCAACCTTAACTGGTGCGATATCGCTGGCAGACTTTCAGCCCGTGAGTGCTCGGCCGGGACACGATGCAACTCGAGCAGATCGGCTGAAGTTTACTCTTTGAAGTCGCCGCACTGAATCGAAGACTAAGAACGACGAACGAGCATCCAATTCGGAATATCTGTCGATATCGAACGATCCGGATTACATCTGGTCTCTGGACAAGCCGTGCGACGAAACGTGGACAATCACGGCGCAAACACAACTCGCGGATGACCTCGATTACGGCACGGTGACGAACGAGTTGCAAAGCATTGTGCGAAATCAAACGCAGGGTCAGTCGGTTAGCTGGTTTGATATAACGGGAACGGTGCCTGTCTTCTATCAGGCTCGGACGGCGCTGCTGACAAGTTTGGTTCGAAGCCTGCCGTTGGCGTTTGTTGCGATTGCGATTGCCATGATGATACTGTTGAAGAGCGTTCGTGCTGGTTTGTTTTGCAGTGTTCCGGGAATCTTTCCCATCGCGGTAGTGTTTGGTCTGCTGTCGTGGCAGGGCTATGTTCTGGACATCGGCATCATGCTGACCGGGTCAGTTGCGATGGGGATTGCGGTTGATGAGATACTGCACCTTCTGACATGGTTTCGAATCGCTATTGGCAAGGCAAAAGTCGGGAGCAGGCGGTCGTGCTGGCATAGCGGCATTGTGGCGCTGCGATGACGCAAACCACAATGGTGATGGGATTAAGTCTGCTGTTGCTGTACCCGTCTCAATTGCTGCTGATTGGTCGATTTGGCTGGGTGATGGCAGCGTTGCTTGGAATCGCATGGTTGTCGTCTGTGTGGCTGTTACCCGCATTGCTGGCCGGGCCGTTAGGGCGGATTACCGAAGGCATCGAATCCCATTTTCAGGTGAATCAAAGTTTGCAGCGTCCGGGGGGAGTACCGCCGGAGCCAGTGACGGCAAGTGGTCTTCGGGCTGCAGTTGCAACACAAGGGCGATGAAATGCATCTGACGGACTGTTCAGTGGGCCACGTGTCTTGGCGCCGAAATCTGTACAGTGAAATGGGTGATTGATCAGCTGACTGATGCAAAAAGACACCAATTCAGTGGTGATGAGAAAACTCCCAAAGTACCAGCATAGATATTTTCGAATTTCGGATCGTTGCCGTTGGACCTAACGGCGCATTTGTTTGTCCGACGATGTATTCTCAACCCGCTATTTGCTACATCTGCGATGCTGTGGGATTATGCCGTAGCGGAATTCGTGAGAATCTCCTCAGCCCCTGAATTTTGATGAATTCGGTTACGAGAAAACGGTTGTCCTCAATAAGCCGGAGTGTCAGAGACACAACACCTGGATCGTCGCTTAAGGAAGTTGAATGACCACTTTTAATATCCCACGATCCGGTTTTCCTGAGTTGACCTTTGACGGTGAACTGCTGACGCAGCAACGCGAAATTGATGAAGCGGCGCTTGCAGCCGGTCGATACCACCAGGTTGCCGTCTATCGCACGGACGACGGCGAAATGATTGTCGCCATTCGTTTTCACAGCAATTTTCCCGATGAAATTTCTGATGATAGCGTTGAGGTTGTGAAGAATCTTGACGAGGTGGAGGAAGCACTCAGCCTGTATCAGCCGGATATTAGATTTTGCAGAGAGTCAGAAACTCGCCAGCGTGATCAAGTCGCGGCGGCCTGTCGCGAACTGACAAAGCGATACGACCAACTGGTGGACGCTGTTCTGCGAGAACTGAAGATTTCAACGCCAGTCAGTCAGTTGCCAAAGGTCTGAAGAATCTTAGTACGACACAAGTACGGAGGTTCTGTTTCTCGAATGTCTCGTCCAGCCATCTGACTTTGCAGGCGATGTACGTGGACTGATTTGTCTGTGGATGCGACTTCGTGAAGTCGCCCAATTATTGATCCTGCGATGGCATTTGTTTTGTCTGCAAGCTGTTCGCCAGAAAATCGGTTCAGCATGGACAATTGGTCCCTACACGCGGAAAGCTTCGGACCAGCAGGTCATGTTCATAGTGTCATTGATTATCACCACCACTGCTTTTGGTTTGTCGAGTTGCGTTGAGCGTATTTGCAATCGCTGTGGCTGAGTCAGACAAACGTCGCCGCAGGCTAAAGCAAAACAGATGGGCCGTTGTGCATCGCCTTCCTTAATCGACGTATTCTGGCCTCCGGCTTGTCGGCATCTTTGAATGGGCTGCGGTCTGGTGGTTCTGCGTGAGTGACAGACTTCAGTAATTGCTGCACGACGATATTCAGCAAGGGAACTCGATGACGAATCCAGACAAATGCTGGTTCCGGTTTGCATCCGAGTTCTGACTTCGCGTGCAGGGCTGTGCGGCCAAAAGATACCTGCTGGCACTTCCACTGGATAGCCTGTCCAAATACCGCGAACAACAGTCGATGATACAGCGGGAACTGATCGCTTAACTGGTAGTCCATCCCCAGATAGTAGCCAATCGCTGTACTACCGTCTTTAACCACCGTGACAAAACCGATCAAGATACCGTTTTTTCGGACACCGATCGCGGCGAAGTCGTCCTGCAATGCCGAAGCAAGGCGAGGGAGTGTCGATTGCTTTAATTCAAACATCCGCACTTCGGCTCTGGCAGCAACTGCTTTGTCGAGTTCAAAAATGCGATCTGATTCTGCAGCAACGGCTGCTATTGGATGAACAGTGAGTTCGCTGCCATCGAAAGGTTTCATGACTTTTTTCGCCGCCGCTCGGTAGCGACTTGTGAGACTACCAAGATAGTCGTCAAACGTTGTCCAGCCTGTGCCGATCTTCAACACCATATTTGGTTCGGTTTCAAGTTGTCGATAACGCAGCGGCTTAAGTTCCGCTGCAGACTGATTTTCCGGTTGAAACAAATCCTTTACGATGACGTAGTCTGTCTGCCCTTGTAGCTTGTCGGCTCGTCGAAGGCGATACAGGCAATCAGCGACGCCCCGCCACAGTCGCCCCGCCACAGTCGCCCCGGATCTTTGTCGTGTGCAAACGCGACTCCATGGGGCCCCCATGAATGTACATTGCCACACAGCATCACTCACCGCTTCAGCAACGCTAACGATTTGCGTCGTCGCTCCACTGGAATCTTTACTTTGGAATTCGATAAGTCTCCGATCAGTTTGTCGCCCGAGACATCGAACGTCTGAGTCGCGACTGCCGCGACCGGTCTCCCCGAGTTATAGATGATGGCAAAGCGTCTGAAGATCTCAGCGGAGAATTCCTGCTGCATGCTTTCCAGGTAACGCCGACTCAAAAGTACCGAAGCTTCTTCTGTAACTGCGTCCCAGTGTTTGCCGTTGAGGAACTCGGTTCGATCAGCAATCGCGAATTAAAATTCAGAAGGGTGTGCGGTGGCTCGCTGGCTTTGTTTGCTCGGCATCAGCAGACTCTGTCTGAATTGACACGAATTTAGTTTCAAGCGGGCATGTAAGTATGGTGACAAAACTGCAGTTTGCAAATTTTGTTTTGACCAATTCATGCAGCTCTGCGCCGAATTCAACAAGTGCGTTTGGCTTGTTCGGTTACACGCATTTCTGCAACAGCCGAATTCCGAGGCGCGTTTCTGCGGGTAGGTTGTTGGGGTAACACAAAGGAGATTTTGCAGGCTTTTGCTGCAAGGTGTTAATGTGTCTGTGGTTGAAGTCGCGTTTGCCTGGCGGGTTGAGAAGAATGCTGGTAGAACTTTCAGCTGAGAATGGTTTGCGTTGGTGCCACTTTCGGTTTATGGGATTCAATATGTTTCGCTTCTTCTGCCTTGTCTTTGTTGCTGCGGCGACATTTTCAGTTTCGCCAGTCAATCGTGCTTCAGCGGATGATCAGCTGAAGTTTGTGCTGCCGGAAACGGGCGATGGACTGCCGGGCGTTGGGCCGATTAGACGTTACGACTGGTTTAAAAGCCTGTGGCAGAATCGACGTGCTGACTTTGCGAAAAAGGCTCCGGCTCAGGAAGGCGCTGTCGTGTTTCTGGGCGACTCGATTACTCAGGGTTGGGGGCCGCGACTGGCCGCAGGCTTTCCCAAATTGAAAGTCGCCAATCGAGGTATCAGCGGCGATACAACTCGCGGTATGCTGATTCGCCTGAACGAAGACGTGCTGTCTTTGAAACCAGTGGCTGTCGTGCTGTTGATGGGAACGAACGATCTCGAAGAAAAGGCAACGCCGGAAACGATTGCAGAAAACGCAAAGTTAATCCTGTCTGCACTGAAAGCACACAATTCCGAGATGCCAATAATCTTGTGCAACGTTTTTCCCAGCTCAAGCAGCAAGAGTCGATCGGCAGCCGATATCAAGAATGTAAATGCATTGTATGCTGCGGCGGCGAAAGGTGATCATCAAGTCACAGTGCTGGATACCTGGACACTGTTCGCTGATGCTAAGGGCGACGCAAAGCAGGAAGAGTTTCCTGATCTGCTGCACCCGAACGAAATCGGTTATGCTAAGTGGGCGGCTGCTTTACGCCCGGTACTGGCAACTCTGGGGCTTGTTGACACGGAAGCGGATGAGTTTATTGTCGAAGATGGCTTTCGCAGTTTGTTTAACGGAACAGACCTGACCGGCTGGGGATATCTGCCGACAACCGAGCAGATGCTGAAGTCTATTGAACGATGGCAGAACAGCGACAAAAATGCTCCACCCTGGCCGATCGTTAAAGAGGCCGTTGCCTTTGACGGTCAGAAAAGCACGTCGGACGGCCGCTATGTCGCAATTAACGGCCGCCTGGTTGTGACGACTCCTGCTGAAGGTCGGAAAATTCAGCAGTTGTGGACCACTGAGGAATTCGGAAAAGACTTTGTGCTGAAGTTGGAATTTAGAGCCACGCCGAACGCTGACAGCGGAGTGTTTCTAAGGCAGCCGCAGCTACAATGTCGCGACTTTCTACTGGCAGGACCGTATAAGGAATTGAAGAACTATCGGCCACAGGACTGGAACGAACTGGTGGTTGAAGTGAAGGGGAAAATTGCTAAGTGCACGTGCAACGGCGATGTTCTGGAAGAAGAATTCAAAGTACCTGCGTCCGGGCCGATCGGTCTGGAAGGAGATCGAGGTCAAATGGAATATCGTCGAATTCGCATTCGTCAGGAAGAATAGGTCCAGCTTGGGTAAAGCTGGTGAGCCTACCCAAGTCGGTTTTGGTATGAGGCTTGGAGAAGTTAACGCAGCGGGGCTGATTCAGGTTTTGTTACTGTTGACTGTTTGTTTGAAATGCCGGTCGTTGATTTGAGCATGACTTTGTTTTGATCCTTACGATTGCAGGACAAATTCAGACAACTTGTAACTTGCGGCGGCTTCTGTCATCTTGAGGATTTCGTTTTCACACCCACCCTCCATTCCCATTGGAAGTCCGCGACGAATTTTTCCTGGCAATCCTGTTTTCATGTCTCATCAGCTCAAAGTCGACACACGCGTCACAGTGGAAACACCAGAAGGTGTCGATTTTCAGTTTGTGATTGCTGGCCCAGGCAAGCGAGGGATGTCTTTTTTTATTGATGCCTTAATTAAGACAGGCGTCGCTGTTCTGGCATTTCTTCTCTTCGCGTTAACCGCGGGCGGCACTGGAGATCCTTCGGGAGTTGCAGCAGGCATCATGCTGTTTACCTGGTTCTGCATGTCGTGGCTGTATGGTTCGTGCTTCGAAGCGTTTTGGAATGGTCAGACGCCAGGCAAGAAGTCTCAAAATCTGCGAGTTGTGCGCACAAACGGCACACCAATCGGATGGTTCGAAGCTTTCGGGCGCAATCTGTTATTGGTCGCGGACGGTATGCTGGTACTGGGGCCCCTTGCGTTGAATACGGTAGGACTGATTTCGATGGCGGGCACCCGCCGCATGCAGCGTTTGGGGGATTTGGTGTTTGACACGATGGTCATTGATGAATCGCGAGAATTCATCAGCCGAGCCCCCGGGATTACTCAGGGAATCGAACGCATTCCCCGATTTCAATGTCGAGGCCGATATCAGGTTCCTGAACGTACTCTGGCAGTGATAGAACGGCTGTTCGAAGGCGATCGGTTGATCTCAGACGGTCGTCGAGAAGAGATCGCTCGAACACTGTCCGTAACGCTTCGTCAACGACTTGGCTACGAAGACGCCGGGCCGGATCCCGTTAATCCCAATACTTATTTTGCGCAGTCACCGACAAAGCACACGACATTTCTGAAACGAATTCTGAAGACGTTTTCCGAAGACATGAACGAAGGTGAAGTTGAACCTGCTGTTTCCCCGCTGAGTGTTACGCGTTCTTCAGGCAGTATCTGGATAACGCCCACAAGCAGGCGAGCCCTGGGTGGTGCTGTTGATGAAGCTAACCCAGCTGTGGCGGCAGGTACGACAATCATTGATGAAAACGCATCGCTGGAGTTTCTGCACGATGCTGATGTCGAAGCACGCGGCGGTCTGCCGGAGGACTGGAGGCCGATGCAATGAATCGCGAACGTTTTATCCGGCAACGCCGTTGCGATTGGCAGCAGTTCGAAAGTCTGCTTTCTCGAATGAAAGGGCTACGGCTTAATCGCTGGTCCGGCCATGATATTTCTCGCCTGTCCAGTTTGTATCGTTCTGTGTGTTACGATCTGTCGCTGGTACAATCACGAGAATGGGGTTCGCGGCTTGAACAGTATCTGAACGATCTGGTAGCTGAGGGGCACAACTGCCTGTACCGCTCGCCGCCTCGATCTTTAGACACAGCTCTGAACTTTCTGTCGGATGGTTTTCCGCGACTGTTGCGACAGCGGAAACACTTCTTCTTTGTGGCCCTGGCACTGTTTCTTGTTCCGTTTCTGGCAGCGATGGTGACCGCAGCCGTTGATCCGGTGATGGCAGAACAGCTGATCGATAAATCGAATATGGAACAGGCTGGTTCCAGCTATGAAAAAGAATTGTACCGCAACATAGATTCCAAATTTGCGGAAGAAAGGACGTTGATGGCCGGCTTCTATGTCTGGCACAACGTTGGTATTGCGTTCCGTTGTTTTGCGTTGGGAGCGTTCTTCGGAATCGGCACTGTAGTCACATTGTTGTTTAACGGGTTATCGCTGGGGGCCATTTTGGGATATTTGATTCATCGAGGGTTCAGCGACAACTTCTTCAGCTTCGCAATTTCTCATGGTTCATTTGAATTGACCGCCATCGTAATTGCAGGCGCGGCGGGGTTGGTGCTGGGGTGGGGCATGATTCATCCGGGTGAATACAGTCGCCTGGAATCTCTGCAGATACACGGAATCGACGCGATCAAGCTGGCGGCAGGTGCAGGTTTTATGTTGATGATTGCCGCATTGATTGAAGGCTATTTTTCGCCGATGGCAATTCCGCATCTTGTGAAATATGTGGTTGGCTCAATGTTGTGGGGGCTGGTGTTTATCTATCTGATGTACGGAGGTCGAGGAGGACTTGCTGTTGCCTTGTCTGATGTGGATCGGTCGGGGAGCGGGCAGGCACGGGCGATTACGGGGGCACCGATTCCAGAATCCGGGGAGTCTTCATTATGAAGGTTGAAGACTGCATTGTGACGGTGGAACGACGCAGCGTTGGAGGATGCATCGATCTGGCTTTTGTGTTTGCCAGGCAGTTTGCGTGGCCTTTGTTTGGGCTGACTTTATGTTTTGCGGTGCCATCCACCGTTTTTGTATGGTTGGTCGGCGATTCAATCCGCAGCAACGTGCTGGTGCCGAGCATTCTGGTGTTTGCGTTCTTCAACATGCTGATGAGCGGCGCCATGGTTGCAACAGTGGGGCCTCAGGTGTTCGGTGTTCCCATCAGTGTTCGTACGGCTTTGAAATCTTTGATGGGGCGGCTGATTTCGTATGGGTTTCTGGCGATTCTGTTTCGCTGCACCGGGTTCTGCGTTGTTGTGCCGTTGTGGTTTGTGATGGCATGGGGCGGGCATCTACCCGAGGTTATGTTTCTGGAACGAACTCCATTGAATCAGGTGACTCAACGTCTTTCGTGGCTTACGAAAGGCGGCGGATATTCTCGTAATCTTGGCCGCCTGCTTACGATCACGTTCTTTTGGGCAGTGTTTGCATTTGGGCTGTTCATGATGATGGATATACTTTCGGGCTGGATCTTTAACGCTCCGATTTTTTTTGGAACAATCGCTCCAGGACCAGATCAGCGTCAGGCGTTTGTGTCCAGGATTTTTGACGATCCCCGACTGGTCACCACGCTTCAGATTGCTTTCTGGATAACTTATCCGGTGGCGCGTCTAGCTTGGTTTTTTTGCTATCTGGATCAGCGAATTCGTAATGAATGCTGGGATCTCGAATTGCAGTTTCGAGTTGAGGCGGGGCGAATGGAGGAGCAAGTGGCATGAGACAGAATAAGCCGATTCGCCATGCGATATCCAGCTACACTGTGCCAGTTGCTATATTGCTTTTCGTGGGCTGCCTGCTGGTGGTCTTGCTGCAGCCAGGATACGCAGTGGCAACACAATTCCATCTGGTTGCAGCGGCTTCCGGCGATATTTCGTCGGAACAAATTCGAGACACCGCAAATCGAGTAATGCTTCAAAAAGACTTTCGTGGCGTACGTCGTCGACTATTGGAAAACGTGCCGACTTCCGAAGGTGATCGCGGATTTCTGCGAGAAACGATCGGTCAAATGGGAACAGCCGTTGGTGACTTTTTCGACTGGATTTTTAATGGCCTGTTCAACGGTGGACCTGCTAAAGCACGGCGTCCAGCCACGCCGACTCCCGCTGCGACACCGGCATCGTCTTCCACTGGTAGTGGCTTTGATTTTGATCTTGGGAAGACAATGTTGTGTATTGGTCTGGCTGTATTGACGGGGGTCACTGTCTGGTTGATCGCGGCGATCATAAAGAAGTCTGATCCCAATCGACAGCTTGATCGGCGCGGACTATTCGGAGACGAAGATGCCATTACAGGTCTCAGTGTTCCTCCCGGCGAATTGGCCGCATCAACGTATGAATCACGGGCCATCCAGATGGCGGCAGATGGCAATTATCGCGAGGCTGTCCGAGAACTGTTGATTGGCAGCATGAGCTGGATTGAACGAGCTGGTTTAATCCGGTTTAGAAAAGGACTAACAAATCGCGACTACGCGCGTGCAGTGTGGAAAAAGGAAGATCAGCGAACGGCGTACACGAGGACTGCGTTGGAATTTGAACGCGTTTATTTTGGTCGGCGAGAAGCCACGTCAGAGATGTTTAATACCTGTCTGAAATCATTCCAGGGATCCTTCCGTGAAGAAGAAACAACGACTGCAACGGTCTGACTGGCTATGGCTGACCGCGGTGGCTTTGCTGGTTCTGCTTCAGTTCTGGTGGCTGCCGGGCGATCCCGGCAGGCCGGACGACACATATAGCAATACGATCGAAGGCAAACGCGGATTCTTTCAAACGCTGAAAGGACTTTCCGATGCTGAACTGCTGCCGCCTGTTCGTCGCGAAACCAGGATTCTAATCCCGGATGAAATTTGCACGCTGGTGATTTTAGGTCCGGATCTGTATCCGAACGAGTACGAACAACGCGAACTTTCTGAGTTTGTCATGAATGGCGGCAGCCTGGTGTTTGCTCCTAGCTGGTCCGAACCAACGTGTTTAATTCCGCAGCTTAGTATTCGGACGAGTCACGGATTAGATGGCGAGGCAACAACTGTGACCGCTCCGGCGGTTCCAGCAACAGGAGCGGGAAGTACTTCGACATCGGGTTCAACATCCAATATGAATACCTCTGTTGAGTCTGATGGGCTACCGGCGGAAGCCGACGATTTTACGGTCGAGGGTTCCGGTGCATCAATCGCACCGCCTGGTGCCGAGGCAAACACTGCTGCTGATGGTTCATCAAGAAATTCTGTGGCCTCTTCTGGTACGACGAAATCTGCTGAAACGTCATCAGACAGGTCGTCCATTGAAAAGGCCGATGACCTGGTTGACCGTGCGAAGCGATCGGCTCCCGGGACCGTACCAGCAGCACCACCGAACGTTGAATTGGAAGGCCCGGACAACTTCAGGGACGTGTTTGATTTGAACACAAGCAGTCAGCTTGTTGAAGGCTCTGTGAAGTGGCGCACTCGGGCTACGTTACATACTGAGAGCTTGAAGCCGACGGTGCTGGTCGAAACTGCTTCAAAGAAAACTCAGGCCGCTGCGTGGCGTTATGGTAATGGGCTTGTGCTGGCGAGTGCCAGCGCGGACGTGTTTTCAAATCGAGCTATGCTGGATGAAGGTCAGGCAGAACTGGCAGTACGATTGATCGAGTTTGCTCATGCAAATCACAATGAGGCAGCGTTGACGACGCCGATCGTTGTTAGTGAGTTTCTGAATACCAGAGATTCTTATCGTGGTACCAGTGTTTTGCTAAGTCCGTCGTTGCGATCGGGAACTCTGCAGCTGCTGACCGTTGCCGTTCTGGCTGGTTGGTTGGGGTTTCATCGTTTTGGTCCAGCAAAACGTGACAACCGCTTTCGGCGAAGATCGCTGACGGAAAGTGCTTCAGCGATTGGGAATCTGTACTTTCGTACTCAAAGCGGAGCCGAAGTCGTCCACAGCTATCTCGAATATGTCAAATCGCATCTGCAGCGAATGTTTGGCAATGGCGTTCGCATCGACAGTTCACAGGCCATTGCGACCAGGACAGGACTTGAAGCCAACGAAGTGAAAAGACGTGTTGATAATGCCATTCGGCTGTCCGGCACAAAGTCGACAAGTGCGGCTCAGGCGGCATCTGCCGTTCGCGACCTATCGGAAATTCTGGGACGCCTAACCGGAACCCGGCAAAAGAATGCCTGATCAGGCAACAAACTTTTGCTTCTGTCGGACAGAAGCAAACACATTGATCGTTAACAAAAAGACCGAAATATTTCTATGGAACTTTCAAACGTAGCACAGGCATTTGACGCAGCGATCGAACAGATCGGTAAGGTCGTGGTCGGTCAGATGGAATTGGTTGAAGGTGTCTTAATTGCGATGTTTTCTGAAGGCAGCGTTTTAATAGAAGGGCCTCCGGGGTTGGGCAAAACGCTGCTGGTCAATGTGCTGTCAAAAACCGTGCGTTGCGATTTTAATCGAGTGCAATTCACACCGGATCTGATGCCGTCGGATCTGACGGGGCACAGCATTTATGACATGAAGGAACAGCAGTTCCGATTTAATCGCGGACCGGCGTTTACCAATATTCTTCTGGCCGATGAAATCAATCGTTCTCCACCCAAGACTCAGGCTTCGCTGCTTGAGGTCATGCAGGAACGTCAGATTACAGTTGATGGGACGACTCATACGCTTGATCGTCCGTTTTTGGTGATCGCCACTCAGAACCCGATCGAACATGAAGGTACGTATCCCCTGCCGGAAGCTCAGGTGGATCGCTTCATGTTTAAACTACTGGTTGACTACCCCTCCGGTGCTGAAGAAGTTGAAATACTGCGGCACTATACTTCCGGGAAAGACCCCCGAAACCTGAGTGACTTCGGATTGGAATCCATTTTGAAGGCGGAAGATGTGGTCGCTATTCAGGAGACGGTGAAGCAGGTGATTGTAGAAGAGAAGATTCTGAAGTACATCGTGGATATTGTCGTCGCTTCGCGCACATGGGGGTCGGTGACGGTTGGCCCCAGCCCGCGAGCTGGTGTGAATATGCTGATTGCTGCACGAACTTTGGCGGCCTGCCGGTCGCGAGACTTTGTTACGCCGGACGACATCAAGGAACTTGCACCGTGGGTTCTGCGACATCGCCTGCGACTAAGACCAGAAGCAGAAATCGAAGGCAGTACGCCAGATGAAACGATTCGACAGATTATGGATAGTGTCGAGGCACCTCGCTCATGATTCCGTCGCGGCGACTTATTGTTCTGGCAATTCTACTTACAACTCCACTGCTGCTTGGTGGAGTTGCCGATGTTATGCCGGATGTGTTTCCGGGGGTCGGAGGCATAGATGTTTCCGGGCGGACGCTGGCCGATTTGGCGCTGCTGCTGAATGTCGTATTGGTGGTTATTGCAGGCGTGGATGTGTTGATTAGCGGTTCTCCCGATGATATCGAGATCGAACGCGAAATTTCTGAAGTGCTGAGTGTTGGCACGCCCAATCCATCCCGATTGGTACTGCGAAGCAAGTGCCGGCTGCCGTTGCTGGTGACGATTCATGACGATCCTGGGGAGCTTTGCGAAACAGACCGCCTGCCCCAGAACGTTTGGCTTGCGCCTTGGAAAGAAAAATGCATTACGTACACCGTGACTCCTTTGAAACGCGGTGCTGCAAATCTGGAAGCCGTGCATATTCGATTTCCAACAATGCTGAAACTGTGGACTCGCCATCAGGTGCGTTCACTACAAACGCCGGTAAGAATCTATCCCGATATTCGCGCCGTCTATCGCTATGAACTGATGGCCAGCCGTAATCGACTGGCTGAAATCGGCGTCCGAATGATGCGAATGCCGGGTCAGGGACGTGAGTTTGAGCGACTACGTGAATACCGCTATGGCGATGATATTCGCCGGATCGACTGGAAGGCGACTGCTCGACAGCGTGAGCTGGTGACACGGGAATTCAATGTAGAACGCAATCAGAATATTGTGTTGATGGTGGACTGCGGACGATTTATGAGAAACGAAACCGACGGAATTTCGTATCTGGACCGAGCGCTGAATTCCGCCATCATGCTTAGCTACATTGCACTCGGTCAGGGGGATAACGTTTCCTTGCTGGCATTTTCCAATAAGATCGAACGCTTTATTCGGCCGGTGCGAGGCAAACCGGGGATTCAAAATATCCTGCGAACAACGTACGATATTCAGGCGAGTTCAAAGGCTGCGGACTACAGTCGGGCTCTGGAGTACCTTTCCAGAATGCAACGCAAACGGGCTCTTGTGATTCTAATTACTTTCGTCACAGACGAAGTGCAGTTAAACATTATTGGCGAAAGCCTTCAGCTAAAGTCGTTGCCCTATCTGCCTATGTGTGTGCTGTTACAGGACGTTGGTCTTCGTGAAATGGCAGACCGTGTTCCTGAAACGGATCTGGCAGCGTTTCATACGGCCGCTGCCGCTCAAATTCTGACGGGGCAGGCGCAGCAGGTTGCGAAGATGCGTGAAAACGGAGTGTTGATAGTGGATACGCCGCCCGATCTTCTAACAGAACGTCTGATCAACGAATATCTAATGATCAAGATGCGCAATCTTATGTAGTTAAGTTCGGTCAGCTGAATCAGTTAATTGTTCAGGCCTTTGATCAATTCATTGCGAAATACGCCGCCTCTTTTAACCTCGCTGCCAAACACAACTTTCTACACTAACTCAAATTGGTAATGCTTTTGCATTTTCGATGTGCCTTCGAGATTCCATTGAAACTGTTGTTGTGCCATTGATGACGTTGGACAGCAGATGACAGGACGATTACGGTATTCGTAGGTGAGCACTTCGGGTGTTTGCGATGAATGACAGCACAAGACAAGTTTGAGGTTAATATGGACTTCATGAAGTGGTTTTTCGGTGGAATTATCGGTGCTGCAATTGGCGGCGCGGTTTGGATTGCCGTTGGATATTTTCTGGAAGCCGAAGTTGGATACATAGCATGGGGCATTGGTTTGCTTGCGGGGATGGGCGTCCGCATCGCAGCTGGAAATAATCAGGGTGTGATGTGTGGCATTGCCGGTGTGTTGTCGGCTGTGGGCGCAATTCTGCTGTCGAAGTATTTAGTAATTGCAATATATGTCAATGCAGCGATGGCCGAGACATCCGGCGCACTGGATACGTCGGGAGATTCTGATCGCATGATTTCCGGCATTGCCTACGATGTCGTGGAAGAGTTTCAGGAAGAAGGAAAGCCATTGGTTTGGCCCGCTGGGATGACGATCGACGAGGCGTATGGACAGGACGACTTTCCTGCCAACGTCTGGGCCGAGGCCGGCAAACGCTGGGCGGAGATTCCCGAAGACGAAAAGAAAGCACAGGCAGAAGCACACGCGGCATTGATGCGTCAGTTTAATGAAACGATGGCTGACTCGATCAAAGCAGAAGCCTTCAAGGACAGCTTTAATCCGTTTGATCTGCTTTGGTTCGGCCTCGCTGCGTTTACGGCGTTTAAGGTTGGCAGTGGTGGCAGCGACGATTAAGTTTTGGACTACTATTGTTCAGCAGAATTGATTTGCCGAATGTTGCTCGAAAAGTCGGGCGTGATACCTTTCCTGCGAGCGATTTTGTCAATGCGGTAGTATTCCTGCAATTCCGAGAAGTTGTTGAAACCTTTGCCAATGATCTTCTTCGAGAGCGCGAATCGGTCTGCATAGCCCGGTGCCACAATCAATTGGCTCGGGCGTTAGCTTGTAAGTATGAACAACAATGTTGTTTGTGCAGTTGTTCAGCAATGAATGGTAGAATTCCGGATTGATGGCCAGAGTTTGTACTCGTTCTGTAATGTCCAGAAACAACTGCGGAACGTGTTTTCTGTCGGCGATAACCGGGTACATGAAAACACGATCGTTTAGACGCAGCACTGTTCGTGAACCGATTTCGTCGCGTTCATCGGCGATCACGTAGATGAATTTGGCGTGCTCCCCGAATTCGGTACCAGTTAGAATGAGAGTCTTCAGAGCCCAATTCCGGGCGAGGAGATTTTAATGAGCACTACGAAACGAAAACGTCGCAGCCCAGAGCAAGTTGTGAAGGGTTTAGCGGAAGGTGAGTC
>JBDNFN010000002.1:0-20501 GCA_041689795.1 Fuerstiella sp. | reverse complement strand
TCGTCAGGCGATCCCGCTGATCGAGCAGACGATTGAGAATCCTGATGCTGCAGGCGTGACGGAAAACATCGCCGCGTTGACCGCGGACGCGGGTTACTTCAGCGAAGACAACATGGAGTCTCTGGACGCGAACGATTACATTGACGATGTGTTTATCGCGACCGGTCGTCAGAAGCACGGCGATCCGGTTCCGGCAACTCCAAAGGGTCGCCCGCCCGCCAACCTGACAGCGAAGCAAACGATGGCTCGCCGCAATCGCACGAAGAAAGGGCGAAAGGAATCTGCTCGGCGAAAGGTGATCAGCGAACCGGCCCCGTTTTCTCTCAACGCAGTGGCCAGATCAAGGCGTCGATGGGAGTTCGCAATCCTCCTGCGAGGCCTCGAGAAGATGCAGGGAGAAGATGCAGGGAGAATGGAATCTGGTGTGCCTAACGCACAACTTGTTGAAGTTGTTCAGAAGCGGTGCGTTGACAACCAGCTGAAAGTGTTCGGCGGGAGCGATCTGCGTGGAAATCGCTCGGGAATGATTCGTCCGCAGCGGCGTTGTCGCCCGATTTTCCACGCTCGCGTGCGATGTCGCTCACACAGGGCCGTCACGCCACAAACTCGAAACTTTCAGCCACGCTATGCAAACTGCGGAAATTTAATTTCCGGACAAGCTGCTAAATAACCGAGCGGGATTCCCGGACACGATTTTGACGTGGGAAACGACTACGATTGAGCGGAGTTATTTGGCTTTGAGGCGTGTCAGTCAAACGGTGCACCGATTTCGTTATGCTATGGAAGTGTTTCATTCCAAGCGGTGAAGCGACGCTCAAAACAGTTGACGTTTGATGCTCGGAGCAACACAGCAAACACCGTGTTCTTATTTGTCGGGGAATCAAACTCGCCCATTTAGGTTTAAGACCATTCTAATTTCATGTTGCACGCACATCCTGCAAGCAACAGCTGGAGCGTATGCGATCATCTTCTTGATGACACCGTGGGCCACGATAGTATGTTTTGTCGTCACGAATTGTGGCAGATGTTTTTGAGCGAGTGTCTTCCTCGGGCGGGATTCAGGCTGTTGTGGCGTTGAACGCCTTCAGCCGTTTGTGCGTGAGGCAGACGATTATCCATTCACGCTGCATCTTCTGCGAACTTCGTAAAAGGAACTGACGGAAACCGCGACACGCTTTTGATCTCACCGAACACCGGCTCGACCTTCACTTCAGTTTCTCGTAGGTCTCCTTTCCCTTCTTCGTTCGCAGCTTGCGAGCCATTCGTTGTTTCGGCGTCAGATCGCCGGGTCTGCGGCCTTTGGCACATTCCGGAATTTGTTCGTTGTGCTTCAATCGCTCAGTCGCGATGAACAGATCCATAGCCGGGTTGGTCACAGCTTGACTATTTGCTTTTCTGAAGTAGCCTGCATCGGCAAGCAATTCTGTGACGTCGCCGTCCAGTTCCGCTGCGGCGAAATTCGATTGAAGTTGCTCCACCATCAGTTCGACCTAACGAATGTCGCTCGCCTGATTGTTCACGTCGGCTGCAACCATGATCTGATCTTCCGTCGTCACGATCTGAGCGGTTGCGCGTTGATGCAAATCCTTATTCGAAGTCTTCATAATCTTCAAATCCGAATCGGTGAGGTTCCGCTGATCTTTATCTTTCGGAACAATAGTGTCTGGATCAGCGCGGTGGTTACGCCTCGCGGATTCCATCTTGGCGGCGTGGTCCGATGCCTTCTGTCGAGCCGCTTCTTCCAGCGCTTCCCGAATCTTCGCTAGACGTGACTAGGGCCGAGCCAGTTCGGCCCGGATTTTATCGCCGACACGGTCGCCAAACTGTTCGTCATCAACGGCGTCCGCTGCATCGGGCTGAACCATCAGGTCATCGATTTCCTGCTGCATGCGATCGTAGCTCATCGACTTGTGCCGCGAGGCGTTCACCTACACATTCGCACCGTCCAGGGCCACTCGCCCCAGCTTCACCAACCCGGTTTCGGCACGCAAGTCCAGCGTCTCCGCGAACAGTGAATTCATGTGCTCCAAGTTGTCTTTGCGAAAGTCACTGATCGTGCTAAAGCCGGGAATGTCTCCACCCACGATGATTCGGAAGGCCACGTCTTCGGCACAACGCGATTGGATCTTTCGTGACGAAAACACGCCTTTGCAATAATTACAAAGCAGCAGAGTGACCATCATCCATGGATGAAATGGCGACTGACCGGTGATTGAATTCTTATAGCGTTCAAGAATTTTTCCTGGTCCATCTTGTCAACAGCGGCTAGCAAACAGTAAGCCAGATGATTCTCGTTAAGCCAGTCACGCGGCGCCGGCAGCCACGTCTGATTGGGCGGCCAAAGCCGAAGTTTCTTGCTCATGTCTAATTCAATTCGTTACCAAAATCAAAATGCACCCACAACCAAAATCGCTGTAGCGCATCTTAATAATTATATCCAGGGCTGACTGGATGCTCGGGCAGACCCCTGCCGCCAATCGCGTGCCGGGTAATTCAATAATCGGCGTTAGCGTGTACTTGAGTCGCTGATTTGTATTCGCCCGTTGCGTGCGGCGCACTTTATGAATCAGGACGCTGCGCACTTCGTGAAAATTGCCAGCACTACAAATGCAGGCTTGAATATCTCACTAAAACATGTGGGCAATACACGTTTGGTTAATGGATATTTGGTGACGAGTTTCCGGTATCCGGCTTCGCTGCCGATCTGAACTGAGGCGCGACGACTTGGTCTGGCAGATGGATTTGATAGCGTCCTGCCGCGTCAATATTTGCGCCGTACAGTTTTTGATTTTGGCTTGCTGCCTGAGCTACATACTCGGCGGCGACTGCCATGGTTACGTTTTGTCCAAGTGTTTCCCTGGAGACCATCTTCGCCAGATCCCATCGTTCGAACTGACCAATTTGCAGTTCACGTCGCAGAGCCGGTTTAAGATAAAAGATGACCGATGCCGGTGTTTCGTCCACAAGCACCAGATGCTGGGGTAGCGAGTTTTTCTGATTGATCCATTCGGCAAGACTTCGCTGAGAATGTGCCTCGGCGATTTCCTGAATGGGCCACGTCATTATCAGCACGGCCATGCCGCCAACCCATGTGCAGCATAACGCCAGCGAACGTTCTTGCTGCTGCCGTTCGAACGCCGCCCATGAAATGAGCGACACAACGGAAATGGCCGCAGCCACGCTCCAGCAAAACGGAGGCCATGTTGTGTTCAAAAAAAACTGGCATAGCAGCAGTAAGGCAAAGGGACCCAAAGCTCCTGCCAGTCCCGAAAAACGACTAATATTAGCGAACCATCGAGCGGAAGTTTCGGAAAACGCGTTACTGGCAAACCGCCTCCACGAAATGGCTGTAAGTATTGCAATGGCCGGAAACAGCGGCAGGGAATAGGTGACAAGCTTCGACTTTGCCATGGTTAAAAACAGAACGCCCCCGATCAGCCAGCTCAGGATAAGCACGATAGTCGGCAGTCGCGTGGACCCAGCTGAACGGTGCTTCCATTCATCCCAAACCAGTGGAATCGTGTACAAAAACCAAGGCATCGCGCCCAGAGTCATGATGGGAACGTACAGCCACCACGGCGAGTGCCCATGCGGCTGAGTGGATGTGGCGAATCCCATCAAATGGCGTTCAATAAAGTAATAGTAAAGATAACCGCTGCTGCGAAATTCCATCGCGATGTACCACGGACTCGCGACAATCGCGCCCGCAGACAAGGCGACCCCAAAGCGAAAGCATGCCGCGACAGACAGTCGGCGACTGAATATCAGGAACAGCCCATAACCAACCGCAACAATGGCGACGCCAATCAACGCCTTGGTGAGTATGGCAAGTCCGAACATGCAGGACGCTCCCGCTAACCACTGAAGCCGCGACTTGCTTAAAGTGGCGCGTTCCATGTCCCAAAGGCACAGCAATGCCAGGTTTGTCCACGGCACCAAAGCGACATCGTGAGCTGCAAACTGAGCCAGCGACAATGGGATGAACATGGTCATCGACATTAGGCAGGCCACAATGCCGGTTCGTGAACCGAACAGGCGGGCTGCCAGAAGTCCGGTCGTCAGAGCCCCCAACAGGCCGAACATAAGCCCGGGCAGCCGTACTCCGAATTCGTTCATACCGAACGTCTTCATGGACAGCATTTGAGCCCAGAAGAACAGGATTGGCTTATCCAGAAATGGTTCGCCACGAAACGTTGGCACCAACCATTCGTCATGGTCCAGCATTTCCTGAGATATTACCGCGTGAAGACCTTCGTCCGGTTCCAGCAAGGGAGTTGGCAGAAACAATGGATAAACATAAATGCAAGCTGCGGCAATCGCCCCGGCCACAACCAGACTGGTTCTGGAACTCTGTTTCATGGCGTGGAATCCTTTCCATCGCAACGTCAATATTTGCCGAGGTTGTCGGGTCAGTCAAATCACTTGGTTTGGTGAAACACCAGATCCAGCAAATTGAATAAGAGCAACAACCATCTTTGTTTTCACAGCGACACGAAGTTCGTCCTGAACCGGAGTCACGCAGTAAACCTGCAGACGGATTGAAACAGCTTCTATGAATCTCCACAATAACGGTCAGCGAAGGCAATTATGAAAAATGTGGCAATTAATTCACTGAGGATCAGCGCAAGGACCTCGTTAGTTGAGAACCCAGACCTGAAGTGAGTTTAGGTAAGATGTGCAGTACGTGTCGTTAGTCGGCAAGGTCTGCGTGATGCGGTTGCGACATTCTGGGGCTGAGGTGGTCATGGCTGACGATCTCGATTTCAACGCCCCGCTGCGGCCTTCACTGAGACTGCATCTCAGTTGAGGCATTTTTGGCAAGCAAAATTGCCAAATAGAATTTTCACTCTATCATCCAACCGAAGTGATCCTGTCGGCATTTCTATTTATCTCGCTTAACCGTTTCTTAAGTTAGTCATGTCCGCTCTGGATAGCAAAGATCGCGAAATTCTGGAACATTTGCATCGCATTGGCGAGGCAAATGTGCAGGAATTGTGTGATGTGTTGGGTGTGACTAGAAACGCAATTCGGCAGAGGATTTCTCGTCTTGAAGCATTTGGATTGCTGGTCAGCGAGCAGCAATCACAAAGTCGCGGCCGTCCCAAAAATGTTTATCGCGTTACGACTGAAGGTCTGCATTCACTGGGCGAGGACTACCGTGAGTTGGCAGTTGTTTTCTGGGAGGCGATTGTCGGCTTAACGGACTCTGTTGTGAAAGAACAGCTGATTTCTCAGGTTCGAGATCGCTTGGCGGACCGATTTCGTCGCAAGCTGACAGAGACCTCTTCAGCGGGAGAGCGTTTAGATCAGTTGGCGGATGAGATGAAATTAAGTGGTTTCAATGTGGAGAGTGATCATTCGGCCGCATTGCCGATTCTTCGCGAGACGAATTGTCCCTTTCCAATGTTGGCCGACGTTGATGAAACGATTTGTCAGGTCGAGCGGCAGGTTTTGGAGCAGGTTCTGGGAGCGAAGGTGGAATTCAAAAATCGCTGTCGTGATGGACATCATTGCTGTGAGTTTGAAATTCAGGCCGCCGTTGTCGGCAACGTTTGATTCGACTTGACCGTTGATTGTTAAGATTCGGACGTTCTGATAACCAATTGTGGGATCTCCCAAAGCTCAGAAACGGCCGGTCTGGATTGAAACAAGTAGTTAGCCTGATAGAGTTTGCGGTTCGCAATTCCTGTGATGTGGCGTTACGGGATTCAGTCAAACCGCGAACTGAACAGATACGGCAAATATACATTTAGCAGAGAGACTCGACCGACATGACATGGATTGAAGGACGGTTCGAAGAGAACGTTATTACGACCACAATGGAAGATGCTATGAACTGGGGACAGCAGTCCAGTATCTGGCCAATGACGTTCGGACTGGCGTGCTGTGCAATTGAAATGATGGCCACTGGTGCCAGTAAATACGATCTCGACCGCTTCGGAGCGGGTGCGTTTAGAGCTACCCCTCGACAGGCAGACCTGATGATTGTCGCTGGCACTGTGACTTTTAAAATGGCTAGTCGAGTGCGGCGGCTATATGAGCAAATGGCGGATCCTAAATACGTGATCGCCATGGGAGCCTGCACTGTCGGTGGTGGGCCATATTTCAAGCATGGATATCACGTGGTCAAAGGCGTTGACTTGGTGGTTCCAGTTGATGTTTACGTTCCCGGATGTCCTCCAAGACCGGAAGCGTTGCTGGAAGGCCTGATGAGAATTCAGGATAAAATCAAGTCTCGGAAAATAACGAAGGGCGAATCAACTCTGCCTGTTCCTCATCATACCGGATATTCGGCATTGAACGTTTAAGGCAGACGCACTCTGCAGCTTGCTGCAGAGTGCGGTTATAGCTCGCATTCGCCACTGTGAGCTCAAAATTACATACAAACAAGTTTGACTGAATCCTGAGTTCACTACCGATTTCAAGAATGACGGCTTGCTGTTGTCTGGAAAAATTGCCGACGGCTGTCGGTACGGTTTGTGGCTCAAATACATAAGGAATTGCGATAGCTATGAGCAGCTTGCTCAAGATCACTGATCTTCACGTTTCCGTTGCCGACACGCCTATTCTCAAAGGCGTTAACATGGAAATTCGTCAGGGCGAAGTTCACGCCCTGATGGGACCGAACGGGTCCGGCAAAAGCACTCTGGCCTACGCGTTGGCGGGCCATCCAAACTATTCGGTGACTGCTGGAGCCGTTGAAGTTGATGGAGTTAATATCACCGAACTGGCGGCAGACGAACGAGCTCGAATGGGCATGTTTCTGGCCTTCCAGTACCCAGTTGTCATTCCAGGCGTGAAAGTGGCTGACTTCATTCGACACGCCGTAAGCAACATTCGGAACCCCAATCGCAAAGAGGGCGAAGGCCTTGTGGGTATGCGTGAGTTCCGTAAGGAAATTAAAGCCAAGATGGAAGAACTTGGGATGGACGTCGAGTTTGCTCGACGATACCTGAACGATGGTTTTTCCGGCGGCGAAAAGAAACGTATGGAAATTCTGCAGATGGCAATGCTGCAGCCCAAATTTGCCATTCTGGACGAAACAGACAGCGGTCTTGACAGTGATGCCGTGCGAGTTGTTAGCGAAGGCTTGGCGAAGTTAAGCGGTCCTGAAATGGGCGTGCTGATCATTACTCACCACGAACGTCTACTGGAGTACAATCGTCCGCAATACACTCATGTAATGCTGGGCGGTCGAATCGTCGAAACTGGTGACGCATCTTTGGCGCACGATCTGCATGCCAACGGCTATGCGACAGTTCGAGAACGTCATCCAGACGCTGCTGCGGACAACGCCAAGGCGGAAGAAGCTGCGGCTGTTTAATAGGCGATATGTAGCCCATGCCGGTTGTTGCCGGTGGTCGTGATTGAAAGATGGCTGGTTTAGACCGGCCCCTCCCGAAGTAACCAGCCGCGCAGCGGACGCCATTAAGAGGCAAATGTTATGAGCACTGACGCACCTGAAAAAGAAGACGTTTCCATTGGTGATTACCAATTCGGCTTCCACGACCCGACCGACAACTACGAGTTCAAGAGCCGAAAAGGGCTTGACCGCGAAATCGTCGGACAAATTTCGGAGATGAAAAAAGAGCCGGCGTGGATGCGTGACTTCCGCCTGAAATCACTCGAAATATTTGAATCTCGCCCCATGCCCAACTGGGGTGGCGACATGTCCGATCTGGATTTCGACGACATCTACTATTATATGAAAGCGTCGAAAGGGCAGGAACGCAGTTGGGACGACGTTCCGGAAGACATTCGCAAGACGTACGACCGTCTGGGAATTCCAGAAGCCGAAAAGAAATATCTTTCTGGCGTTAAGGCTCAGTATGACTCAGAAGTCGTTTACGGCAGTTTGCAGGAAGACCTAGCCAAGCAGGGAGTTCTTTTTACAGACACAGATTCCGCTTTACGTGATCATCCGGAAATCTTCCGGGAGTATTTCGCAACGATCATCCCGCCTGAAGACAACAAGTTTTCGGCACTGAACAGCGCAGTCTGGTCAGGAGGGTCGTTCATCTATGTTCCGCCGGGAGTTCACATTGAATTTCCGCTGCAGGCATATTTCCGGATCAACAGCCAGAACATGGGGCAGTTTGAACGTACTTTGATTATCGTCGATGAAGGTGCGTCTGCTCACTATGTCGAAGGCTGTACGGCGCCGACCTACAGCAGCGATAGTCTACACAGTGCCGTGGTCGAAATCGTCGTCAAACGCAAGGGGCGATTCCGTTACACAACCATTCAAAACTGGTCAAACAACGTCTATAACCTTGTTACCAAGCGAGCAATGGCGTATGGCGATTCGCTGATGGAGTGGGTAGACGGAAATCTCGGTAGTCGCCTAACAATGAAATATCCAGCCATCTATCTGATGGAACCGGGTGCTCGCGGAGAAACGTTGTCTATCGCCTTCGCTGGAAAGCATCAGCATCAGGATGCCGGCGCGAAAATGGTCCATTGTGCTCCACACACCAGTAGTCGCATCATCAGCAAAAGTATCACTAAAGACGGTGGCCGAGGCAGCTATCGCGGTTTGGTAAAGATCGAGAAAGGTGCTCATCACTGCAAAAGCAACGTGGTATGTGATGCGTTGATTCTGGATGCTGACAGCAAGAGCGACACGTACCCGTACATCGAAGTCGAAGAACAGGACGTCGCCATTGAACACGAAGCCAGCGTTAGCAAGATTGCGGAAGAGCAGCTGTTTTATCTGATGAGCCGCGGGCTGTCCGAAGCAGAAGCCAGTGCCATGATCGTCACCGGGTTCATTGAACCACTGGTGAAAGAACTGCCAATGGAATACGCCGTCGAAATGAATCGCCTGATCGAACTGCAAATGGAAGGCAGCGTGGGTTAGCAGCTTGTTTCGTGAACCACCGGCTTCGGCCGGTGAAGACCGCAATCAAACCCAGCCACCGACTTTTTCCGGTAGAACCTAGCGGCATCCATAAATAATAGCTGGCGGTGCAGTTCTGCGAGTGATCATGACCACCAGCTAAAGCTGGTGGCTAAAAAACACAGCAACACGTTTCAGCAGCGACCGGATTCCTGCCGCTTCTGAAAGAATCTTAGTTCTGCTCTCCGTATCAAGCACCTACTAAACAGTTTCAATGTTCGTTATTCATAGCATCGCCTGTCTGATCTGCATCACTGCACGCTTTGCCGCAAGCAGTGACGTTCGATCTGACGAGCCTGAATCGGAAATCGATTTACGTTGCGCAAAAATCTCGGGCGAAATCGGTCTGTCCGAAACTTTTCCTAAGTTGCAACCGCTGTTGGGAAAAGGTGCGGGTGTAATGGATAAGAAGACTTGTGCGGCAGCGGCTATGCTCGACGAACGTCTGGTTGTGAGTGAAGAACGCAACTGTATCGTCAACGTGTTTGTCCGGTTTGAACGAATGACCGCATCGAAGATTCACCCGGATTCAAAAGACATGCCATCGATTCCTGTCAAATGGTCATCCAAGGGATGTCGGCTTGAAACACACGTTCTTTGTGTCTAGGCCGGTCAGGCAATCAATGTTCTGAATCATGACGCGATTCGCCACATTTCGAACGCTTTCCAATAAACAACCAAGCTAGTTGTGCCGTGCTTGGTCCTACCGAAGTCGATGAACCAACGTCACTAGGGCAATACTAAGATCGAGGCGAGTACCTGCCAATAAGATTCACGTGTGACTATCACGCCTGGATCAATAGATATCTGCTGGTTTAGGATCTTCCATAAATGACAACCACAAACAAAGGCGGAGCATTCACAATTTCTTAAGTCCCGTACGGGCAACGTAAACTTTGTATCTGGCACGAAGTTAGAGGCTATGTGTTCCGCAATGACAACACAATTGACGACACGAAAACATTGCTGCCCGATATCACAATTCACTTAACGAAGGACGAGAAGAGCGACCTCGGGTTGTTAACACGATGGTTTTTTCCGCCCGCGGGTGGCACATGAAACCTACGCCCTTCTTGACACTCAAAATCTGAACAAATGACAGCAACACTAAATATCTCTCGCATTGGATTCAGCAGCGAAGTTTTTGAAGAGTTCCTCGCCACTCGCAGTGAGCCAGCGTGGATCACGGATGCTCGCCGGGCGGCATTTGCAAAGTACGAAGAGCTTCTGGCGATTGAACTTGATCCCGAGGAATTCAAACGCGTCGATCTGCGAATCTTCAATGCCGCAAAGTTTCGCCCATCAACTGAGGTTTCAGACGCTTCTTCTGTTAACACTCTGCTTGCGAACGAAACCGAATACGGTGGCACCATTGGCCATATCGACGGCCAGACATCGCATTCAAACATCAGCGAAACGATCACAGACAAAGGCGTCCTGTTTGGCGACCTGCAGACTCTGCTGACGGAGAATCGTGAGTTGCTTGAACCCTTCTTCATGAAGCAGGCGGTCAAGCCGGATGCAGACCGCTTTAGCGCATGGCACGCCGCCTTTTGGACCAGCGGCACGTTGCTGTATGTTCCGAAAGGTGTTGAAGTGGATACGCCGCTGCACAGCCTGATTGCTCATACAAAAGACGGGATCGCGGATTTCGGGCACACTTTGATTATCGTCGAAGAGGAAGCCAAAGCGACTTTGCTGGAAGAAACGACATCTGCGAATGAAGAAATCAGCGGGCTGCATGTTGGCTGCGTTGAGTTGATTGTCGGCAAACACGCCAATCTTCGATATGTTCAACTGCAAAACTGGAACCAGAAGTCATGGCACTTCGCGCATCAGGCCGGTAACGTTGGTAGTCAGGGTTCGCTGCAGTGGACGGTTGTGGGTCTTGGCAGCAGGCTCAGCCACATTCATCAGGACATCAACCTGAACGGCCGCGCTGCCACCGCAGAAGTCAACGGGGTCACGTTTGCCAGCGATCGTCAGAAGATCAGCTACTACACCCAGCAGCATCATAAGGCTCAGGGGACTCACAGTGATCTGCTTTACAAGGAAGTGCTGCGAGACCAATCGCGAGTCATCTGGCGCGGCATGATCAAGGTGGACAAAGCCGCTCAGCAAACAGACGGTTACCAGCGTAGTGATGCGTTGATGCTAAGTGGTGATTGTCGCTGCGACAGTATTCCCGGCCTCGAAATTGACGCGGATGATGTCCGTTGTACTCACGGAGCCACAACTGGTCGCGTTGATGAAGAGCAGCTTTTTTACGCTCAGAGCCGAGGCATCAGCAAGAACGAAGCGATGCACATGATCGTGGAGGGATTCTTCCAGAAAGTGTACGACCGTATTCCAATAGAAGTCGTTCGAGAAACATTGAGTCGTACAGTACAGGGCAAACTTGGCATCGAATCGATGACCGGGGTATAGTCAGACGCTACGTGATGTTGCCCGGATCGCGACACCATTAATTAAAAACAGGAGCAGCCCCGAACGCTATACCGTTCGGGGCTGTTTCGGTTTTGAGCTGTGCTTTGGTTGCAAAGAACCGATTTGGGGCGATAGGTGCGATTGGTGCGATGGGCCACAAGCCAACACCGGCGTGATGTTCCTGCGGATTTATCCGGGCAAAACAAAAGCTCGAATGTGAAACCACATTCGAGCTGGCATGTTGTGACTCAGTCTCCTGCGTCACCGTAAATTTTTCAAGGCGTGCTTTTCTAGAAGCTCATTTCTCGCAGAGATGGCAGCCCAAACCAACCACCGCTGGCCTGTTGCGACCTTGAGGCTCCGTTGGACCGCGATTGCGAACCATTGGTCCTGTTTGGTGTTACGGGGCGTCTTGTTTGATTTGTTGTGTTTGACGCAGCCCTTGCGGTCTGCTTTACCTGAGCTTGACTTGCCATTTGGATTTGCGGTGCAGCATACAGTGCTGGTTGAGCGGGCTTCAGATTTCGTGGTAATGGCTGCCTTGTCGTTACCGCGTGGGCTGGCTGCACCTGGTTCTGAAATTCGATCATATCCGAGTAGCCCGGATTGCAATCCGGGCACGCTGGTCCAAAGTTTTCTTCGTTTACATAGCCACCACCCATCATGCAGCCGGCATTGCAGCCCGGGCCGCAGTTTTGGTTGTGCGGGCAGAATCGACCGTGGAAGTTTGACGGGATCGGTGTTGGTGGAATCATACCAGGGTTACGCGTCCATGTCGGAACATGAGCGTAGCTGTAGCCCAATTGTGTAGTGTCTGTTGGCTGGTAAACCATTGGAGCACCGGCGTAAGGTCCGCCATTGGATACATAACTCTGGAAGCCAGTTCCTGTGCGATTGATTGGCATTCGTGTCGGTGGCGCCCATCCGGCGTCCGGGAATGCTTTCGTGGTGCTGCACCAGCGTGCTGTTTGAGCCACGCGACAACCACGCTGTGCCAGGCGTCCGGTCGGCCCGCAGTTTCCGGACCAATTGGTGGCGAAGTCGTTGCGGGTTGAACGCATGTTGCACTGTCCACCGGCGTTACAGAATGCTCCATTCTGGCAGGCGTTACAGTGGAATCCACCAGAATTGCATTCTTGGCGGCATTCGTCGCATCCATCGGTCGTGCAATCACTTTGCCAGCCGACGGGTTGGATTTGAGCACCAAAGGCACCGGCAGGAGCCAGTACAGCAGCGGAAAGCAGAAAATAGCGAACGGAACGTTGCATGAGATCCATCTCCTTCGAGTCACTCCGAGTCGTCGCTCGCTTGACTCCGCGTAGAACAGATTTTGTGCGGGATAAAATCTGTCGGGTTAATTCAGGGTACGTAAAAAGACAGCAGACACGAACGTCTGCTGTCAATGGGGTCCGGTCGATCAGTTTGAAGAGTTTTCGAGTACTACCAGGACTGGCCGTACAAAGATTGAGGCGATGTTTGAGGATCGTACTGGCCGATGGGTGTCAAACGGCTGGATGGTGTTTCCGAGCTGTAGTTGTACGAGTAACGAACGTTCGGGGCCAAAGGCACTGTCATTGGAACGCCGTAACCCTGTGCACCATAGGCCTGTCCGTCGCGGCTATCTGCATAGCCTGGATCGTCAGCATAGGTCACATGGTACTTGCCAAACGGTGGGCATCCCTGTCCGCAGCAGCCTGATGGAACCATCCACCCGAACAAACAGTTTGATAACCGCTGATTACGAGTCTGGTAGTTTATCTGCTGTCCACGCCACCATCGAGTAGAATAGCAGGCATCGTCGCAACTGCCTTTTGGCGTCGCACCGGCAAGCAGGCGGACCCGCTTATTGTATCCGTCTCCGTAGTAACACTCGTTGCAGGCTTGATTCGTCCTGCCTGTTTTATGACGCGAGTTGCAGTTGCCAGTGTCGCAGCTTCCGCCCCAGCCGCCCGTGTCGCATCCGTTGTAATACTCGCCGGAATAGTAGGCGTCTGTTGCACACTGCTGTTCAGCAAAGGAAACCTGTTGTCCACCAAACTGCTGGTCATAGCCGGCCATTTGATATGGATTGTCCATTTTAGTCTGAGTGGTTGGCTCAAGTCCGTAGTACTGGGCGTATGCCGCAAAATGCTGCTGCGGCGAGTGCATCCCATAACGGGACTGAGCCATGGCCTGACCGGGCGCGAATGCCGTCTGTGTGGTGACGGGAGACTTTTGCTCACCGGTGTTCATTTTGATCACTGCCGGTTGAGAGTCCGCATCAGAAACGCGAACGACGCCTTCCTGAGCAGCAGCGACGCCAGTTGTAGCCAGCACACAAACCGCGGCAGCGAACCATCTCGAATTTGAGTTAATTGGTCGCATCAGAGTTCCACCTGTTTCCAGAGTATCAAGTTACGAAATAGACCTGCTTGCGAATGCATCGCGGTTTATGACGGACGTCACATGCTGCAATTCAACAATGCTGCCGGGACGACGATTATCGAATGACAGGAGGATGAAAGCGGGCGAACGGGCTGATGTGAGATTTGTACTTCACATCAACTGTTGTTCCCTGAAGCTTCCAGTTTTCCTTTGACCAGACGCCGAACGGGGTGACCATCCAGCCGCCGTTGACTTTATAGTAATAAGGTCCGTACATGGCCCTGTACTTGTGAGCGTACAACATTTCGTGCGGGTGCAGCGCGTGGTGAGGAATCAGCGTGCCACTCACTTCTGTAGGAATGCCCGGACGCGGCGAAGGATACAGCGATGCCTTCGATCCGCCGCCCATGGGAACGTTGTTCACAACCATTGGCACATGATGAGGGCCACCACCGGAATTGTGATGGAATCCAGCCATGTGCATTGGCACGCTGCCGGAGTGTACGGGAGCCAGACGGGCAGGTTCCGAATACTGTTGCCAGTTGTCGGCCGGATGAACTGGCAGAGTACTTCCGTTCGGCGCTGTCACACTGAAGTACTGTGGTCCGCTGATAGCAGACTCATTCGGTAGTACAGGTGCGTACTGGATTGGTGTCGGCTGCGGTGTTGAATCCGCTGGCTGTAGCAACTCGGCTTCCGGTTTCGCACTTGTCTGACGAATTTCCGGTACCTGCTTCTCTGCGTCCTGAACAACGGCGTGCGTGACGCCACCATTTTTCGGAACGACGGTCTCGTTTTTTGGATGCTGTGGCCGACCGATGGCCGGACCACGCAGGAAGCCCATTAACGAGCTTGTCGACTTTTCATCTGCGGCGTTTACGCCAACACTCATGACAGAAATCATGAGAGCCACTATTGCTTTGCGAAGCATTGCTTCTCCTCCGTGGCTTTCCAGGAACCCGGATCAATGCCACAAGAAACGCTGGCTGTCGCCAGTCGTCCATTGCGGTTGCCCAAATCCCACTCAAGGTGATTCCAATCGCTTGTCTGCAGGAAAGCCCCCCCGCAGAGTCCGCTGAGACCTGGATAAGCCTCAGTTCTAGAGTTCGGCTTCTCACGATCATGAGGATGAACCAATCCCTCCTGTTGATATACCCGGCACCAGTAGTTTCCGGGGAAGGACCCTTGCATTCGCGAGAATTCGTAAAGTCTTCCTATTCTTCCCTGTTTTTCACGGAAGTGATGCCTTCCAGCCGTTTTGCGAACTGAGGCGATCTTCTAAAATTTGAAACAGGCAACTTCACCGAACTGCCGAGAGTCTGGTGGTGCCGCAGTTGTTTTCTATAAAACCTGCTTTTTTGGGCGTTATCGCCGTTTTCGACTGCTGAAAAGGATGCTCAGTTGGCCCGCCGGAAATCTTCGTCTAAGTCTGGAAATGAACCAAACCTGTTTGCAAAGCCAGAAGCTCAGGATCTGGCTGGCAACGTTCAATACGTCGCCATTAGCGGCGAAACCCGACGCCGATATTTAAACTACGCGTTATCGGTTATTACTTCACGTGCTCTTCCCGACGTTCGAGACGGGCTGAAGCCGGTGCAGCGTCGAATTCTGTACGTGATGCACAATCTGCGTCTGACGGCGGATGGTAAGACTCGAAAATGCGCCAAGATCTGCGGGGATACGACTGGTTCTTTCCATCCACACGGCGACACGGCCGTTTATGACGCACTGGTTCGACTGGCTCAGGACTTTACCCTGCGTTACCCATTGGTTATTGGCCAGGGAAACTTCGGATCCATAATGGGACTTCGGGCTGCTGCATCGCGATACACAGAAGCCAAAATGTCTGCATTGGCCGAGCAGATGATGTCCGAACTGCGATATCAAACCGTCAACATGCGTCCGACGTACGATGCCGCGTCGGAAGAACCGTCGGTCCTGCCTGCTCGATACCCCGCGCTGTTGGTGAATGGAACACAGGGAATCGCGGTAGGCATGGCGACCAGCATGCCGCCTCACAACCTGAACGAAGTCACCAAGGCCTGTATTCATCTGATTCAGGATCCTGAAGCCACCGTTGCTCAGTTGATGAAATACGTGAAAGGCCCGGATTTTCCGTTGGGCGGACGTATTGTCACAGAACGAGCAGAAATCCGTCAGGCCTACGAAACGGGTCGCGGTTCATTTAAGACTCGCGGAGAATGGCGATTTGACGTCGTAGGGAAGAAGGAAGTCCAGACCCAACTTGTCATCTATTCAGTTCCGTATTCAGTTACAACAGGGCCGCTGCTAAGCGAAATTGGCGAACTAATTGAAGCTCGGAAGATTCCTCAATTAGTCAACGTCAACGACGAAACCAACGAAGCAAACGGCCTGCGTATTGTTCTGGAAATTAAAACTGGCGCCGATCCTGAAGCCGTTATGGCGTATCTCTACCGGCACACGTCGCTTGAACAGAATTTCAGCTACAACGCGACGTCTTTGGTTCCGGACGAACGCGGCAATCTGATTCCGCGAGTTCTGAGCCTGAAGGAATTGTTGCAGCACTTTCTGGATTTTCGTTACGAGACGGTTCGGCGGCGGCTGGAGTTCCAGCTGGAACAGCTTCGCAAGCGTATCCACATTCTGGAAGGGTTTGAGGTAATCTTTGATGGCCTCGACCTAGCCTTAAAGCTTATTCGTGCCAGCAGTGGTAAGAAAGATGCGGCCGTCAGATTGATGGAAAACTTTCCTCTGGATGAAATTCAGACCGACGCAATTCTTGATTTGGCGTTGTACAAGATTTCTCAGCTGGAAATTGACCACATTCGACTGGAACTCAAAGAGAAGCGGGCTGAAGCAGCTCGGATTGAAAAACTGTTAAAATCCAAGACTCAGATGTGGACATTGATCCGTACAGAACTGGAAGAAATGGCGGCCGAGTTCGGGGACAAACGCCGGAGTGAATTTGGTTCTGTTACTGAAGTTGCTGAATTCGATGCGACGACTTACATAGTCAAAGAAAATACCAACGTTGTCGTCACGACCGACGGTTGGGTCAAGCGGGTCAACTCGCTTTCCAGCGTTTCCAAAACTCGCGTACGTGAAGGCGACAATGTTCTTGCCGTTGTGCCCGGCAGCACGTTGGCTAACGCGGTCTTTTTGAGCTCCGACGGTGTTGCGTTTACGATACCGATTGATCAGATACCGGTTTCGTCCGGCTATGGCGAACCCTTGGCAAAGCACGTCAAGCTTGGAGACGGCGCGTCTATTGTGTCCGCTTTGACAACTGATTCACGCTTTGTGGAAGCAGTGGAAGACAATTCGAAAAAGTGGGGGCCCTTGCTTTTGGTCGGAACCCGAATGGGACAGGTGCTGACGATACCGTATTACAGTTTTCGGACACCAAGCACCAAAGCGGGACGCAAGTACTGCAGGCTGCGTAAGGACGACGAAGTGATGTATTGTCAGTTGATAACCGACGCCGAAACCGTCTTCTTCGCTTCGAAAAAAGCAAGAGTACTGCACTTCTCATTGGCTGAAGTGCCGATGCTGACTAATGCTGGAAAAGGTGTTCGTGGAATCAGGCTGGATGTTGACGACTTTGTCCTTGGCGTCGTCCAGTTGTCTCGCCCCAGCGACTGCCTGCGAGTTCTGAATTCCAACGATAAAGAACTCGTTTTCGGTCAACAGAAGTATCAGGTCACTTCTCGCGGTGGCCGTGGCGTTATGACCAGCAAAAGATCCGACTTTCAAAAAGTCATTCAGTCAGATATTCAACTTGTTGACTGGGCCGAGATGGAGGGCGAATAAATCATTCAGCTTGAATGTGCGACAGTTCAACCTGGCTGTAGCCCGCGTATCGTCGGCTTAGAGGCCGGGATTTGTTTTCCAAATCGATCTTGTACAACGGCGACCACAATTCTGGCAGAAAAAACAGCGTCTCAGAATCATAATAGTCAGCCACCGACGCCAGCGTGCAGACGATCTGCGACAAAAACCAAATGTGTTATATCGAGGCCCTTCAGGTATCGTGCAGATTCTCAACTGCCAAATTAGCACTGATATATACGAACACACTTACATTGAACGATATTCCACCGTTTATATCACGAACCCGTAGCACACGCTCATTGTTTTAAGTTCCAGGTTGTCCCCTCCGCGAAGGCTCTTGTGAGCAGGCTTCCCTGTTGGGGGACGGAAGTTTTCATATTGCATTAATCTTATGTCATCAGCGAAATCAACCTACACGGCAAGCGACATTGAGGTTCTTGAAGGCCTGGAACCGGTTCGCAAGCGTCCGTCGATGTATATCGGGGGCGTCGATTCTCGCGGCCTGCACCACCTGCTTTGGGAAGTGGTCGATAATTCAGTTGACGAATTTCTGGCAGGGGAATGCGACCGAATCGTGGTGACTCTTCATAAGGATGGCGGCAGTTGCACCGTGCAGGATAATGGTCGAGGCATTCCGGTTGATAAACATCCGAAGATGAAAAAGTCGTCGTTGGAAGTAATTCTGACGACGCTGCATGCTGGCGGAAAATTTGACGACAAAAGCTATGCTCGCAGCGGCGGTCTACACGGAGTTGGATCGTCCGTTGTAAATGCTCTGTCTTCCAAACTGATTGCCACAATTCATCGTGATGGTTTTGAATGGCAGCAGACTTACAGGCGTGGTAAGCCCACAGCTCCTGTGCAAAAGGTAAAACCGTTTCGAGGACACGGTACGACTATCTATTTTGAGCCAGACGAAACCATTTTTCGTCGCACGCAGTTCAATTCTGACACCATACGCCAGCACCTTGAAGACGTTTCATACATTCACGGCGGACTGACAATTGTCTTTAAAGACGAACAGAAAGGGGAAACCCACGAACTCAGTCATCCCGAAGGAATCAGCGCATACATTGAAAAAGTGTTAAAGGATGGCGGACGCAAGTCGGTTCATGAACAGTTGTTCAAGGTCGAAAAAGACGACAAGGTTGCTCGTGTCGAACTGGTCCTGAAATGGACCGAATCGACAGACGAGCACATCCGTAGTTACGTAAACGGCATCCGCACACATGGTGGAGGCACGCACGAGAACGGATTGAAAGCGGGGCTGACTAAGGCCGTTCGTAACTACATGGAGGTCCACAATTATAAGCCTCGCGGAATCACGATTAGCGCTGACGATATTCGAGAAGGCATTGTTGGAATTCTGTCGATATTTTTGGGCGACCCGATGTTTCAGGGGCAAACCAAAGAGCGACTGAATAACCCTGAAATGACGTCACACGTGGACGGCATCGTCCGTCCGGCGATTGAAAACTGGCTTAACAACAATCCAACTCTGGCTGACTCAATTCTTGGTCGAATCGTGCTGGCGGCTCGTGCTCGCATGGCAAGTCGAGACGCCGTTTCCGAGGTGAAACGAAAATCCGTCGCGCACCGACGGACGAATCTGCCGGGTAAGTTGGTCGATTGCCAGAGCAAGACGGCGATTGATTCCGAAGTCTTCATCGTAGAAGGTGAGTCGGCGGGAGGAACTGCCGTGATGGGACGGAACTCAATCAATCAGGCTGTCCTGCCTCTGAAGGGAAAAATTCTGAATACGGAATCGCTGGGTCTGTCCAAGATCTTAAAGAATCAGGAAATCAACGATCTGGTCGAAACACTTGGAACCGGAATTGGCTCCAATTTTGACATTCACCGTTTGCGGTACGCCCGAATTATTCTGCTGATGGATGCTGACAGCGACGGCTACCATATTTCCACACTGTTGCTGACCTTTTTCTTTCGTCACATGCCGGAGTTGATTCGTCAGGGCAAACTGTTTATTGCTCAGCCACCGCTCTTCAGAATCGAGGTAGGCAAGACGATCACCTATGCTCAGACAGACGCTGAGAAGGAAGAAATCTTGGCCGCTCTTCCCGCCAACCGTAACGCGACAGTCCTGCGATTCAAAGGACTGGGGGAGATGAATGCCGCTCAGTTGCGCGACACGACTTTGAATCCCAAGGCTCGAGTTCTGTTGCGAATAGACATCGAAAGCCAGCTTGACGCTGATCAAACATTCAATCAGCTACTCGGCAAAGAAGCTTCTGAACGCTACAAGGTCATTATGGAAGAAGCCAGTTTCGCAGATGACGTAGACACCTAATTTGTCAGCAGAAATGTCGAACGCGATAAGCATTCCCTAGCCGCCCGGATTCAACCGGCGTTATCCGGTTTTGGTCTCAAACATTTGCCTGCGGCGATTGAATCAGCTACGCAGCACGCGTGCATGACAGGCTAAGCCGAATGAAAATCAGGGCTACGGCCCGGCTCGTATTAGCATTTCAGAAACAGGCTGATTGTGGTGGTGGCATTTGGCTACGTTCAAACTTAGGGTTGCCGGATTGTCTGCACAAATGAATTGTCTGTCCCGGTGATTTGCGAAGCGCAGCACGACGGCTAGATCGTTCGTAAACCTTCCGCTGTCGATGGTTGGCCATGTTCAAAAGCATGCTGTTCGAACGGAAGGAAAGAACTATTCATTCCAGGCTGCTCGGTGGATGAAAGGCTGTTGCTGTAAAACAAAGGTTCGCGCGAGTCATTTTGCTCGCCAGGACGACTGTGGTCTGTCGGCACCGGGAACCCGAAGCTTGCTGAACTGCTGGCCATACCGAATCGCAGTCTCCATCAATGTGAAGCCTTCGTAATGGGTGGCGAGCATGCCGCCTTAGAACCTGGCTGTCAGTGCGCGGGTTAAAACCGGCCACTTGTTTGCGGGTCAAAACCGGCCAGGGTTTTGGTGGAAAGTGGTCTAATTTGCTGGTTTTTTCGTCGTGTTTTTCGGTGGACCCGGTGC
>JBDNFN010000001.1:0-1986 GCA_041689795.1 Fuerstiella sp. | reverse complement strand
CCGACAGAGATGACACCCTCGTCAGTTCCGCTCCAGACCCTCGATCCCTCAAAAAATCCGCTTCAAGACGGACTCGCTACCACTACGCGCTGAACTCAGGTTACACTCGTTTTGATACACCCACATGGCAGCTTTTTCCCTCTCCAAACGTAGCAGGAGTGTACTAAAACAAAATTTATCCCCAAGTCACTTCAGGGGACTTGCATGTCGCAATAAAATCCGAGAAACTCTCCGCACTGCGGGAAGAACCCCGCCAATAAAATTTCACACCCACTAAACTGCGGGTGAAGTATTAATCGTTAGCTGGCAAGGAGTTACTGCAGTGGGACTCGACCTGGTTAACCTCGTCCTTGCTGTCGAAGACGAATTCGATGTTTACGTCGGAGACGACTGGAACGACATTCGGACCGTCGACGATCTACTGCTCGCTATCTGCTCCCAAATTGCAGATCAAAAGCAGCTACAAGCTAGCGGCACATGCCCTTCACTCAAGCCTTTCTTCAAAACTCGCGACGCCATTTATTCACTGACACCCTCGCCACGGCGTTCTGTTCGTCCACGTTCTTTACTGCAAACCCTCATTCCACGTAGTGGCCGCCGCACAGTTTGGGAACAACTGCAATCACGCACGTCCATCGATCTTCCACCACTCGTGCTCCCGGGCCACGTTTCATCTGCCGTTCAAACAATCATCTGCGTTTTACTCTTGACCATAATCTTTTTTTTGATCGCGGCCATTGGTTCGGCCGGCCTCGTGCTCGCATTTTGCATCAGTATAATCCTCGTACCGCTTGCATATTTTTCAACGAGACCTTTCGCGGCGGCATTTCCTGAAAACTGCCAGACCGTCCGCGATTTGGTACGACACGCCCGTCCACCGATTTACCCAACGCAACGATCTTCGCCGATAATTGACCAGCCAAATGATGTTTGGAAAAAACTCGTTGCAATCGTCTCAGATCAACTCGATGTCCCTGTGTCTGAAGTCACGCCGCATGCAAGGTTCGTTGAAGACCTAAAGTGTGACTGACGGTCCAACAGCCAGCTAACAAAACGGTGCACGCGGAGTTGCGGCCGCTGCTTGAATTCTGAACCCAACGTCGCTGGCCGCAACCCGGTGACCTCCATCGTTATCCGACTAAAGAATGCTCAACCTCGTAAACCTGATCCGCAACTCTGGCGTTGACCTTGGTCACTACAAGATTCACTGCGCTATCGACAACAAACGCAGCGAGTGGCGACCACTTGAGCAATACTACTGTGGCACCTTCGAGCTTGGTCAATCTCAACAGTCGCAAAAGAATTTCGAGTGCGAGTGGGAACGCAAAAAGGGGACATTGTACTTTTCCTTAAAGTAGAATGTCCCCTTATTCTCCTTCCTTGCGATGCTCGGGCTGTGCGTGGCATTCCATCACAACAACAACGCTCGCAACACAGTTAAAGTAGAATGTCCCCTTTTTGCGTGTTCCTTTTTGCGTGTTTGGTAAACCTCCGCGGATGACTTGCCGGCGGCAAGCATTGACTCACCTTCGGCTAAAGCCTTCACAACTTGCTCTGGGCTGCGACGCTTTCGTTTCGTAGTGCTCATCAAAATCTCCTCGCCCGGAATTGGGCTCTAAAGACTCTCATTCTAACTGGTACCGAATTCGGGGAGCACGCCACTGTCAACGACGCTGTCTGAAACTGTGGTGTCATAACGAGTGTTCGGCTCAGGTAATGTTACCGCAGGCAGCGGAACCACGGCCAAACATGCGGGGTCATTCAGTGGAGCATTCAGCCACAATTCCACTGACTCAGTGTCATTAAGCCATGACCCGTCGCCCCAGAATATGGAGTCATGGCTACGACTATGATGTCGCCCCGGTAACCGCAGCCAGTTGCCAAATTTGCCTTCAGATAGTTCAGATTGCTTGGGGAATGCCTCGTGTTTCTTATCGCCGATAAGCCACTGCCCGAATCCGTAAGCGATCTTGGTAGGCACTGGTT